>NZ_JAPDCN010000011.1:0-167766 GCF_027706185.1 Aeromonas sp. Y318-3
TGTGTTGCTGCGGGAGTGGAATTCTACTCAACCGCCTTCTCGAGTCAAGCCTTATTTTCAAAGGCTTTTCGAGGTTACCGACTTGGCTTTCTGCGTTGCCGCTTGCCCTGTCGATGGAGGCGCATTATAGGGAACAGATTCTTTCTGGCAAGCAGATAATTGCAAAAAGATGGCTTTCGCTGTTTGTTCGCTCACAAAGCCACCAACTAGCATATTAAACCGGCGAAATCAGCTCACTGCAGGCACCGCAACAGCAAAATCGTGCAGATTGTCATAGAGAGCATCGGCCAGCGCACTACCCGTTTCGGTCACCGGCTTACCGGTTCTGACCATGATCTTGTGACCAACACCAGCATTGACGGCAGCTTTTAGATCGGAAGGCTTGTCACCCACCATATAGGAACGACTCATGTCGATCCCCAGTTCCTGTTGTGCCAACAGCAGCATGCCTGGCTCCGGTTTGCGGCAATCACAGGGGGCGCCGTGATCCGGGTGATGGGGGCAGAAGTAGATGCCATCAAGATCCACATCCCGATCAGCCAGTGACCAATCCATCCATTCAGTCAGATTCATGAAGTCATCTTCACTGAAGTAGCCGCGGGCGATTCCGGACTGGTTAGTGACGACGACCAGTAGATAGCCTTTCTTTTTGAGGAGCTGCAGAGCGTCTATGACTCCGGGCAGAAAATGGAAATCATCGACTTGGCTGACATAGCCAGTGTCTTCATTGATGACACCGTCACGATCCAGAAAAATGGCGGGGTTGCTCACGGAAACTACCTCTATCAATGGTTTTGCCCAGTATCTCACAGGCCATAAATAGCCCCAAAAATAAAAGGGGTGGCCGAAGCCACCCCTTTTCATGTTTGTATATAACGAATCGATTAGGCGATTACGCTAGCTACAACACCAGCACCTACGGTACGGCCACCTTCACGGATAGCGAAACGCAGGCCGTCGTCCATTGCGATCGGAGCAATCAGGGTAACAACCATTTTGATGTTGTCGCCCGGCATTACCATCTCTACGCCTTCCGGCAGTTCGATGGTACCGGTCACGTCGGTAGTACGGAAGTAGAACTGCGGACGGTAGCCTTTGAAGAACGGGGTATGACGACCGCCTTCTTCTTTGGACAGTACGTACACTTCAGATTCGAACTTGGTGTGCGGCTTGATAGAACCCGGCTTGGCCAGTACCTGACCACGCTCTACGTCTTCACGCTTAACACCACGCAGCAGCGCGCCGATGTTCTCGCCTGCACGACCTTCGTCCAGCAGCTTACGGAACATTTCAACACCGGTACAGGTGGTAGAAACGGTATCTTTGATACCAACGATTTCTACAGTCTCACCTACTTTAACGATACCGCGCTCTACACGACCGGTAACTACAGTACCACGGCCAGCGATAGAGAATACGTCTTCGATAGGCATCAGGAACGGCTGGTCAATCGCGCGCTCCGGCTCCGGGATGTAGGTATCCAGGTGGCCAGCCAGCTCGATGATCTTCTCTTCCCACTGAGCGTCGCCTTCCAGCGCTTTCAGTGCGGAACCACGAACTACCGGCAGGTCATCACCCGGGAAGTCGTACTCGGTCAGCAGTTCACGAACTTCCATCTCTACCAGTTCGAGCAGCTCTTCGTCATCAACCATGTCACACTTGTTCATGAACACGATCATGTACGGGATACCAACCTGACGACCCAGCAGGATGTGCTCACGAGTCTGCGGCATCGGGCCGTCAGTCGCTGCTACTACCAGGATCGCGCCGTCCATCTGGGCAGCACCGGTGATCATGTTTTTAACGTAGTCGGCGTGACCCGGGCAATCTACGTGGGCGTAGTGACGGGTAGCGGTGTCGTATTCTACGTGGGAGGTATTGATGGTGATACCACGCTCACGCTCTTCCGGTGCCTTGTCGATCTGGTCGAAGGCGAAAGCTTTACCACCGAAGTGCTTGGCCAGCACGTTGGTGATAGCTGCAGTCAGGGTGGTTTTACCGTGGTCAACGTGGCCGATGGTGCCGACGTTTACGTGCGGTTTATTACGCTCAAATTTTTCTTTAGACACGACGTAGTCCTTCTAGGTTAAACCCGCCTACCGTCGTAGGCGGGGAATCTTAAATTACTTGGATTTGCGCTCTTCGATCACGGCTTGTGCAACGTTGGTCGGTGCATCGTGATACTTGGCGAATTCCATGGCGTAGGAAGCACGACCCTGGGTAGCGGAACGCAGTGCAGTTGCATAACCGAACATTTCGGCCAGCGGCACCAGAGCACGTACGATCTTGCCGGACGGGCCATCTTCCATACCTTCGATCAGGCCACGACGACGGTTCAGGTCACCGATAACGTCGCCCATGTAATCTTCCGGAGTTTCAACTTCTACTTTCATGATCGGTTCGAGCAGAACCGGGTTGGCTTTCATGAAGCCAGCCTTAAAGGCCATGGAAGCAGCGATTTTGAACGCCAGTTCGGAAGAGTCGACATCGTGGTAAGAACCGAAGTGCAGACGCACACCCAGATCCATAACCGGGTAACCAGCCAGCGGACCAGATTTGAGCTGCTCACGGATACCTTTATCAACACCCGGGATGAATTCACCAGGAATGACACCACCTTTGATGTCGTTGACGAATTCGTAGGCTTTGCCTTCTTCCAGCGGGTACATGTCGATAACAACATGACCGTACTGACCGCGACCACCAGACTGCTTGGCATGCTTGCCTTCGATGTCTTTAACGGTGGTACGGATGGTTTCACGGTAAGCAACCTGCGGCTTACCTACGTTGGCTTCAACCTTGAACTCGCGACGCATACGGTCAACGATGATGTCCAGGTGCAGCTCACCCATACCAGCGATGATGGTTTGACCTGACTCTTCGTCAGTCCATACGCGGAAGGACGGATCTTCCTGAGCCAGACGGCCCAGAGCCAGACCCATCTTCTCCTGGTCAGCCTTGGTTTTCGGCTCAACCGCGATAGAAATTACCGGCTCCGGGAATTCCATACGCTCGAGGATAATCGGTGCGTTCGGGTCACACAGGGTGTCACCAGTGGTCACGTCTTTCAGACCGATGGCAGCAGCGATGTCACCAGCGCGTACTTCTTTGATCTCTTCACGCTTGTTGGCATGCATCTGAACGATACGGCCAAAACGCTCGCGCTTGTCCTTGACGGAGTTCAGCACGGTGTCACCGGAGTTGATCACGCCAGAGTAGACACGGAAGAAGGTCAGGTTACCAACGAACGGGTCGGTAGCGATCTTGAACGCCAGAGCAGAGAACGGCTCGTCATCAGAAGCGTGACGCTCGTCTTTGGTCTCGCCGTCCATTTTCAGGCCGTCGATAGCAGCAACGTCGGTCGGAGCCGGCAGGTACTCGATCACGGCATCCAGCATTGCCTGTACGCCCTTGTTCTTGAACGCGGAGCCACAGGTTACCAGGATGATTTCGTTGTTCAGCACGCGCTGACGCAGAGCACCTTTGATCTCTTCCTCGGTCAGCTCTTCGCCGCCCAAGTATTTTTCCATCAGGTCTTCAGACGCTTCAGCAGCAGCTTCAACCAGATTCATGCGCATTTCTTGCGCCTGTTCCAGCAACTCGGCCGGGACGTCTTCGTAATCGAAGGATACGCCCTGATCAGCTTCATTCCAGTTGATCGCCTTCATCTTGACCAGGTCAACAACGCCCTTGAAGTTCTCTTCAGAGCCGATGTTCAGCTGAAGGGGAACCGGAGTACCTTTCAGACGGGTCTTGATGTGCTCAACGCAGCGCAGGAAGTTGGCGCCGGTACGGTCCATCTTGTTGACGAACGCGATACGGGGAACCTTGTACTTGTTAGCCTGACGCCATACGGTTTCAGACTGTGGCTGTACGCCACCTACGGCACAGTACACCATCACGGCACCGTCCAGAACACGCATTGAACGCTCTACTTCGATAGTAAAGTCAACGTGGCCCGGGGTATCGATGATGTTGATACGGTGCGGTTGGAACTGTTTACCCATACCGGACCAGAAAGCGGTGGTCGCGGCGGAGGTGATGGTGATACCACGCTCTTGTTCCTGTTCCATCCAGTCCATGGTGGCAGCGCCATCGTGAACTTCACCGATCTTGTGACTTACACCGGTGTAAAACAGTACGCGCTCGGTAGTAGTAGTCTTACCGGCGTCAATGTGAGCGGAGATACCGATGTTACGATAACGCTCAATGGGGGTTGTACGAGCCATTGTCATCCTCTTACTAAGGCGCTTGTCCCTAGATAATTAAAGGTGCGCAGAGTCAAAAGACCCTGCGCAAGCGGATTACCAGCGGAAGTGAGCGAAGGCTTTGTTCGCTTCAGCCATACGGTGAACGTCTTCACGTTTCTTGACAGACGAACCCTTATTGTCAGCGGCATCCAGCAGCTCGCCAGCCAGACGCTGAGCCATTGATTTTTCACCACGTTTACGAGCGGCATCAACCAACCAGCGCATTGCCAGGGCATTGCGACGTACCGGACGAACTTCTACCGGCACCTGATAGGTTGCACCACCGACGCGACGAGATTTAACCTCGACCGCCGGACGAATGTTATCCAGAGCTTCTTCGAATACGGCCAGGTGCTCTTTGCCAGATTTGGTGGCAATGATGTCCAGGGCGCCATAAACAATGGCTTCTGCAACAGATTTCTTACCGTCAACCATTACTACGTTGACAAATTTAGCCAGCAGCTCTGATCCGAACTTGGGATCTGGCAGGATTTTACGCTGACCAACAACACGACGTCTTGGCATTTCAAATTCTCCGTAACTTCAGGGATTACCCAAAACTAGAAAGCTATCTAACTAGAAACGAATTAACGTTTGGCCTTACTTAACGGAGAACCATTAAGCTTTAGGACGCTTCACGCCATACTTGGAGCGAGCCTGCTTACGGTCTTTAACACCGGCACAGTCCAACGCACCACGAACGGTGTGATAACGAACACCTGGCAAGTCTTTTACACGACCGCCACGGATCAGAACAACAGAGTGCTCTTGCAGGTTGTGACCTTCACCGCCGATGTAGGAGGTGACTTCGAAGCCGTTGGTCAGACGTACACGGCACACTTTACGCAATGCAGAGTTAGGCTTCTTCGGGGTGGTGGTATATACACGAGTGCATACGCCACGCTTCTGAGGGCACGCTTCCAGCGCCGGCACGTTGCTTTTCACAACGAGCTTGATGCGTGGCTTGCGAACCAACTGGTTAATAGTTGCCATCAAAAGGCTCCTGATAATGACTTCATAAACGTGTGGAAAATCCTCCCCGCAGATACGGGGACGCGAAATTTTATGCCCTGTTGTCTGGGGAGTCAAGATTTATACAATTTGCGTCACAAAAGGGCAATTCGGATCCGTTTGATTTCACGACATCTCCTTGAATTTTCATGGAAATGTGCTTATCAGCCACCCCAGGTGCGCGGGGAACCTTTTTGCGCAATCAGTGCCACCAGACCCGCCATATCGAGCACATTGCCCACCCGATGCTGCAAACCGCGAGCTTGCAGATCTTCCTGCATCACATAAAGCGGGATACCCGCCAGCCGCGCGCTCCACTGGGGAGCCGATGCCGCAATCACGGCATCCTGCATCAGTACCAGCTCATCCTCGGGCTGAAGGTATGAGAGCGCCTCTGCCAGAGCCTGACTCTGAAAGGGAGAGTTCAATATCAGATGCAACATGGAGACCTCAAAAGCTGATGTGGGTCGAACATTGGGCCCAGCGCCGAGCCATTTCCTGGCGCGGCAGACTCTCGACGGGGATCAGCAGATCATCCACTGTCACGCCACGCTCTGCCAGCGAGTCAGCACAAACATAGACCTCTTCAATGTCGTAGAGTTCCAGCATTTTGAAGGTGGGCGCGTAGTGGCGCTGCAAAATGGCAGCAGGTTGCTGATCCTTGAGCAGTTGCAGCACGCCGTCCCCAATCAGGAAGAGGGCCAGCTCATCGGTCATGGCAGAGGTGGCCAACAAGGCATCCAGTCCTTCCCGGCCGGCGGCATGGCCATGGGGGCCACGACTGCAGATAAAGGCGATTTTCTTGCTCATGACTCCCCCTAGAACTGAACCAGCCGATCGGCGGTGAGCGCCGCCTCGGCCAACTGGCCCAGACCGCTCAGGCAAAATGGCGGTTGCAGATTGAAGTGCACCTGCCCTGCCCCCTTGGCCTCCTGCTCATCGAGCACACCGCGTCGCATGGCGGCGGCGACGCAGACGTCGATACGGATCCCCTGCACTTCTGCCAGCTCTCGCCACAGACGCACCAGGTCAGTCTCATCGGATGCTGGCAGGTGCAGACCGTTGCCGTTGCAGACCCCATCCTGATAGAAGAACAGGTGGGACAAGGTATGCCCCTGTGCCAACAAGGTGCGGGCAAAACGATAGGCGGTGCTGGCCGACTGGGTGCCATAGGCGGGCCCCGTGACCAGGATGGCAAAACTCAGACTCATAGCAGGACTCCTGTGCTGACCCGGTCCATTTTACGCCAAAAACAAAAAAGCCCCTGCCAGGAGGGGCTTGATTCAATCTGTTGATCAGAGATGGGCAATCGCCTCGACCTCGACCAGCACATCTTTCGGCAGACGAGCCACCTCCACGCAGGAGCGGGCTGGCGCCGCATCGCCAAAGTAGCGGGCATAGACCTGATTGAAGGCAACGAAGTTGTTCATGTCGCTCAGGAAGCAGGTGGTTTTGACCACTTTGCTGGCATCGGCACCGGCAGCGTGCAACACGGCAACCAGGTTCTTCATCACCCGTTCGGCCTGCTCTTCAATGCCGCCAGCCACGATTTCCATGGTGGCAGGATCGAGCGGGATCTGCCCGGAGGTGAAGATCATCTCGCCAACCTTGGTAGCCTGAACATACGGACCAATCGCGGCAGGCGCCTTGTCGGTTGCAATCACTTCTTTAGCCATTCATCTATCCCCTTCTGGAATGAGTTACTCGTTCTCGTCTTCACCCTGCTTGCGCTGTCGGATGTAAAGATAAACGGTATGTTTTGAAATATTGAGTTTGTCCGCCACCAGATTGATCGAATCCTTGATGTCGAAAATGCCCTTCTCGAACAGCTGGGTCACGATGAAGCGGTTCTTGGCATTGTTGGCCACGGTGGGATCGCGATTGATCTCGTCGATGGTGTTATCCACCGTCTGGGCAACCAGCTCTTCCACGCTGTTGGCGAAGGTCTCTGGTGACTGACGCGCCGCCTGCTGGGGCGTCGGGAAAAATTCGGCCACGAACTCGTGGAAAGGCGCATTGATGTGCAGGTTGATGCAGATCAGCCCCACCACTTGCCGCTCGCTGTTGCGAATGGCGATGGTGCTCGACTTCATCAGCGCACCGGTACGGCTGCGAGCGAAATAGCTCTGGGTGTAATCCTGGCCGGTGCTCTCGATGTCCTTGAGCATGCGCAGGGCGAGATCGGTGATGGGCGCCCCGAGGGTGCGTCCGGTATTGAAGCCGTTGGCGATCTTGATCACCGACTCGTGCAGATTTTCCAGGGAGTGGAGAACCACTTCACAATGCTTGCCGAACAGCTCGGCCAAGCCATCGATGAGCCCATCGTATGAGCGCAACAATTCCCTGTCTTCATCTGTAAAAGTGCGGCTGATCAGCTGTTCTTCGGGAAGCATGGCTTCCTCGATACCGACAGTCATGTTCTACCCCTGTAATAACCATTCAACTTTCCCGAGTTTTAAATTGCAGGGGAGTAAAGTCAACTTTTTTTGATTTTTTACTCTACAACTTTGCTCTGGATCATCCTGAAACCCGCGCTGCGTCTACCTTTGCCGAGGAATTGGCCAACAAAAAGGGCTCCTTGAAGGAGCCCTTTTCAATCACGGATGACGAGTTACTCTTCGTCGAAGCTACCGGCTGCGTTCAGCAGATCCGCCAGGTTCTGCTCCGCTTCATCAGCGGTCACCTGCGGGGTACCAACAGCACGAGCTGCGGCAGCACGCTGGTTGATCCGGCTGTGGTGGTAGGCAAAGCCGGTACCAGCCGGGATCAGACGACCCACGATGACGTTCTCTTTCAGACCACGCAGTTCATCACGCTTGCCACCTACGGCGGCTTCGGTCAGAACGCGAGTGGTTTCCTGGAAGGAAGCCGCGGAGATGAAGGACTCGGTGCTCAGAGATGCCTTGGTAATACCCATCAGTACATGACGGTAGGTCGCAGGGGTCTTGCCCTCGGCAACCAGCTTACGGTTGGCAATCTTCACACGAGCTACTTCAACCTGTTCGCCTTCGATCAGATCGGTGTCGCCAGCAGTCAGGATCTCGCACTTGCGCAGCATCTGACGAACGATGACTTCGATGTGCTTGTCGTTGATCTTAACGCCTTGCAGACGGTAAACGTCCTGCACTTCGTTGGCGATGTAGTTGGCGACCGGGCTGATACCGCGCAGACGCAGGATGTCGTGAGCAGACTCAGGACCGTCCGCCAGCACTTCACCCTTCTCAACTTTTTCACCTTCGAACACGTTCAGGTTACGCCACTTCGGAATCATCTCTTCGTAGACGTTGCCACCATCGGTCGGGGTAATGACCAGACGGCGTTTGCCCTTGGTCTCTTTACCGAAGGAGATGGTACCGGAGATCTCGGCCAGAATTGCCGGTTCCTTCGGTTGACGTGCTTCGAACAGATCCGCAACGCGCGGCAGACCACCGGTGATGTCCTTGGTACCGCCGGACTCTTGCGGGATACGCGCTACCGCGTCACCCACGCCCACGTTGGCACCATCTTCCAGGTTCACGATCGCCTTACCCGGCAGGAAGTACTGGGCGGCTACATCGGTACCCGGGATCATCACGTCTTTGCCGTTCAGGTCGACCAGTTTAACGGTCGGACGCATCTCTTTACCGGCGCTCGGACGCTCGTTGACATCCAGTACGACGATAGAAGAGAGACCGGTCAGCTCGTCGGTCTGACGAGTGATGGTCACGCCATCGATCATGTGTTCGAACTGCAGGCGACCTGCCACTTCGGTGATGATCGGGTGGGTGTGCGGATCCCAGTTAGCAACGGTCTCACCAGCGCTCACGGCCTGGCCATCCTTCACTTCCAGCACAGAACCGTAAGGCAGCTTGTGGCTTTCCTTGGTACGGCCCATGTCGTCCATGATGGTCAGTTCGGTAGAACGTGAGGTGATAACCAGTTTGTCATCGCTGTTGTGAACGAACTTGGCGTTCTGCAGCTTGATGGTACCGGTGTTCTTGACCTGGATGCTGCTTTCAGCAGCGGCACGAGATGCAGCACCACCGATGTGGAAAGTACGCATCGTCAGCTGGGTACCCGGTTCACCGATGGACTGGGCGGCGATAACACCGACAGCCTCACCCTTGTTAACCAAGTGACCACGGGCCAGATCACGGCCGTAGCAGTGAGCACAGTTACCGAAGTCGGTTTCACAGGTGATGGCAGAACGTACCTTCACACGGTCAACGGAGTTGCGTTCCAGCAGGTCACACAGCTGCTCGTCGAGCAGGGTGTTGCGAGCAACCAGGATCTCGTCCTCGGTACCCGGCTTGATGACATCTTCTGCCACCACACGACCCAGCACGCGCTCACGCAGCGGCTCGACCACGTCGCCACCCTCGATCAGCGGAGTCATCCACAGACCGTCGGTAGTGCCGCAATCGTCCTCGGTGATCACCATGTCTTGCGCCACGTCTACCAGACGACGAGTCAGGTAACCGGAGTTCGCAGTCTTCAGTGCAGTATCCGCCAGACCCTTACGAGCACCGTGGGTAGAGATAAAGTACTGCAGTACGTTCAGACCTTCGCGGAAGTTCGCGATGATCGGGGTCTCGATGATGGAGCCATCCGGCTTGGCCATCAGGCCACGCATACCGGCCAGCTGACGGATCTGGGCAGCGGAACCACGCGCACCAGAGTCGGCCATCATAAAGATGCTGTTGAACGAGGCCTGCTCTTCTTCTTCACCCAGCGAGTTGACGTTACGCTCTTTGGACAAGTTCTCCATCATGGCCTTGGAGACGCGCTCGTTGGCGCTGGCCCAGATATCGATAACCTTGTTGTAACGCTCGCCCGCAGTTACCAGACCAGACAGGAACTGGTCCTGGATCTCGGCAACTTCGGCTTCGGCTGCCGCGATGATGTCTTTCTTGGCATCCGGGATGACCATGTCATCAATACCAACGGAAGCACCGGACAGGGCCGCGTAGTGGAAACCGGTATACATCAGCTGGTCAGCGAAGATAACGGTGTCCTTCAGGCCCTGCTTGCGATAGCAGGTGTTCAGCAGACGGGAGATGAGCTTTTTGCCCAGCGCCTTGTTGGATACGCACTTGATCCAGTTCTGCGGATTGGCATCCAGATCAGCCTGTTCTGCAGCAGTCAGCACCTTCGGCTCGTCGATCAGGGCGTATTCCATGCCTTTCGGCAGGATCAGGCTCAGGATCGCACGACCAACGGTGGTGTTCTTCATCTCGGTGTGTTCACGCAGAGAACCGTCTTCCTGACGCAGGTATTCGGTAATGCGTACTTTCACACGAGCATGCAGATCGGCCAGACCGGCGCGATATACTTTCTCGGCTTCTTTCGGGCCGGCCAGCACCATACCTTCGCCTTTGGCGTTGATACGGGCACGGGTCATGTAGTACAGACCCAAGACCACGTCCTGAGAAGGAACGATGATCGGCTCACCGGAGGCAGGCGACAGGATGTTGTTGGTAGACATCATCAGCGCACGCGCTTCCAGCTGGGCTTCCAGGGTCAGCGGTACGTGGACCGCCATCTGGTCACCATCGAAGTCCGCGTTATACGCAGCACAAACCAGCGGGTGCAGCTGGATTGCCTTGCCTTCGACCAGAGTCGGTTCGAATGCCTGGATACCCAGACGGTGCAGAGTCGGTGCACGGTTCAACAGAACCGGATGTTCGCGGATCACTTCGTCCAGGATATCCCAAACGACAGCTTCCTCACGCTCCACCATCTTCTTGGCGGCCTTGATAGTAGTCGCCAGACCGCGGGTTTCCAGCTTGCCATAGATGAACGGCTTGAACAGTTCCAGAGCCATCTTCTTCGGCAGACCGCACTGATGCAGACGCAGAGTCGGGCCTACGGTGATAACGGAACGACCGGAGTAGTCGACACGCTTACCGAGCAAGTTCTGACGGAAACGACCCTGCTTACCCTTGATCATGTCGGCCAGGGATTTCAGCGGGCGCTTGTTGGAACCGGTGATGGCACGACCGCGACGACCGTTATCCAGCAGGGCATCGACGGACTCTTGCAGCATACGCTTTTCGTTGCGCACGATGATGTCCGGAGCAGCCAGATCCAGCAGACGCTTCAAGCGGTTGTTACGGTTGATCACGCGACGATACAGATCGTTCAGATCGGAAGTCGCGAAACGGCCGCCGTCCAGCGGTACCAGCGGACGCAGGTCCGGCGGCAGCACAGGCAGCACTGTCATGATCATCCACTCCGGCTTGTTGCCGGACTGCAGGAAAGCTTCCATCAGCTTCAGACGCTTGGTGGTCTTCTTGCGCTTGGTCTCGGAGTTGGTTTGATCCAGCTCCTCACGCATGGTTTTGACTTCACCTTCCAGATCGATAGCACGCAGCAATGCCAGGATTGCTTCGGCACCCATCTTGGCGTCAAATTCGTCGCCCCACTCTTCCAGCGCATCCAGGTACTGCTCTTCAGAGAGCATCTGGCTGCGTTCGAGGTTGGTCATACCCGGCTCGATTACGACGAAAGATTCGAAGTAGAGCACGCGCTCGATGTCGCGCAGGGTCATGTCCAGCAGCAGACCGATACGGGACGGCAGGGACTTCAGGAACCAGATGTGGGCAGTCGGGCTGGCCAGCTCAATGTGGCCCATACGCTCACGACGTACCTTGGTCTGGGTCACTTCAACGCCGCACTTCTCACAGATCACACCACGGTGTTTCAGGCGCTTGTACTTGCCGCACAGACACTCGTAGTCCTTCACCGGTCCGAAGATACGGGCGCAGAACAGACCATCACGCTCCGGCTTGAAAGTCCGGTAGTTGATGGTCTCAGGCTTTTTGACCTCACCGAATGACCAGGAGCGGATCATGTCAGGAGAGGCCAGACCGATCTTGATACTGTCAAACTCTTCGGTCTTGGTCTGAGCCTTCAAAAACTTGAGTAAGTCTTTCACGTGTTTCCCCTGTCAGGAGTCTAACCTCGGCGCCCCGGCTGCCAAAACAGCGGGGCGCCCACGTCAATTCTCGAACAATAAGAGCGAGCTCTTACTCTTCGTCC
Organism: Aeromonas sp. Y318-3; assembly: GCF_027706185.1. Classification (NCBI taxonomy): domain Bacteria; kingdom Pseudomonadati; phylum Pseudomonadota; class Gammaproteobacteria; order Aeromonadales; family Aeromonadaceae; genus Aeromonas; species Aeromonas sp. Y318-3. Next base: position 12,282 of record NZ_JAPDCN010000011.1, read on the forward strand.
AGCTCGATGTTGATACCCAGAGAGCGGATTTCCTTCAGCAATACGTTGAAGGATTCGGGCATGCCCGGCTCCATACGGTGGTCGCCATCCACGATGTTCTTATACATCTTGGTACGGCCATTCACATCGTCAGACTTGACGGTCAGCATTTCCTGCAGGGTATATGCCGCACCGTAAGCCTCCAGGGCCCACACTTCCATCTCACCGAAACGCTGACCACCGAACTGAGCCTTACCACCCAGCGGCTGCTGGGTAACCAGGCTGTAAGAACCGGTAGAACGCGCGTGCATCTTGTCGTCGACCAAGTGGTTCAGCTTCAGCATGTACATGTAACCAACGGTTACTTTACGCTCGAAGCGGTTACCGGTACGGCCATCGAACAGATCAATCTGACCGGATTCCGGCAGATCGGCCAGCTTCAGCAGGGCTTTGATTTCGCGCTCTTTGGCACCATCAAACACTGGAGTAGCAACCGGCAGACCCTTACGCAGGTTACCCACCAGGGTACGTACGTCGTCGTCAGACAGTTCGGCGATGTTCACTTGCTGGGTGTCCTTCTCGCCCAGGTCATAGACCTGTTGCAGGAAGTTGCGCATCTCGTGCAGCTCGCGCTGCTCTTTGACCATGCGATCGATCTTCTCGCCGATACCCTTGGCCGCAAGGCCCAGGTGCACTTCGAGGATCTGACCGATGTTCATACGGGATGGTACGCCCAGCGGGTTCAGTACGATGTCGACCGGACGGCCGAACTCGTCATGAGGCATATCCTCGACCGGACAGATCTTGGAGATAACACCCTTGTTACCGTGACGGCCCGCCATCTTGTCACCCGGCTGGATGCGACGCTTGACTGCCAGATAAACCTTGACGATTTTCAGTACGCCCGGTGCCAGATCATCACCCTGGATAATCTTGCGACGCTTGTTCTCGAATTTCTTGTCGAACTCGGCTTTCAGCTCAACGTGCTGTTCAGCGATCTGTTCCAGTTCGGTCTGCTTGCCTTCGTCTTCGATGGCCAGTTCAAACCACTTGGAGCGATCGAGCTTGTTCAGACGATCTTCGCTGTAACCGGCGGCCAGCAGCAGGTTGCGGGAGCGGCCGAAAATGCCGTCTTCCAGGATCTTGAACTCTTCGGTCAAGTCCTTCTTCGCTTCCTTCAGCTGCATCTCTTCGATTTCTTTGGCGCGCTTGTCTTTTTCCACGCCATCGCGGGTAAAGACTTGCACGTCAACCACGGTACCGTACACACCGTTCGGTACACGCAGGGAGGAGTCCTTCACGTCGGACGCCTTCTCACCGAAGATGGCGCGCAGCAGCTTCTCTTCCGGCGTCAGCTGGGTTTCACCTTTCGGTGTTACCTTACCGACCAGAATGTCGCCGCCCTTCACTTCGGCACCCACGTAGACGATACCGGACTCGTCCAGCTTGGACAGAGCGGCTTCGCCCACGTTCGGGATGTCAGCAGTGATCTCTTCCGGACCCAGTTTGGTGTCACGGGAGATACAGGCCAGTTCCTGGATATGGATGGTGGTCAGGCGATCTTCCTGAACAACACGCTCGTTCACCAGGATCGAGTCTTCGAAGTTGTAACCGTTCCACGGCATGAACGCGACGCGCATGTTCTGACCCAGTGCCAGTTCACCCAGATCGGTGGACGGGCCGTCAGCAAGTACGTCGCCAGCCATGACCGGCTCACCCAACATCACGCAAGGACGCTGGTTGATACAGGTGTTCTGGTTGGAACGGGTGTATTTGGTCAGGTTGTAGATGTCGATACCGGCTTCGCCTGGCATCAGCTCATCTTCATTGACCTTCAGGACGATACGGGAGGCATCGACATAGTCGATTACGCCGCCACGCTTGGCTACTACGGTTACACCGGAGTCAACGGCCACAGCGCGTTCCATACCGGTACCTACCAGCGGCTTGTCAGCACGCAGAGTCGGTACAGCCTGACGTTGCATGTTTGAACCCATCAATGCGCGGTTCGCGTCATCGTGTTCCAGGAACGGGATCAGAGCCGCTGCCACAGATACGATCTGCTGCGGGCTCACGTCCATATACTGGATCTGGTCGGCGTTCATAAAGGTGGATTCACCTTTGTGACGGCACGGGATCAATTCATCTTTCAGACGGCCATCTTCGGTGGTCGCGGCGTTAGCCTGTGCGATCACGTACTTGCCTTCTTCAATAGCAGACAGGTAGTCCACTTCGTCGGTGATCACACCGTCAATGACCTTACGGTACGGGGTCTCGAGGAAACCGTACTCGTTGGTACGAGAGTACACGGACAGAGAGTTGATCAGACCGATGTTCGGACCTTCAGGAGTCTCGATAGGGCACAGACGACCGTAGTGGGTCGGGTGTACGTCTCGGACTTCAAAGCCGGCACGCTCACGAGTCAAACCGCCCGGGCCCAGCGCGGAGATACGACGCTTGTGGGTCACTTCGGAGAGCGGGTTGTTCTGGTCCATAAACTGGGACAGCTGGCTGGAACCAAAGAACTCTTTGACTGCGGCGGAGATCGGCTTGGCGTTGATCAGATCCTGCGGCATCAGGGTGTCCAGGTCGCCCAGGGAGAGACGCTCCTTGACCGCACGCTCGACACGCACCAGACCGACGCGGAACTGGTTTTCAGCCATTTCACCGACAGAACGGATACGACGGTTACCCAAGTGGTCGATATCGTCCACTTCGTCGTTACCGTTACGGATGTCGATCAGGCGCTTCATCACATCGACGATGTCGTCTTTGGTCAGTACACCTGCGCCAGTCTCGTCTTCACGACCCAGACGGCGGTTGAACTTCATCCGACCTACGGTAGACAGGTCGTAACGCTCGGCGGAGAAGAACAGGTTTTCGAACAGCTGTTCTGCAGCTTCGCGAGTAGGCGGCTCGCCCGGACGCATCATGCGATAGATCTCGACCAGCGCTTCCAAACGGTTGGAGCTGGAGTCGACACGCAGGGTCTCGGACATGTAAGCACCGTGATCCAGTTCGTTGGTGAACAGAACCTCGAAATGCTTGAAGCCGGCTTGGGACAGGTTGGCGATCGCTTCCAGGCTCAGCGCCTGGTTGGCGGTCACGACCATCTCGCCAGTTTGCGGATGTGCGTAGTCCTTGGCAGCAACTTTGCCAACAACATACTCAACCGGAACCTCAATCTGGGTAACGGCGTCTTTTTCCAACTGACGGATGTGACGCGCAGTCACACGACGACCGGTCTCAACCACCACGGCGCCATTGGCCACGATGTCAAAGGTCGCAGTTTCACCACGCAGACGCTCCGGCACCAGATCCATCATCAACTTGCCATCTTTTACTTCAAAACCGATGGTCTCGAAGAAGGTGGCCAGGATTTGTTCGGAAGTGAAGTCCAGGGCGCGCAGAATAATGGATGCTGGCAGTTTGCGACGACGGTCGATACGGACAAACAGGTTGTCTTTCGCATCAAACTCGAAGTCCAGCCAGGAGCCACGGTAGGGGATAACGCGAGCGTTATACAGTACCTTACCGGATGAATGAGTTTTGCCTTTATCGTGGTCGAAGAAGACGCCCGGGCTGCGGTGCAGCTGGGAGACGATAACCCGCTCGGTACCATTGATAACAAAGGTGCCGTTCTCGGTCATGAGCGGAATTTCGCCCATGTATACTTCTTGTTCCTTGATGTCTTTGACGGTGCCGGCAGCTGCTTCACGGTCGTACAGAACCATACGAAGCTTGACACGCAGCGGCGCGGAGTAGGTCACTCCACGGATCTGGCATTCTTTTACGTCAAATACCGGCTCACCCAGGCGATAGCTGACATACTGAAGCTCAGCACTACCGGAGTAACTGGTGATCGGGAAAACGCTACGGAAAGCGGCCTCTAGGCCATATTCACCTTCCGGGTCAGCCTCGATGAACTGCTTGAAGGAGTCCAGCTGAATGGACAACAGATAAGGCGTGTCCAGTACCTGGTCTCGCTTACCGAAGTCCTTACGAATGCGTTTTTTTTCGGTATAAGAGTAAACCATAGGGTTCCTCAGCTCGCTGATAAGTGACCCACTCTGTCCCGCGGGACAGCTCTGTCTCAACACCGTTTTGTGTTGGCCCGGACGAAAGAAGACAGTCCGGATTGCTGGTGCACCGAGAGTCGTAAACGGTGTGAAATGCTCTCAGTCTACAGCGCAAAAAGGCTGGTGAACAAAAATTCACCAGCCCTAGCCTGTTTTATCAGGCTAATCTACATAAATGCAGATTATTTGATCTCAACAGAAGCACCGGCAGCTTCCAGCTCTTTCTTCAGAGCTTCAGCTTCGTCCTTGGACACGCCTTCCTTCAGGTTAGCCGGAGCAGCTTCTACCAGATCTTTGGCTTCTTTCAGGCCCAGACCGGTAGCGCCACGAACGGCTTTGATAACGGCAACTTTGTTGGCGCCAGCAGCAGTCAGAACTACGTCGAACTCGGTCTTCTCTTCTACTGCTTCAGCAGCAGCCGGGCCAGCCATTACGGCAGCAGCGGCAGAAACACCGAACTTCTCTTCCATAGCTTCGATCAGCTCAACAACTTCCATTACGGACATGGAAGCAACGGCTTCGATGATTTGGTCTTTAGTGATAGACATGACAAAAATTCCTGATGTTGAATAAACTCAAACAGCCTAAATAGGCGAGAATCAAGCAGCAGCTTGTTTCTGGTCGCGAACAGCAGCGATAGTACGAACCAGCTTGCCAGCAGAGGCTTCTTTCATAGTCGCCATCAACTTCGCAATTGCTTCTTCGTAAGTCGGCAGCGTGGCCAGACGATCAATTTGTGCTGCGGCGATAAACTCACCGTTAAAAGCGCCAGCCTTGATTTCGAACTTTTGGTTCGCTTTGGCAAACTCTTTGAACAGACGAGCAGCAGCGCCCGGGTGTTCGTTAGAGAAAGCAATCAAGGTAGGACCGGTAAATGCGTCGTTCAGGCACTCGTATTCGGTACCTTCTACCGCGCGACGCAGCAGGGTGTTACGCACAACGCGCATGTACACACCGGCTTCACGAGCGGTTTTACGCAGGACGGTCATCTTGTCTACAGTTACACCGCGAGAATCGGCAACAACTGCAGAAAGAGCGCCTTTGGCAGCTTCGTTGACTTCAGCAACAATTGCCTTTTTGTCTTCGAGTCCCAATGCCATTGGCTTAACTCCTGGATTGAATCCGGGTCTATTGACCCAGTACTGACACATCCCCCCTACCTTTACAACAGAGGGGAACGATGCGGTAGCAGGATTCCAGAAGAGAAAGAATCTTTCTCGCTGGGTTTCCGGCACCGTCTACGCAGGAAACATTAAGGCTTTTTAGCCTCCTGCGGTCTTGGACGGAGGTCGAAACCCCCAACCAATCAAGGCGCAAAATTATAGATTAAATTTTGCGCCTTGTAAAACCCATCAATTAGGCCTGAGCTTCCAGAGAAGCTTGGTCTACGGCAACACCGGCACCCATGGTGGTGGAGATGCTGACTTTCTTGATGAATTGACCTTTGGCGGAAGAGGGCTTGCCTTTTTTCAGGGCAACCAGCAGAGCTTCCAAGTTTTCTTTCAGCTGAACTTCGTTGAAAGAAACCTTACCCAGAGTGGTATGGATGATACCATTCTTGTCGTTACGATAACGAACCTGACCAGCCTTGGCGTTCTTGACAGCTTCGGCAACGTTCGGGGTTACAGTACCAACTTTCGGGTTCGGCATCAGGCCGCGCGGGCCCAGGATTTGACCCAGTTGACCAACAACGCGCATGGCATCCGGGGATGCGATAACTACGTCGAAGTTCATCTCGCCTTTCTTAACCAGATCGGCCAGGTCATCCATACCTACCAGGTCAGCACCGGCAGCTTTAGCTGCTTCGGCGTTTGCACCTTGAGTAAATACGGCAACGCGTACATCACGACCGGTACCGTGCGGCAGTACAGTAGCACCACGTACGTTCTGGTCAGATTTACGAGCGTCGATACCCAGGTTGACAGCAACGTCAACGCTTTCAACGAACTTGGCGGTAGCCAGTTCTTTCAGCAGGGCAATGGCTTCGTTGATGGAGTACTCTTTGGTACCGTCAACTTTTTCGCGAATAACGCGCATACGCTTGGAAAGTTTAGCCATTGTCTTAATCCTCCACTACCAGACCCATGGAACGAGCGGAGCCTGCGATGCAACGTACTTTTGCATCCAGATCGGCACCAGTCATATCCGGCTCTTTGGTCTTGGCGATTTCTTGCAGCTGAGCAACGGTCACCTTACCAACCTTGTCTTTGTTTGGCTTGGAAGAACCAGACTTGATGCCAGCAGCTTTCTTCAGCAGGAAGGAAGCAGGCGGAGTCTTGGTTTCGAAGGTGAAGGAACGGTCGCTGTAAACGGTGATCACGACCGGAGTCGGTGAACCTTTTTCCAGCTTCTCTGTACGAGCGTTGAACGCCTTACAGAATTCCATGATGTTAACACCGTGTTGACCCAGTGCAGGACCAACGGGAGGAGACGGGTTGGCTGCACCAGCAGCAACCTGCAGCTTGATATAAGCTGTGACTTTCTTAGCCATTAGGAAAATACCTCAAAAATGGGTTCTAGCGCCTCGGAGACTTGCTCCTGCAAACGGCTCCCCAACTAATAAAGGGGCAGCGAATTATAGAGATATTCGCTGCCCCTGACAACCGTTAAACGTACAGAATTCAATCAGCCTTTTTCGACCTGACCAAAATCCAGTTCAACAGGAGTAGAACGACCGAAGATCAGTACAGAGACCTTCACGCGGCTCTTCTCATAATCTACCTCTTCAACGGTACCGTTGAAGTCGGCAAACGGACCATCGGCAACTCGCACCATTTCACCCGGTTCAAACAGGGTTTTCGGACGCGGCTTGTCGTGGGCATCCTGCAGACGGTTCAGGATGGCATCGGCCTCTTTGTCGGAGATCGGTGCCGGACGGTCGGAAGTACCGCCGATGAAGCCCATTACACGCGGTACGTTACGTACCAAGTGCCATGTGGTTTCATCCATGATCATCTGGACCAGGACATAACCCGGGAAAAACTTGCGCTCACTCTTGCGCTTCTGGCCAGCACGCATCTCGACCACTTCTTCGGTCGGGACCAGTACTTCACCGAACATGTCTTCCATGCCATGCATCTTGATATGTTCACGCAGGGACTTGGCTACACGGCCTTCATAGCCGGAAAAAGCCTGCACGACATACCATCTCATACGTTGTTCACGTTGTTCAGTCATGGCTTATCCTTACACACCGGTAATCAGGTTGACCAACCAGACCAAGGCACCGTCCAGAACGAACAGCAGCAGCCCCATCACGGCGGTCACCGCCAGCACAATCAGGGTTGTCTGAATGGCTTCCTGACGGGTCGGCCATACGACCTTGCGGACTTCCAGGCGAGACTCACGGGCGAATGCCAGTGTTGCCTTTCCCTTGGTGGTTTGCAGGGCTACTGCACCAGCAGCAGCAATGACAACGACCACACCCAGGGCGCGGACGGCAGCGACAACATCGTTGAGCAGGTAATTACCCACTACAGCGGCCGCCAGGATAATGAAAACCAGGCCCCAAAGCAGGGTATCCTTGCTTCCGCCCTGGCTCTCAGAACTAACACTCATACAACCCACCTGTATCTGACGTAACCAAAGACACAAAAGCCCCGTACGAGACGAGGTATATGGCAGGGGCGGCAGGACTCGAACCCGCAACCATCGGTTTTGGAGACCGCTGTTCTACCAATTCGAACTACGCCCCTACACAAGAAAGCCCCTATTATAGGGGCTTTGCTTTATTTATGTAAGCCAAAGATTAAGCGATAACTTTAGCTACAACACCAGCACCTACGGTACGGCCACCTTCACGGATAGCGAAACGCAGGCCGTCGTCCATCGCGATCGGCGCAATCAGGGTAACAACCATCTTGATGTTGTCGCCCGGCATTACCATCTCTACGCCTTCCGGCAGTTCGATGGTACCGGTCACGTCGGTAGTACGGAAGTAGAACTGCGGACGGTAGCCTTTGAAGAACGGGGTATGACGACCACCTTCTTCTTTGGACAGCACGTACACTTCAGATTCAAACTTGGTGTGCGGCTTGATGGTGCCCGGCTTGGCCAGTACCTGACCACGCTCAACTTCTTCACGCTTCACGCCACGCAGCAGGGCGCCGATGTTCTCGCCTGCACGACCTTCGTCCAGCAGCTTGCGGAACATTTCAACACCAGTACAGGTGGTAGAAACGGTATCTTTGATACCAACGATTTCTACGGTCTCACCTACTTTAACGATACCGCGCTCTACACGACCGGTAACTACAGTACCACGGCCAGCGATAGAGAATACGTCTTCGATCGGCATCAGGAACGGCTGGTCAATCGCACGCTCCGGCTCCGGAATGTAGCTGTCCAGGTGGCCAGCCAGTTCCAGGATCTTCTCTTCCCACTGAGCTTCGCCTTCCAGCGCTTTCAGTGCAGAACCACGAACTACCGGCAGGTCATCACCCGGGAAGTCGTACTCGGACAGCAGTTCACGAACTTCCATCTCGACCAGTTCCAGCAGCTCTTCGTCATCAACCATGTCACACTTGTTCATGAACACGATGATGTACGGAACGCCTACCTGACGACCCAGCAGGATGTGCTCACGAGTCTGCGGCATCGGGCCGTCAGTCGCTGCTACTACCAGGATCGCGCCGTCCATCTGGGCAGCACCGGTGATCATGTTTTTAACGTAGTCGGCGTGACCCGGGCAATCTACGTGGGCGTAGTGACGGGTAGCGGTGTCGTATTCTACGTGGGAGGTATTGATGGTGATACCACGCTCACGCTCTTCCGGTGCCTTGTCGATCTGGTCGAAGGCGAAAGCTTTACCACCGAAGTGCTTGGCCAGCACGTTGGTGATAGCTGCAGTCAGGGTGGTTTTACCGTGGTCAACGTGGCCGATGGTACCCACGTTAACGTGCGGTTTATTACGCTCAAATTTTTCTTTAGACATGATCGTCCCTCTAAACTAACGCTGAGTACGCGGTGGCAAGCTAACCACAGAACAGTTTATATGATGGATTTGAATCTGGTGGGAAAGAGAGAGGTACTGATGGCTGGTTCGCTTGCCGAACTCACCCTAGGGTGCGGCTCTGCTAACGCCTGAGCCATATCAGCATCTTGGAGCGGGCAGCGGGAATCGAACCCGCATCATCAGCTTGGAAGGCTGAGGTAATAGCCATTATACGATGCCCGCATTTCTCTAACCCAAAGAACTCAAACCGCAGAGAAATATGGTGGAGGGAGAAGGATTCGAACCTTCGAAGGCAGAGCCGTCAGATTTACAGTCTGATCCCTTTGGCCGCTCGGGAACCCCTCCAGACGCCAGATTGTCACAACGGTAATTCTGCTTGCACCCGTTGTGTTTATCGCTTTTGCACGGCAAATAGACGACAGACAGTCAAGCGTCGCGCATTTTATTGTAAGGTTTTGGGGGATGCAACCATTGAACCCGGCAAAATATGCTTTATTGCTGGGAAGTTTGCAAAAAAGCGGGGGCAAACAAGCCAATCCTGCTGCGTCCCTTGTCGCTCCCCCACCCTTGGTGTATGGTCGCCGTGCCCAAGAAACAGTGATGACACCATGACGACAGAGCATAACCCCTATCTGCAATTCACCCGCGAACAATGGGCGTTATTGCGCGATTCGGTCCCCCTGACCCTGACCGAACACGATCTGCAGACCCTGCGCGGGATCAACGAGAAGGTGTCATTGCGGGAAGTGGAAGAGATATATCTGCCTCTCTCCCGCCTGCTCAATCTCTATGTCAAAGCCAAACAGCGTCGCAGCCGGGTGCTGGAGCAGTTCCTCGGCCAGTCCCGCGGCAAGGGCACCTATATCATCAGCATTGCCGGCAGCGTGGCGGGGGGCAAAAGTACCACGGCCCGTATTCTGCAGGCCCTGCTGGAGCGCTGGCCGGAACACCCGCGGGTGGAGCTGGTCACCACCGACGGCTTCCTCTATCCCAACAAGGTACTGGAAGAGCGCGGCCTGATGCGTCGCAAGGGGTTCCCGGAATCCTACGATATCCGCCATCTGGTGGAATTTGTCGCCAATATCCGCGCCGGTCACGAGAAGGTCGAAGCGCCGGTTTACTCCCACCTTATCTACGACATCATTCCCGATGAGAAAAAGGTGGTGGAGCAGCCGGACATCCTGATCCTGGAAGGGCTCAATGTGCTGCAAAGCGGCATGGACTACCCTCAGGAGCCCCATCGGGTCTTCGTGTCAGACTTTGTCGACTTCTCCATCTATGTGGATGCCGATGCCGAACTGCTGCGTACCTGGTATATCGAACGCTTCCTGAAATTCCGCAGCGGCGCCTTCTCGGATCCCGACTCCTACTTCCATAACTACGCCAAGCTGGCGGAGAGTGAGGCGACCCAGATCGCGAGCAACATCTGGCAAGATATCAACTATCTGAATTTGCAAGAAAATATCCTGCCAACGCGTGAGCGAGCCAACCTGATCATGACCAAGGGCCATGAGCACGCCATCGAGCAGATCAAACTGCGCAAATGATGACTGCAGTTGCCGGATAACGAAGAGGGGGCCCGCAGGCCCCCTCTTCTATTTGGCATCATGAGCGGCCTTGCTGACCCTCAGTCGCCCCGGCGCAGGGAGAGCTCGCCCCCCAGATAGAATTTGATCCCTTCGCCTGTCTCCAGTCGCAGGGCGCCGCGATCGTCGATACCACGGGCGATGCCGCGGATCTCCTGATCCCCCATCAGCAGGCGCACCGGGCGACCGGCAAAGTGATCGAGCCGGTTCCACTCATCGACAAAGCTTGCCAACCCCTGTTGCTCAAAGGTGTGCAGCGCCCGCTGCAGATGGACGATCATCCGGGCTGCCAGCTGATTGCGATCCACCAGTTCCGGATTTATGTGGCGCAGCTCGGCCCAAGCCTGATCGATCTTCTCCCCTTCGCGGGCAGGCATCGCCAGATTGAGGCCGATACCGATCACCAGATGACAGCTGGCACCGGCACTGCCACTCATCTCCACCAGTATTCCCGCCAGCTTGCGGCCCTGATAGTAGAGGTCGTTCGGCCACTTGAGCTCAACACCTTGATAACCAAGGCTCTCCAGCGCTTCAACCACTGCCACGCCGACCGCCAGACTCAGCCCCATGGCCGCCGCCATGCCTTGTTCGAGTCGCCAGTACATGCTGAGGATCAGCTGGCAACCAAACGGCGAAATCCAGGGTTTGCCACGACGACCGCGCCCGGCGGTCTGACACTCGGCCAGACAGCTCTCGCCAGAGCGCAGCTCATTGACCCGATCCAGCAGGTGTTGGTTGGTCGAGCCAATGACCGGAAAACAGTGCACCGGCGCCATCGGGGCCAGTACCTGCAAGGTAGCCTGATCATAGAGCGCCATCGGCACCGCCAACCGGTAGCCCTTGCCGGTCAGGCTAAAGAGATCCAGCCCCAGCTCCTTGAGCGCCGCCATGTGTTTGCTCACCGCCGCCCGGCTGATGCCGAGCTGCTCGCCCAGCTGTTCGCCGGAGTGAAACTGGCCGTCGCTAAGCAGGGTGATCAGGGTCTGTCTGATGGGAGTCAACGTCATGAGAGCACCTCGTCGAGCCAGGTTTCACCGTGCGCACCCATAAAGCGCACCTCGTGCTCCAGCACCACGCCAAACGTCTGCTCCACGCTATCGCGGACATGAGCCGCCAGCGCGATCAGCTCCATGGCACTGGCGCCCCCCAGATTGACCAGCACCAGCGCCTGCTCCTGATGAACTGCGGCGCGGCCAATGGCGAAACCTTTCAGCCCGCACTGATCGATAAGCCAGCCCGCCGCCAGCTTGGCCTGCCCTTCTCCGGCCGGATAGCAGGGCATCTGCGGGTAGCGCGCCTTGAGCGACTCCGCCAGCGCGGCAGGCACCACCGGATTCTTGAAGAAGCTGCCCGCATTGCCGAGCACCGCAGGATCCGGCAGCTTGGCCATGCGGGTGGCACAAACGGTATCGAAGATGGTCTGCGCCGAAGGCTCATCACCGAGCGCGGCCAGTGGGCCATAGCCCAGCACCGGTTGCCACGCCTTGGGCAGTTTGAGCCCGACGGCAGTGATCAGGTGGGAATCCTGATACTCGTGTTTGAAGATGCTGTCGCGATAACCGAAGCGGCACTCTGCCGCCGCGATCCGTTCAATCTCGCCACTCTGCCAGTTGAACGCCTCGACATAGGAACAGAAGTCGGCCAGCTCAACGCCATAGGCACCGATGTTCTGCACCGGCGCGGCACCGACCGTGCCGGGAATAAGCGCCAGATTCTCCAGCCCGAACCAGCCCTGTTGCAAGGTATGACGCACCAGCTGATGCCAATCTTCACCGGCCGCCACATGGAGCAACCAGTGATCGCCACCATCTTCAGCGGTAATCCCCTTGAGCCGGTTGAGCACCACCAGACCGAGAAAATCGGTGGTGAAGAGCATGTTGCTGCCGCCGCCCAGATTGAGGCGCGGCAGCTGGTTGAACTGCGGATCGGCACGCAGGGTCGCCAGATCGGCAACCTGCTCCACCTCGGCCAGCCAGAGGCAATACGCATCGAGGGCAAGGGTGTTGAGCTTCAACAAGGAGGCGTTGGCATTCAGTTTCATCGGTCTATCCCGGCTTGGTGCAAGGGCGCAGTCTACCTCAAGTTACCCCATGACGAAAAACCCGAGCCCTTTTCGGGGGAATAGCAGTGGTTTAGAGTAGGCGACTTCAACTGCTGAGGAATAACTCATGAACAACCAGTTTGCCGTCATCGGCCTGGGCCTGTTTGGCAGCGCGCTGTGCGAAGAGCTGCAACGGCAAGATGCCGAAGTACTGGCCATCGATATCGACGAGAGCAAGACCCGGCAAATCGCCGCCCTCTGCAATCACGTTATCGTGGCGGATGCCACCGATGAGGCCACCGTGGCCGAGCTGGGACTGGCCAATTTCGATATCGTCTTCGTTGCCATCGGTGACAACCTGGAGACCAGCATCCTCACCACCCTCGTCTTGAAAGAGGCGGGCGTGAAGAAGGTGTGGGTCAAGGCGCGCGACAAGTTCCACGCCAAGATCCTGCAGAAAGTGGGCGCCGACAAGGTGATCAACCCGGAGTGGGACATGGGCCGCCGGGTCGCCCAGAGCATGCTGGACAACCGGCTGTTCGACTATCTGGAGCTGGGCCACGACATGGTGCTGACCGAGTTCGTGATTGGCCTGCAACAGAACGGCCGGGAACTGGGCGACTTCCATCTGCTGCAACAGAGCGATTTCCAGCTGCTCGCCATCAAGCGTGGTGATGTGCTGCACAACGTGCTGACCGGCAAGATGGAGCTGCAACTGGGCGACATCCTGATCCTGGCGGGCAACAAGCACGCCATCGACCACTGGCTCGAAACCCTATGATCAACTGGCGCAGCAGCTACGCCTTCGCCCTCCATCGGGAGCAGGACTCTCGCTGGAGCGAAGCCCGGCTGATCCTCGGCAGCTTTCTGATCATTCTGCTGATTGGCACCATCTTTCTGGTGCAACCCTCCAGCCACAATGGCGAGGTCACCTTCGTCAACGCCCTGTTTACCGCTACCTCGGCCATCAGCGTGACAGGTCTTGGCGTGGTGGATACCGGCACCGCCTTCACCCTGCAGGGGCAGATTTTCCTGCTGATGCTGATGGAGATCGGCGGTCTGGGCCAGATGACCATGACCCTGCTGCTGATCGCCATCTTCAGCAAGCGGGTCGGTCTGCGCCAACAGGTGCTGGCCAAGGAGGCGCTGGGACAGGAGGGCTCGGTCAACATCATCCAGCTGGTCAAACGGATCGTGCTGTTCGCCTTTATCGCCCAACTGATCGGTACCGGCATCATGGCGATCCGCTGGGTGCCCGAGATGGGGTGGGTGCACGGCCTCTATGTCAGCTTCTTCCACGCGGTATCAGCCTTCAACAACGCCGGGTTTTCGCTCTTTGCCAACAACCTCATCGACTATAGGGACGACCCCATCATCAGCCTGACCATCGCCGGTCTGCTGATCCTGGGGGGGATCGGCTTTACCGTCATCGTCGATCTGGTGCGCAACCGCCGCTGGCGCAAGCTGAAGCTGCACAGCAAGCTGATGTTGCTGATGACCCCGGCGCTGCTGCTGGCCGGTACCTTTATGTTCTGGCTGCTGGAACACAACAACCCGGGCACCCTCGGCAAGGCCGGTATCGGTGGCCAGCTGCTGGCTGCCTTCTTCCAGTCTGCCAGCGCCCGTACCGCCGGTTTCAATACCATAGATATCGGGCTGATGACCCCGGCGGCGCTGCTGTTCCTGATGATGCTGATGTTTATCGGTGCCGGTGCCACCTCCACCGGTGGTGGTATCAAAGTCACCACCTTCGCCGTGGTGCTACTGGCGACCAAGGCGTTTCTGACCAAACGACCCCATGTCACCGCTTTTGGTCGCACCCTGTCGCCCCAGATCGTGACCCGCTCCCTGGCCATCATCATCGTCAGCACCATGGTGCTGATGCTGGCGATGTTCCTGCTGATGGTGACCGAGGATCTGCCGTTCGACAAAATCATGTTCGAGACCATCTCGGCGTTTGCCACCGTCGGCCTCTCCACCGGCATCACCGCCTCCCTGAGCGAGCCGGGCAAGCTGATCCTGGTGCTGGTGATGATCTGCGGCCGTCTCGGCCCGCTGACCCTGGCCTTTATGCTGGCCCGCCCGGTCGAGACCCGCATCCGTTATCCGGAAGAGAACGTCTATACCGGCTGACCGGTTATGAAAACGGGGCAGCCACTGGCTGCCCCGTTTTTTATTCAGCTTGTTGCTGCGCCTTGAGCCAGCGCCCCGGGCTCATCCCCAGCTCCCGCTCGAATGCCCGACCAAAGGCAACACTGCTGCTATACCCCGCCCCCAGCGCCACCTGCGCCATAGGCTCCCCCACCAGCAGTTGCTGGCAGGCGCGCGCCATGCGCCAGTGGGTCAGATAACCAAGCGGCGCTTGACCGACCCGCTCCTGAAACCTCGCGGCAAAGCGGGCCCGCGACATGCCGGCCTCCCGCGCCAGCGTGGCCACCGTCCAGGGTTCATCCTCACGCTGATGCATCACCGAGATCGCCTTGGCCAACTGGGGATCGGAAATACCTGCCAGCATCCCCTGCTGACACACCCCTTGCTCGACCAGATGACGCAGCAGCAGGATCAACAGTACCTCCAGCAAGCGGGAGATCAGCGGATCCTGCCCGTAGCGGGGGTGAAACGCCTCGTCAAACAACTGGTTCAGCACCGGCGTCAGGGCAGGCAACTCCCTTAGCGGCAGCAGCAGCGAGCCCGGTAATGCCAGTTGCAACGGCGATGCGCCCCCCTTGCCGAATGCGACATTGGCGCACACCAAATCACAACCCCCCAGCGTTCTGGGTTCAAGCTTGTGAGGACGTCCCCGAGGGAACAGGATCAGGGTCGGCTCCTCGAGCAGCAAGCTTGCTCCCCCCTCTTCACGCAACATGACGGCGCCACTGCGCAGCAGATGAAGATGTCCGCCACTCGGATAATCATCACTGGAGGAGTTCTGGCACAGGTTGCCGGCGAAGAAGATCTTGGCTTCAGGGGAGGCATGAACCAACAGGGCAGAGAGCGGATCCATATTTGAGACGAATAGTATTTATTTGCAGACGATGAGTGATAAAACGTATCACGAATGACGGCACACTGTCTCCCGTACCTTCACTACCACAGGAGAAGATCATGAGCCGTATCCAACCCGTATCCCAACCGCAACCCGCAGCCGCCCAGACCCTGGCCACCCTGCAACGCAATCTGGGTATGGTGCCCAACCTCTACGCCACCCTGGCCCACTCGCCAGCCCTGCTCAATGGCTTCCTGGCCTTTGCCGAGGCGCTTGGCAAGGGGCGTCTCACTGCCCCACAACGGGAGTTGCTGGCACTGGCCATAGGTCAAGCCAACGCCTGCCAATACTGTTTGTCTGCCCACACACTACTGGCGGGCAAGGCCGGATTCTCGGCCCAGGAGATCCGGGCTGCCCGGCTCGGCCAAGCCTCGGCTCCCCTTGATCACGCCCTGCTGCAACTGGCAACGGCGCTGGTCAGTCAGCGCGGAGTGATCAGTGACGAGCAGCTTGCTAGAGCCCGGGCCGCAGGCGTAGATGACGAGCTGCTGCTGGAGGTGCTCGGCCAGGTGGTCGTCAATACCCTGACCAACTATGGCAACCACCTGGCAGCGACCGAGATCGACTTCCCGCCCGTCACTCTGACCCCTTAAACAAGGAGCCCCCCCATGCAACAACATGACAAAGGCTTTCTGGTCGCCCTGGCGGGCGTGGTAATGACCCTGCTCTGGATCGGCGTCTTCAAGTTTACCCCGACCGAGGCAGCCGCCATCAAACCACTGGTAGCCAGCCACCCCTTGATGAGCTGGCTCTATGGCCCCCTGTCGGAACAGAGCGTATCGAACCTGATCGGGGTGGTCGAGATAGTGATCGCCATCGGACTGGTCGTGGGTCTGTGGCAACCTCGCATCGGTTACTGGTGCAGCATGGGGGCTATCGTCACCTTCCTGGCGACGCTGAGCTTCCTGCTGACTCTGACAGGTGTCTGGAAAGTGGTTGATGGCGTGCCAGTCACCGAGTTCTTCCTGTTCAAGGATCTGGTGTTTCTCGGTGTGGTTCTGCACTACCAGCACAGGATCCGTGCCAGCTTGTCCACTCAGGCAGCCTGACAACAATGCCTTTGGCGCCCGGGATGGGCGCCTTTTTTCGTTATGCCGCCCTGGTCTGGCGCTTGCTGGCCGTCTTGCGCGGTCGGGGCCCGCCAGTCGTGCTGGCCGCCGGACTCTTGCGCCTGGTAAAACGCCGCTTGCCGGCACCCGGCGCCTCCTTGGGCAGGGCGCTGAAGCTGGCGCCGGAATCCTGTCGCGCCCCTTCAATCAGACCGTTGAGCTGCTCGGTGAGCGGCCCCATAAACTGCTGGTAGCTGCCGTGGCGCTCGGCGATCTGGGCGAGGCTCTGCTCCCACAGCGCCGTCATATCCGGCGTGGTAGCGGTGGCTGGCAACGCCTGAACCAGCGCCCGTCCGGTCGGGGTCGCCTTGATGCTCTTGCCCTGACGCACCAGAAAGCGACGCTTGAACAACAGGTCGATGATACCGGCCCGGGTCGCTTCGGTGCCGAGGCCATCGGTGTCGCGCAGGGTCTTGCGGATCTCGGGATCCTGCAGATAGCGGGCGATGCCGGTCATGGCCGCCAGCAGGGTGGCATCGGTGAACGACTTGGGCGGCTGGGTCATCTTCTCCTGCAGTTCGCCCCGCTCGCAGAACAGTTGTTCGCCCTCCTTCAGCGCGGGTAGCGTGCCCGCCTTCTCTTCGTCGTCATCCTCCTCCACCCCGAGCAGCGCCTTCCAGCCCGCTTTGAGAATGCGCCGCGCCTTGGCCTGAAACAGACCACCGGCGATGCGCAGCAGCACCTTGCTGTCGTTGTATTCGAACGGGGGATAGAACTGCAGCAGATACTGGCGGGCAATCAGGCCATAGAGCTTCGCCTCGTCGGCCCCCAGCGTGGCGGGGTTGCCCTGCTTCTCGGTGGGGATGATGGCGTGGTGGGCATCCACCTTGCTGTCGTTCCACGCCTTGCTGCGGATCTTGCCATCAGCCGCGCTCACCGCCTTGACCAGTGCAGGCGCTGTGGCGGCGATGGCGCCGCGCACCTGCTCGGCCCGCTTGAAGTGGTCGGTCGGCAGATAGCGGCTGTCGGAGCGCGGATAGGTGATGAGCTTGTGACGCTCGTAGAGGCTTTGGCAGATGTCGAGCACTCGCTTGGCATCCATGCCGAAGCGTTTGGCGGCATCGATCTGCAGGCTGGAGAGGTTGTAGGGCAGCGGCGCCGCCTGCTTGCGGGCCTGCTCCTCCACCGATTCGACCTGAGCGGGCTGGCCGTTGATCCGGCTCACCACCTTGTCGGCCAGCGCCCGATTGAGCACCCGCCCCTCCTCATCCTGCCACGGCAGGCAGGCTTCCGATGGCAGCCACTTGGCGGTGAAGCGCTCGTTGCTATCGGTCAGCAGATGGGCCAGCACCTCGTAGAAGGGTTTAGGCACGAAGGCCTCGATCTCGAGATCCCGCCGCACAACCAGCCCCAGCAGCGGGGTCTGCACCCGACCGACCGAGAGCAGCTCGCTGCAACCCGCCTTACGCCCGAGCAGGGTGTAGGCGCGGGTCATGTTGATGCCATAGAGCCAGTCGGCCCGACTGCGGGCCAGCGCCGAGACCGCCAGCGGTACGAATTCCTTGTTGTCCCTCAGCTTCTCGAGAGCGCGGCGCACCGCAGGCGGGTTGAGATCGCTGATGAGGCAGCGCTGCACCGGCTTGGTTTTCGGGTAGCCGAGAAAGTCGATCACCTCATCCACCAGCAACTGCCCTTCCCGATCCGGGTCACCGGCGTTGACCACGCAGTCGGCCTGCTTGATCAGCCGCTTGATGACGGTGAGCTGGGTTTTGGTCTTGGGCTTGGCCACCAGCTGCCACTGGGCGGGGATGATGGGGAGATGCTCCATCCGCCACTGCTTGAAGGCGGCGTCATAGGCATCGGGCTCGGCCTGCTCCAGCAGATGGCCGATGCACCAGGTGACCACATCCCCCTGGGCTGTTTCGATAAAACCGTCGCCCTTCTTATGGGGCTTGGGCAGGGCATCGGCAATGGCGCGGCCCAGCGTGGGCTTCTCGGCGATAAAGAGTCGCATCGGTGGCTACCTGCAATACTGTATATGCAGACAGTATACAACTGCCACCGCGAAAGCCCAACTTCCCCTATTCGTCGAACGGGTGATCGTGGATGGCGGCAAACAGCCGCGCCTGATTGAGCAGCGGCGCATAGTGGAAGGCATTTTCGCCATCTTCCGCCAGCAGATAGTCGGTCAGCTGTTCGCGCACCGCCTCTTGCAGGGTCTCCAGCTTCCACGGCTTGGCGAGGTAGTAGTGCAACCCGCCGCGATTGACCGCTTCGACGGTGGCCTCCAGCCCCGCTTGCCCAGTCAGCAGCAATTTGCGGCTGGCACGGGTGGAGGCTCGTCGGTTCAGCTCCACCAGAAAATCGACCCCCAGGGTTCCCGGCATGATGTGGTCACAGAGGATCAGCGCCAGCTTGTTGCCGTCGCACTCCCACTCCTCCACCACCGCACGCGCCTCATCGACGCTCTCGGCAGCTTCCAGTTCGAAGTGGGAACGGAACGGGGCGAGATCGTGGATCACCGCATCCAGCACCTCCCGCTCATCGTCCACACACAGGATCAGATAGTGTTTGTTCATTGCTCCTCCTTGGCGACATGGTTTGGCACGCCGCGCGATTGATGCTGGCGACGGCTCAGGCCGCATGCACCTTGTTGTGATGAGGTTCGCCCCCGTAACCGGCCTGCCCCATGCCGTCCAGCGGCAGACAGACCCGCATCCGGGTGTAACGGCCAGGCTCCGAGGCCACCTCGATCCGGCCGTGGTGCTGCTGAACTATCTGCAGCGAAACGCTCAGACCGATACCGAGGCCGAAATGGCCCTCCCGCTTGGTGGTGAAGTTGAGATCGAAGATCCGCTGCCACAGCTCGGGCTCGATGCCGCAACCGCTATCCTCGATCTCTACCATGACCCACTCGGGATCCAGCAATCCGGTGCGGATGGTGAGCCGCCCCGGGCCGCTCATCGCATCCAGACTGTTGGCGATGAGGTTGGTCCACACCTGTTGCAGGGCGATGGGGTGACAGCGCACCAGCGGCAACGGCTGGTACTCCTTGCAGAGCTCATGATGCTTGAGGCGGTTTTCGAAAATCATCAGGGTATCTTCCAGCCCCTCGTGCAGGTCCACCAGCGAGGGCTCGGCCCGATCCTGCCGGGCATACTGCTTGAGGCTCTTGACCAGATCGCCGATGCGACGGGCACACACTTCGATATTGCGCAGGAAGCTGCCGGTCTGCTGGAACAGCTCCAGCCGGGAGAGCAGTGCCTCCCGCTCGTCGGCAGTGCGGCTGGCAAACCAGCGCTGCCAGTTAAGCTCGTCATCCAGATTCATCTGCACCGCCAGTCGCGCCTGCTGGCGATCTCCAAAGCGCCCCTCCGCCTGCCGGGTCTTGTCACGGATCTCGCTGGTCGAGACCGGCTGGGAGGAGAGCGCCTGACAGAGGGTCTGGTTGCCCAGCCCCTTGATGGGGGCGGGCAGTTCGAGATTGACCAGATCGGGGATGGCGGCCCGCAGGGTCTCGCTGCCACGGATAATGGCCGCCACCGGGTTGTTCAGCTCGTGGGCGACACCGGCCACCAGCTGACCCAGCATCGCCATTTTTTCGCTCTCCACCAGCTGGGCGTGAGCGGCATCGAGGGAGTTGAGGGTCTGTTGCAGCCGCATCTCGGTGCGGATGCTGTTTTGCAGGCGGCGGTTGAAGTGGCGCAGCAGCAGGTTGGTAAAAGAGGGGAGCAGTTCGCTGCGCGCCTGCATCACCCGGGAGAATTGCAGCTTGTCGAGCTTGATCACCTCGGCACCGGTCAGAGTCACGCCGGTGGTGAAGGCGGGTTCGCCGGTCACGAAGGACATACCCCCCACCAGCGAACCGGTACGGTAGTGCACCACCTCCTGATCGATCCCCTGCTCGTCCCGCTTGCGCAACACCACCTCCCCCTTGGCGATAAACCAGAGGAAGCTGTTGGGCTCCCCCTCGCGGGTCAGCACATGGCCCGGACTGTAGTGGCGGCAGACCCGCTCCTCGTCATTGCCCTCGAAAAACTGGTAGAGGCCGTCGATCACCACCCGGGAGAGTTCTTCATCGCTGCAGTGGGTGTAATCCATAAAGCCCTGCCGATAGGCAGCCAACTGGCGATCGACGTGGGCTCGCAGCAGCTTCTGGTTGTCGAGCACAGCGGCATAGCTCAGCAGGTCCGCTTCGGGACGCTGCAATACAAAGTGGCTCGCCTGCTCGATCACCGCCCGGCGCAGGCTGCCATCGCGCCAGGGGCGTTGCAGGTAGTAGTCGAGACGACCGAGGTTCACCGCCTCGATGATCGATTTCATCTCCGGCTGGCTGCCCAGCAGGATCTTGCGGCACGCCTCGTGACGGCTGCCGAGGCGGATCAGAAAATCGGCCCCTCGCCCATCCCCCAGCTCGCTGTCACACACCACCACGGCGGGTGGCTGCCCCTTGCGATCCAGCTCGTCCAAGGCCAGCTCAGCCGACCCCTGACCGACCACCACCACCAGCGCGAAATGGCCGAGCAGCGGAGCCAACTCCTGTTCGAATTCGGCCAGCAGTTGCACGTTGGCGGCGACACACAGCAGTGAGAAAGGGCTCATCAGCGACACTCCGTTGAGGCTCACTGCTCACTATATCAGCGAATCTTGTGGGGTTTTGCGAGGGGGCTAACAGCTGTCGCGGAAAGTGAACAAATAGATAAAACAGAAAACAACTGAATTTAATTCGATAAAAATGCCAATAGCAAAACAAAAGACAGAATGTGACAACAATCAAAAATATAAACCATGATGGAGGTCAACGCCTTATCCCTATCATTACTACTACTATTGGACTAGTACTATGTAGGTAATTATTGACCGTAGGAAAACGCCGCCATGATTGGAAAACTGATAAGAAAAACCTGGTTCTGGCTCCTGCTGCTCGGGGCCCTGCTGGGTGTCGCGGCACTGGGTGTCACCGTGACCGTGCTGCACAAGACCAGCTCCACCGAATTCTGCGTCTCCTGCCACTCCATGCAGACACCGCTCGCCGAGTATCAGGGCAGTGTCCACTTCCAGAACACCAAGGGGATCCGCGCCGAGTGCGCCGACTGCCACATCCCGGGCGACCCCACCTCCTACCTGTGGACCAAGATCCGCGCCGTGAAGGATATCTATCACGAGGCGATCGGCACCCTGGATACCCCGGAAAAGTATGAAGCCCACAAGCTGCGGATGGCCCAGTCCGTCTGGGACGAGTTGAAAGCCAACGACTCCGCCACCTGCCGCAGCTGCCACAGCTACGAGGCGATGGACATTCTGGCCCAACGCCCCAATGCCCGTGCCGAGCACCCGGTCGCCATCAAGGAAGGCCAGACCTGTATCGACTGCCACCGTGGTGTCGCCCACATCATGCCTGACATGAGCGGCCTGGCAGCCGCCGGTGCCAGCGAGCTGGCACAGGCTGCGGCCCAGACCCCAGCTAACGTCACCACCCGTTACGCCATCGCCACCACCCCGCTGTTCCTCGATGCCGCCGCCAAGACCGACGAAGGCACCCTGATGCCCTCCACCAAGGTGGAAGTGCTGGCCAACGAAAACGGCCGCGCCAAGGTGCAGATCGAAGGCTGGCAACAGGATGGTGTGAGCGAAGTGTTCTACGCCGCACCGGGCAAACGGATCCTCAGCGTACTGGTCGGCGATGCCGCCAAGAAAGCGCTGGTCACCGGCCAGAGCGAAACCGACAGCGCCACCAACCTCACCTGGCATCAGGTCAAGCTGACCGCCTGGGTCGACCAGAGCCAGCTCATCGGCGATCAGGGCAAGCTGTGGCAATACGCCTCCACCCTGATGTCCAACAACTGTACCGGCTGCCACGGCCTCACCGCGCTGGATCACTTCAATGCCAACCAGTGGATCGGCGTCATCAAGGGGATGGAATCTCGTACCTCCCTGACCCCGGAACAGGCTCGCATGTTGACCCAGTATGTCCAGAAACACGCCAGTGACATGAGCGCGGCCCACTAAGGCTGGCACAGAGGAAAACCGTTATGACTTTTTTCAATGACAAGAAGACCAATCTGTCCCGCCGCAACCTGCTCAAGGGGCTCGGCGCCTGCGCAGCCCTGCCCCTGCTCGGCGGTATTTTTCCCAAGAGTGCGCTGGCGCAAGCCATCAGCACCGCATTGAGTCAGTTCCCGACCCTGGTGCCCGCCCAGAAGGGCATTCTGACCGGCGCCCACTGGGGTGCTTTCGAGGCGATCGTCGAAGATGGCCGCATGGTGCGCGTTCAGCCGGTGGCCGATGATCCGGCGCCAAACGATCTCATCGACATGGCGCCGTTCCAGGTGCACGCCAAGAACCGCATCAAGTACCCCATGGTACGCAAGAGCTGGCTGGAACATGGCCCGGGCGCCAAACCGGAGCTGCGCGGTGCCGATGAGTGGGTACGGGTGAGCTGGGACAAGGCGATTGAACTGGTGGCCGGTGAAATCCAGCGCGTGCAGAGTGACTTCGGCCCGCAGGCGATCCACGCCGGTTCCTACGGCTGGAAGAGTGTCGGCATGTTCCACAACAGCCGCACCCTGCTGCACCGCCTGATGAACCTCTCCGGCGGTTTCACCGGTTATGCCGGTGACTACTCCACCGGTGCGGCTCAGGTGATCATGTCCCACGTGATGGGCTCCATCGAGGTGTACGAGCAGCAGACCGCCTGGCCCAACGTGGTCGAGAACGCCGAACTGGTGGTGCTGTGGGGGGTCAATGCTCAGGTCACCCTGAAGAACAGCTGGAACATGCCGGATCACGAAGGTCAGGCCGGCTTCAAGGCGCTGAAAGAGAAAGGCACCCGCGTCATCAGCATCGATCCGGTCTACAACGAGACCGCCAAGCTGGTCGGCGCCGAGTGGATTGCCCCAAACGCCTACACCGACGTGGCCATGATGCTGGGTGTGGCCCACACCCTCTACAGCGAGAAGAAGCACGATCAGGCCTTCCTCGATCGCTACACCGTCGGCTTCGACAACTTTCTGGACTATCTGCTCGGCAAGGATGACGGCCAACCGAAGAGCGCCGAGTGGGCGAGCAGCGTCTGCGGCGTCGATGCCAAGGTGATCCGCCAGCTGGCCCTCGACATGGCCGCCAAACGCACCATGATCATGGCCGGTTGGGGCATGCAGCGTCAGCAGCACGGCGAACAGCCGAACTGGATGCTGGTGACGCTGGCCTCCATGCTGGGCCAGATCGGCCTGCCGGGCGGCGGCTACGGCTTCAGCTACCACTACTCCTCCGGTGGCAGCCCCACCGCCAAAGGCGGCATTCTGGCGGGTATCTCCGCCGGCAACGCACCGAAGAACAGCCCGGCACCGATCCCGGTGGCCCGCATCGCCGACTGTCTCGCCAACCCGGGCAAGACCATCGACTTCAACGGCCGCAAGGTGACCTATCCGGACATCAAGCTGGTCTACGTGGCGGGCGGCAACCCCTTCCACCACCATCAGGACACCAACAACCTGCTGCAGGCGTGGCGCAAGCCGCAGACCGTGATCGTGCACGAGCCCTACTGGACGGCGACTGCCAAGCACGCCGATATCGTGCTGCCGGTCACCACCAGCTACGAGCGCAACGATCTGGAGATGGGTGGCGACTACTCCCAGCGCTATGTGTTCCCGATGCACCAGTGCGTGCCGCCCCAGTTTGAAGCCCGCAACGACTTCGACATCTTCAGCGCCATCGCCGCCAAGTTGGGCGTGCAGGAGCAGTACACCGAAGGCAAAGACGAGATGCTGTGGCTCAAGCAGATGTACGACGGCATGGCAGCGCAGGCCCGCGGCGCCCGCGTGGCGCTGCCGCCGTTCAACATGTTCTGGGAATCCAACAACTACATCCGCTTCCCGATCCCCGAGGCAAACCGCCAGTGGATCCGTCACGCCGATTTTCGCGAGAATCCGCTGCTCAACCCGCTCGGCACCCCGTCCGGCAAGATCGAGATCTTCTCCAACACGGTGGCGGGGATGGGTTACGCCGACTGTGCCGGCCATCCCAAATGGTATGAGCCCAAGGAGTGGGTGAAGAGCGAGGTGGCAGCGCGCTATCCGCTGTCGCTCAACACCTCCCACCCGACCCAGCGGCTGCACTCCCAGCTCGACAACACCCCGCTGCGGGACAAGTTCGCCATCGCCGACCGCGAAGCAATCATGATCCATCCCGCCGACGCCAAGGCTCGCGGCATCGCCCAAGGGGATCTGGTGCGCGCCTTCAACGAGCGCGGCCAGATCCTAGTGGGCGCCCTGCTCTCCGAAGATGTGCGCCAAGGCGTGGTGCGGATCTGCGAAGGGGCCTGGTACGATCCGGCCAAGCCGGGCGAAGTGGGCAGCATCTGCAAGAACGGCAACGTCAACTGCCTCACCTTCGACGAGGGCTCGTCCAGTCTGGCGCAAGGCAACTGCGGCCACATGGCCCAGCTGCAGATCGAGAAGTACACAGGCCCGATACTGACCAACACCGCCCACGCGATACCGGCCAACGGCTAAGGCGATTGCCACCCAATAAAAACGGCGCCATCAAGGCGCCGTTTCTTTATCTGTCTGCCAAAGCGCAGGCATGGTCGGGACGGGTTTAGAACTCCCCTTCCTCCATATACTCCTGCGCGCACTCCACCAGTTGTGGCCACAGCTCTTCCGGTACCCAGGCGTCCGGGTCATCTTCATCCCCGTCGTACTGGCTCCAGAAGTAGCGGCGCAGACCGGAGGCAAACTCGTCGCTGATCTCGGCCAGCTCCGAGAGCGGCCCCAACCAGGCGATGCGGCGCAGGCCGGAGGCGAGATCGTTGATGGCATCCATCAGGGTGCGATCGTCAAAGCTCTGCTCCACCAGCAGGGTGAAGCGCTCGCGCGCCTGCTCGGTCTGCTCCTCGTCCAGCTCGCCCACATCGGCCAGCAGGTCGACAAAATCTTCCAGAAGGAACGCGATCAGGCCATCCCTGTCTTCAAACCACTGGATCTGAGCGCCCTTGACCCCCAGCACAGAGGCATCAAACGAATCGTCAAGGTGACACAGTGCCCACGGATCGTCGGTCATGCTTCTCTTCCTCAGGCTAAAACAAATGCCATATGTTATGCCTAGCTCTCGACTCTTGCCACCTTGGGCAACGAGAGGGAGGCGGCCAGACCGCCCAGTTCGGCGCGGCCCATGATGAAACTGCCCCGATAGGCTTCCGCCAGATCGGAGACGATGTTGAGGCCCAGGCCCGAGCCCGGCACCTTCTCGTCGAGCCGCACCCCGCGCAGCACCGCCTTGGCGATCTGATCCTCGCTCATGCCGGGACCGTCATCCTCGATACGCAAGGTGATCCAGCCACCCAGCTCGGCGCTGGAGATGCGCAGCTCGCTGGCGGACCACTTGAAGGCGTTCTCCAGCAGGTTGCCCACCATCTCATCGAAATCCTGCTCCTCCACCCCGACCGCCAGATTGGCGGGCACCTGCAGATCCACCGTTTTGCCCGGATAGAGGCGGGAGAAGGCGCGGCAGATATACTCCACCCGCGCCCGCACCGGGGTCGAGACCCCGAGGATCTTGGCGGCACCGGTCACCCGCGCCTTGCCGAGGTGATAGTCGATATGACGCTGGATCTGGTCGAGCTGCTCGCCGATGGCAGCCTGATCCTCCGGCGGCAACTGGGCCACCTGATTGCGCAGGATGCTGAGCGGCGTTTTGAGGGCGTGGGCCAGATTGCCGGTGTGGGATCGCGCCCGCTGCAGCAGCTCGCCGTAGTGGTGCAGCAGCCGGTTGATATCCTCCACCAGCGGCTGGATCTCCAGCGGATAGCGCAGCCGGAACCCCTCCTGATGACCCTCGTGAACCCGCCCCAGTTCACGGCGCAGCAGGTGCAGCGGCCGCAAACCGTAGACGATCTGGAACATGAAGCCGAGCACCAGACCGGCGGCAGCAAAGCCGAGACCGAGGAACAGGCTGATGCGGGTCTTGTTGAGGGTCTGGGTCAGGGCGCTACTGTCCTTGGCCATCACCAGAGTGAACACCCGATCCGAACCGGGCAGCAGCACGGTGCGGGTCATGATCAGCAGCGGCTCCTTGTTGGGCCCCTTGCCGACGAAGAGGTCGGGATCGCCAAACGCCGACTTGAGGCCGTCGCTCTTCAGGTTGGTATCCCATAGGGAACGGGAGCGCCCCACCACATCGCGGCCCAACTCCAGCTGCCAATAGTAGCCGGAGTAGGGTTGATTGAAGCGGGGATCGGAGAGGGAGCCGGTGACCACCGGCAGGCCGGTTTTGGCCACTTCCAGCCGGGAGAGCAGATCATAAAGCTGCAGGCGAAGGCCGTCGGCCTCCGCCTCCTGCCAGTAGTTGCGCATCATGGTCTGCAGACTGAAACCGGTGGCGAACAGAAACAGCCCGCACCACACCAGCGCGATGGCGACCAGTCGCCCCCGCAGGGTTCTGACCAGCCTCATTCGTTGATCCGGTACCCGAGGCCGCGCACTGTTTCAATCAGGTCTGGATTGGTTTTCTTGCGGATCCGGCCGATGAACACCTCCACGGTATTGGAGTCACGGTCAAAATCCTGAGCATAGATGTGGTCGATCAGCTCGCTGCGCGATACCACCTTGCCCCGGTGCTGCATCAGATAACCCAGCACGCGGAACTCGTGGGCGGTCAGTTTGATGGGAGTCCCTTCGTACAACACCTGCGACGCCGCCATGTCGAGCCGCACTCCGCCAATCTCCAGAATGGAGCTGGCGTTACCCGCCGCCCGGCGCACCAGCGCATGGACCCGCGCTACCAGCTCGGCCACCTGGAACGGCTTGGTAAGGTAGTCATCGGCACCGGCGTTGAGCCCCTCGATCTTCTCGTGCAGCTGACCACGGGCGGTCAGCACCAGCACAGGGGTATCGATCCCCTTGCTGCGCCACTCTTTCAGCACGCTCAGGCCATCGCGCCCCGGCAGGCCGAGGTCGAGAATGATGGCGTCATAGGGTTCGGTCTCACCGAGGAAACCGGCCTCGTTGCCATCGTGGCAGAGGTCGGTGACAAAGCCGGAGAGGCGCAGCTGTTCGGCCAGCTGGCCAGCCAGAATTTTTTCGTCTTCAACAATCAGAATTCGCATGAACAGGCTTCCACACAGGGGTTATTCATCATCCTCGACCGGGGGCTTTGGCGGTTCGAACAGCCGCTCCAGATGGTGGCCCTTGGCCCACACCAGCTCAAGGTTGTCGGCCCGATAGGCTACCTTGATCACGCTGTTTTCCCGATCGATGACTCGCAGTTCATAGAGCCAGATACCATCCTCTTCCCCCAGATCCACCCGCAACACCCGCACCGGCAATCTGGCCGCCATCTCCATCATTTCATGGAAGGGCCGAACCCGTCCCTCATGGACAGCTTGCTGCAGCATGGCTTCATCAGGCGTGACCGCCTGTGCCAGCAACGGCAGCAATAACCCAAGCAGAGGGAGCGCTCTATTCATGGATGATTCATCTCCAAAAACCTAACATAATGGCGTTTATAGTCTGCCAGCCATGAATCCGGAATGAATATGATCCCGCGCAGTTTCCTGCTGATCCTTTGCCTGTTGAGTGCCACAAGCTGGGCGGCCCAGAGCCGTCTCGACATGGCCGGGCTGGTCAAACTCCTGCTGGCGCAAGGGTATCACGACATTCGGGAAGTGGAGCTGGAAGGGGACAAATTCGAGGTCAAAACCCTCAATCGCCAGGATCAGAAGGTGCATCTCATCGTCGATGCCTACACTGGCGAGATCAAACAACAAGAGGCCAATTAGGCCTCTTTTGCATTCCAGTGTCCCCGCATGGGGCGCAGCAGTTTCTCCCGCCTCGGCCAGAGCAGGGCGCAGGCCAGCAGCAGGTAGATGAGGGGCTCCCCCCAACCGCTCTTGAGCGACCACCAGTAATGCACCGGCACCAGCAGGGCGATGGCATAGACCCAGTTGTGCAGCTTCTGCCATGCGGCACCCATGCGGCGCTGCAATGCGGGCAGCGAGGTGATGCTGAGGGCGGCCAGCAGCAACAACGCTACCATCCCCACTACTATGTAGCTGCGCTTGACCAGCTCGCCGCCAATCAGCCCCCAGTCAAACTGCAGATCCAGCCCCAGCCACGCCATGAAGTGGAGCAGCGCCCAGGCAAAACACCAGAGCCCGAGGGGGCGGCGCAGCTTGATTAGCTGCCCCTGCCGCCAGCGCTTGGCCAGCGGCGACACCAGCAGGGTGAGCAGCAGCAGATTGAGCGCCCCCTTGCCGAGGTAGTGGATAAGCTCTGGCACCGGATCGCCCCCCAGCAGACCTGCCGGAATGGCAAACCCCAGCCAGAGCAGGAAGCCGAGAGCGCCCAGATGCACCAGTGCCCGCAAACCGCTGATATGGGCCGGTTTCAATCTCAGTACCATTGGCGCAGATCCATCCCCTGATAGAGCGAGGCGACTTCGTCACCATAGCCGTTGAACATCAGGGTCGGCTGACGCTTGGCGCCAAACACCCCGCCCTCGCCGATAAAGCGCTCGCTGGCCTGACTCCAGCGCGGATGATCCACCTGCGGATTGACGTTGGCGTAGAAGCCATATTCGTTGGGAGCCAGCAGATTCCAGGTGGTCGGCGGCATCTCCTCCACCAGCCGGATCGAGACGATGCTCTTGATGCTCTTGAAGCCGTACTTCCACGGCACTACCAACCGGATCGGCGCGCCATTCTGGGCGGGCAGGGTCTTGCCGTAGAGCCCCATCGCAAGGAAAGAGAGAGGGTGCATCGCCTCGTCGATACGCAGCCCTTCGACGTAGGGATACTCGATGCCGCCCCCCAAACTGGAGGCCTGCCCCGGCAGCTGTTTCGGATCAAACAGGGTTTCGAAGGCAACAAACTTGGCGCGACTGGTGGGCTCGGCACGGCGGATAATCTCCGCCAGCGAGATGCCATTCCAGGGCAGCACCATGGACCAGGCTTCGACACAGCGCAGTCGGTAGATCCGCTCCTCCAGCTCGCTCTTGTTGATGAGGTCCCACACATCGAGGGTAAAGGGCTTGGCCACCTCCCCCTCCACCTTGAGGGTCCAGGGTTCGGGCTTGAGGTAATGGCCGTTGCGAGCCGGGTCGGACTTGTCGGTTCCGAGCTCATAGAAGTTGTTGTAACTGGTTGCCTTCTCTTCCGGTGTCAGCACCAGATTGGCCGAGCGCTCCGCAGGCTTGCTGTTGATCGGCCTAGTGGCTAATTGGGGAGCATCCTCTTTACCGCGCAGCAGATCGAGTACACCGGCCTGAGTGGGAAATGCCAGGGTGGCTGCGCCCAGACCCAGCCCTTTGAGAATAAGGCGGCGGTCCTGATAGACGGCTTCCGGGGTGACATCCTGTTCGGTAAGGGGGTGGGCGGTACGACGCTTGATCAACATGAAAAACTCCCGGGGCTGAGTGAGGCAGTATGGATAAGACCCGCCCCGGCAGATTTTTATTTCACACAAATTTACATCATGTGGTGCAGGGGCAGTGCCTTGGCCATGGTGCCGACCAGAAACAGGACTACGAACACCAGAAGGGGAACGATCACATTTGGCGCCATCAGACTCACTCCATGAGCAGGACAGGGCCTCTAACTATGGCCGACTGTCAGGCCGGTCACCAATGAATTTTTTTCGCGAGCGCAAGCGTATTCCTGAGTTGAAAAGGGTGATGAAGATCACACACAATTCGGCCCCCGCTTGCCGCCCCGATTGCCGGGGGTAGGCTGCCCATTTTGCGAAGCCAACTGAAGAGTCGCCCCATGAGCCCACTGATCGCCATCGCCATCACCACTGGAATTCTCTCCGCCGTCTGGGGCTGGATTGCCGTCGCGTTCGGCCTTATCTCCTGGGTCGGCTTTCTCGGCTGCACCAGCTATTTCGCGTCAAGCGGTGGCTACAAGGCGCTGCTGCAGACCATCTTCTGCAACACCAGTGGCATGCTGTGGGCACTGCTGCTGATCCATGGCGACAGTCTGTGGGGAGCGGGTGTGGCGGGTTATGTGATGACGGGGGTGGTCGCAACCCTGATGTGCGTACAGGCCAAGCAGCAGTGGCTCGGCTACATTCCCGGCACCTTTGCCGGTTGCTGTGCCACCTTCGGGGCGGCTGGCGAGTGGCGGCTGATCCTGCCCTCCCTCATCATTGGCGCCTTGTTCGGTTACCTGATGAAGGCGAGCGGCCTCTGGCTCTCCCATAAAACTCAAAAAGCCGATGCCGCTCCGGCGGTGGTTGATCCCGCCTGATTTATCCCTTCGATTTGAAGTTTGCAGCTTCGATACCGTGCCGATTCAATAACTTGTAGAAATCGGTACGGTTTCTGCCCGCCATGTTGGCCGCCAGGGTCACGTTGCCCTCGGTGGTGCGCAGCAAACGGATCAGATACTCCTTCTCGAATTCGGCCCGCGCCTCGTTGAACGAGGGGATGCCGCCGCCACCGCCGCTCAGGGCGGACTCCACCATGGAGACCCCGATCACCGGGCTGCAACAGAGGCTGGCGAGCTGCTCCACCACGTTGCAGAGCTGGCGCACGTTGCCAGGCCAGGCAGCGGCCGCCAGCATCGCCAGCGACTCGGGCGAAAAACCCATGGCGGCGCAGTCGCTGTGGCGGCTGCGGTAGTCATCGAGCGCCTGACGGGCCAGCAGGGGGATATCCTCGCTGCGGGCACTGAGAGACGGCAAGGTGATATTGGCGACGTTGAGACGGTAGAAGAGATCTTCCCGAAAGCGCCCCTCCTCCATCGCCTTGACCAGATCCTGATGGCTGGAGCTGAGTACCCGCACCTCCGGCGTGCCCTGACCATACTCCTCCATCACCTGCAGCAGCTTGGCCTGCAGGGATTCGGAGAGGCTGCCAATCTCGTCGAGAAACAGGGTCGCCCCCTTGGCCTGCTCGAACAGACCGGACTGT
This sequence comes from Aeromonas sp. Y318-3, assembly GCF_027706185.1. Lineage (NCBI taxonomy): Bacteria > Pseudomonadati > Pseudomonadota > Gammaproteobacteria > Aeromonadales > Aeromonadaceae > Aeromonas > Aeromonas sp. Y318-3. Next base: position 43,923 of record NZ_JAPDCN010000011.1, read on the forward strand.
CCATCTTCACCAAACAGCTGCAGGTCGAGTGACGCCCACGGAATGGCGGCACAGTTGATAGTATGAAGCGGCTTGTCGCGCCGCTGGCTGGCCTGGTGCAGCGCCTGCGCCATCGCCCCCTTGCCGGAGCCTGACGGCCCCATGATCAGCACCGGCACCTCCATGGTCGCAATGCTGTGGGCCTGGATCAGCAGCTGTTCCAGCTGGGGATTGCGGGTCAGGATCAGCGACTGCCACTCCTGCTGCTGTTTCGGCCGCGTCAGGCTCAGCGCATGTTCGATGGTGGCGAACAGCTCATCCTTGTTGATGGGTTTGGTCAGAAAGCTGAATACGCCGGAGCGGGTCGCCTGAATGGCGTCCGGGATGGTGCCGTGGGCGGTCATGATGATCACCGGCAACCCCAGCCACTGGGCCTGGATCCGCTCGAACAGCGCCAGACCGTCCATGCCGGCCATCCGCAGATCGCTCAGTACCAGATCGGCCCGTTGCTGACGCAACCGGTCGAGGGCCCCTTCCGCGCTGTCGGCGGTATCCACTTCATAACCCTGACTGCGCAGCCGCATGCTCATCAGTTTGAGCAGGCTGACGTCGTCATCCACCAACAGGATCCGGCTCATGGTATTACCTCACGATTCTCGTTCAGCTTGCGCTGGTTGAGCTGGTCGTCGATAGCGGTCAGCTGCTCGATCTGGCGGCGCAGCCGCTGGATCTCCTGACTCTGGTCATCGCGACGGCTGTCGCGAGCCAGCAGCTGCTCGCCGAGGGCGATCCAGCTACGTAAAAAGGCCTGCGCATCGAGACCCAGCTCGGGCAACATCTGCTTCAGGCGCGCCAGACCGGCGGTGCGATTGACCACCGATTCGGCGGGGTGGGAGTCCACCATGGCCAGACTGACCCGGCTCTCCAGATCGTCAGCCCCTTTCAGACGCTGACGCTCCTGCACCCGTTGCTGGGGGTGACTGGCCAGCAGCCAGTCGGAGTATTGCAGACGCACCTGCATCTCCTTGTTGGCAAACTCCATCCGCTTGGCAAAAGCGATATCGGAGGACTCCCGCTCTGCCTGTTGCGGCAGCAAGGAGCAACCCGCGAGCAGCCCTGCCATCAGAGCTGGAAATACGCGTTGTATCTTCATAGTCCTCATTTCAACGTCAACCTGAAACAGACATCCGCCTGTTCATCCTCTACCAGAACCAGTTCCCCCCCCAGGCTGTTGGCAGACTCGCGGGCGATGGAGAGGCCCATGCCCGAGCCTTTCAAGAGACCTTGCCGCACTGTGCTGCCCTGCTCGAAGGGTTCAAAAATGCGTTGCTGATCGGCCACGGGGATCTTGGGCCCCTCGTTGGCCACTTCCAGCCAGCTTATCTGTTCATCCTGCCCTGCCCTGATCCAGATATTGCCCCCGCTGGCGCCGTAACTGACGGCGTTGGAGAAGAGGTTATCGAGGATCAGTCGTAGCCGGTAGGGCTCCGCCCACAGGGTAACCGGCACGGTCGGCAAGTGTACACGGATCTGCTTGGACTCCAATGCCAGCCGGTACTCGGCAGAAAGTTCCGACAACATCGGCAGCAGGGGGACGGGCTCCAGTTCGAAGGCCTCCTGCTGACTGAGCCGGTTGAAGTCGAGCAGCCGCTCGATCAGGGTCTGCAAACGCCGACTGTTCTCGTCGAGCATCTGGCAGATCTCCAGCTGATCCGGCGTCAAAGGCCCGACCAGCTGCTCGCAGAGCAGATCCGTCCCCTCCCGCAGCACCGCCAGCGGGGTCTTGAGCTCGTGGGAAACATGACGCAGGAACTGGTATTTCTGCAGCTCCAGCTCCTTGAGTTTGTCGTGCAGCCAGACGATCCGCTCCCCCAGCAATACCAGCTCGGCAGGGCCGTCAACCGGCTTGGGATCGGGTTCGACCCCGGCTCCCAGGCTCAAGATGCGCGACTCAATCTGTCGTACCGGGTGGATGATGAGGTAGGTGAAGATAAAGACCATCAGCAGGCTGAGCGCCGCCACAGCTCCGCTCACCCACCAGAGCTCGCTGGTCAGTCCGGCGATGGTGAGCTGTACCCGATCCATGTGTTCGTCAACCCGGCTGCGGGTGACTATTTCGAGCTGCTTGTTGGCATCGTTGAACTGCTCGAGCTTGTCCCCCGCTGCCGCCGCACGGGCCAGCGCGGCATCCTGCAGGCTGTCGAGCCAGGCCAGCCCCTGATCGAGCCTGCTGTAGAGCTGGCCGTCGGTGATGGAGTTGCGGTGTTCCGCCAGCAACACCCGATACCCGTCGAGTTGCTGCTGGTAGCTGGTGAGACTGCGACGATCCCCCAGCACCGCGAAGCGGCGCAAGGTGCGCTCGATATCGATGGCTTGCGCCGTCAGCAGGGTGGCGCGGCGGGTATCCTTGACCGCCCGCTCCATCTCGTCGCTGGTGAGCTGACTGAGGTGGGCAAGTGAGGTGCTGTTGTGCCAGATCATTCCGCCCAGCGGCATCAATACCAGCACAAATCCCATCAATACTACCTGCAGCAGGGAGCGTGGGCGAACCTTGGTCATCATCTCTTCTCTTGCATTCTCACCGGTGCGCCAGCATAGCCGCACCGCCCCAAAAAACAAAACCGGCCAACAGGCCGGTTTGTATTATCTGGATTGTGGTGATTCACGCCAACGCGACAGAGGCCAGACAGATAATCATGATCATCGCCAGCGCGCCCGAGGCGGTCAACAGCGCCCATTTCAGCTCCACACTCATGCAAACCTCCTTTCTGCCAATCAGTGCCGGATCACAATAGATAAGACAATGTTAAGCCATAGTTAATCCGATAACCGTGAGCTGCGTATACATTTCAGATGAGCCCAACCCCGGGAAGGTGAGCATGTTCTATCTGTGTAGCATTGGTTCCAATATTGACCCGCATATCCATGTCAGCCGGGTGCTGGCCGAGCTGCTTGCGAACGTTGGCCCCCTGCGGCTGAGTTCGGTGATCCGCACCAAGCCGGTGGGAATGCACTCCAGCCACGACTTTCTCAACTGCCTGCTGGTGGTGGAGAGCCCGCTCGATGCCGCCCGCCTCAAGCAGCACTTTGTCGCCCTCGAGGTAGCTCACGGCCGGGATCGCAGCGATCCGCTCTGCAAGGTGCACGATCGGCCGCTCGACATCGATATTCTGGCCAGCAACAGGAGCGGTGACTTTGCCTCGGCAGAGGTCGATTCCTATCTGGCGGAGCTGCTGGCCGAGCTCTATGGCCATGGCGAGGTGCATGACCCCAAGGTGGCGCTGCAAGTGATGCTCCCCGCCCCGTCGGGCAAGCTCAAACCCGGCAAAGGCTTGCTGACCCGGCAGGTCGGGCTGGAGCCGTTGGTGCTTGGCAAATCTTCAGAGAGTGGCCAGCGCCCGCCCGCCATCTACCTTGATGCTGGCACCCGTCATATAACTGTTCCCCATCAGTAACTGCACCGCCTGCCAGATGGGCTCAAGTCCCCCCTCCCGCGCCAGCGGTGTTTTCGCCAACACCTGCTGGCGCCACGCCTCGTCATGTTCATCGAGAAACAGGATCGGCCCCGGCTCTATGGTGTTGACTCGCACCGCAGGCGCCAGCTCCCGGGCAAAGCTCATGGCCAGCGAATGGGCTCCCGCCTTGGTGGCCACATAGCTGGCAAAACGGGGGGCCGGGGCATGGATATAGATATCGGTGATGTGAATGATGCTGGCGTTGGGATTGCTGGCAAGCTGTGGGGCCAACGCCCGGTTTAGCTGGAAGGGGGCCGCCATGTGTACTCGGTAGAACTGCTCGAATTGGGCCAGTTGCGCCGCCGGCTCAGTTGCCTGCGGCTCGAAGGCCGAAGCGTTGTGGATCACCAGCGCCAGATCCTGATGGGTCGCCAGCACATCGATCAGCTTGCCAACGTCCTCTTCCCGGCCAAAATCCGCCTGCACCAGTTCGACCCCCAGTACTGCCAGCGTGGCCAGCTCCGGCCGCTCGCTGCGATAACTGCCCGTCACCTGCCAGCCCGCTGCCACCAGTTGTTCACAGAGATAAAATCCGAGTCGACGGCCGCAGCCCGTAACCAATGCACGCATACGATCTCCTTTCCCTTTCATGGTCTTGCATGAACGAAGCCCGCCTGCCAGCGGATCACCGCCGATGGCTTGTGCCTATCAATCCCTGCGGCACAAGCCATTGGTCGCGAGCTACCCGCCCGCGTCATAGTGGCGGCATCCCCATCTTGCGGAGTCACCACCATGCTGAAAGTACACCACCACATGGGTCGCCTGACCCACTCCCTCACTGCCGGACTCGGCCTGGCCGAGGCGCTGGATCGCCTGCATCAATCGGGTCTTGGCGGCCTGCCGGTGCTGGATGAGCAGAAACGGCTGATCGGCTTTCTTTCCGAACAAGACTGCATCCCCAGCCTGCTCACCGGCAGCTACCACTGCGATACCCGCACCCGGGTGGAGGATCTGATGAACCGTTCGCCCCTCTCGGTCGGGCCGGATGAGAGCATTCTGGATCTAGCTCGCCAGATGGCCGATGCCAAGCCCAAGATCTACCCGGTGCTGCAACAGGGCAAGGTGGTCGGCATCATCAGCCGCCGTCAGGTGATGCAGGCCCTCAACCAGCAGATGAAGGTGTGCCAGCAGACCTAGATCTGGTAACGCCCCTTGTCACCGATATCGAAGTGCAGGGGCATCCGCCACTTGGCCAGCGCCAGCAAGGTCAACAGGGCGCCACAGACCAGCGCCACCAGTGCGGCGGCCCACTCCACCCGCAACCACTCCAGCAGCCATAACGCCGGCAGCAAAATGGGCACCAGTTTGATGCCGGGAATCGAGAAGCAAAACTGCTCCTTGAACGCCAGCCCGGAGAGGGTCGCCAAGGCCGCTCCCAGCACCAGCGCATCCGGCGCTCCTACCGCAACCAGGGCCAGCGCGCCCCAACCAAACCCCTGCAGAATCAGGCGAATCCGCTTGTCGTAGATATGCAGCGAGAAGCCGCAGATTGCGCTTGCCACTGCAAGTGACATCAACCATTGTGCCGACGGGAGCAGTGCCATCCCGCTCAGCAGCGCCGCACCGCGGCAAAGCAGCAACAGGGCTGCCGCACTCAAGCCAAGGCGGTAGAGCGAGACGGTCAACTTGTCGATCCCGTCCAGCGGGCTCTTGATTTCAGGATTTGCCATAAACAGTCGCTTCTAACGGATCAGGTGCCATCCAATATACTGGAATCAGGTCTTGGAATATCTTCAAACGGGCTCAGGAGACGTAGTTTGCGTGTGATCCCCCTGTTTTGGTTGCTGTTTCCACTCGGATTGCCCGCCAAAGAGCTGGTGATCTGCGGCACCATGGAGCCCCCGCTCAAGTTTCTCGATGCCGATCAGAAACCCCGCGGACTCGATATCGACATCGTCACCGCCATCTTCGACAAGCTGGAGACGACCTTTCGGATCGAGCTGGCCGACTCCGGCGCCCGCCTCACCCGCAACGCCGAAACCGGCGCCTGCGACCTGGTGATGACCCACTCCTACAAGGCGGAGCGGGAGAGTTATCTCATCTATCCCCAACAGGCCCATCTTCGCCACAGCTGGCACTTCTTCGTGCGCAAGGCGGACCTGATGAAGATCCGCTACGAAACGCTGGCCGATCTCAAACCCTGGCGCATCGGCGTGACCAAGGATTTCTCCTACACCCCTGAACTGGCAGCGGCCATGACCGACCCGGCCTATCAGTTTCAGGAGATCACCATGAACCAGCTGCAACTGCGCAAACTGCTGGCCGGACGGATCGATACCGTGCCCATGCCGCTGGTCACCGCCTTCACCCAAATCAAGGAGGAGGGGCTGACAGGCAAGGTCGATTACCTGCCCAAACCGCTCAAGAGCAGCCCCTACTTCAACACCTGGGCCCGTGCACGGGCGGATGCACAGACCCCCGCCCTGATGGCGGCCTACGATGCCGAACTGCTGCGCATGAAGCGCAACGGCAGCCTCAAGGCCCTCTACGACAAGTACGCCATCCCCTATATCGAACCCTGATCAGGGGTCAGGGTTTCACATCCCGCAGGATAGGGTTTTGCAGCGAAATCAGGGTTTCAGTGGACTGGATCTCGTCGATGGTCTGGATCTTGTTGATCAGCACTATCTGCAGCTCGTCAATGGAGCGGGTCATCACCTTCATGAAGATGCTGTAGTGGCCGGTGGTGTAGTAAGCCTCCACCACCTCGTCCAGCGCCTGCAGCTTGGCCAGCGCCGAGGGGTAATCCTTGGCGCTCTTCAGATTGATCCCGATAAAGCAGCAGACGTCATAGCCCAGCTTCTTGGGGTTAACCTGCACCCGCGTCCCCTCGATGATCCCCGCCTGCTTCATCTTCTCCACCCGCACATGGATGGTGCCCGGGCTGACCGCCAGCTGCTTGGCCAATTCGGCATAAGGAATACGCGCATTCTCCATCAGGGCGGTGAGGATGGCCTGATCGAGATTATCGATCCGGTAATTTTCCGGCATTTTTTTGCCCTCCCGTTAGCGATACATCATTAAAAACACCCTTATTTTGAAGAAAAAAACACACAAAGCCTATTTCTATTATCGAATATTGAATTTAGTTAGCAATCCGTTGAAGAATCACCACATCCAACGGGGTTTGAAACAGGAATTCAGCATGAAACAGCACTACATTCGCAGCCAACAGCAGATCAGCTTCGTCAAAGAGATGTTCTCCCGCCAACTCGCCCAGCAACTGGGTCTGATGGAGGTACAAGCCCCCATCCTGAGCCGGGTCGGTGATGGCACTCAGGACAACCTCTCTGGCCACGAGAATGCAGTGCAGGTCAAGGTGAAGACCCTGCCGGAGCACAGCTACGAAGTGGTGCACTCACTGGCCAAATGGAAGCGCCAGACCCTGGGTCGCTTCGGCTTCGGCCCGGGCGAAGGGATCTACACCCACATGAAGGCGCTGCGTCCGGATGAAGACAAGCTCACCCCCATCCACTCGGTCTACGTGGATCAGTGGGACTGGGAGAAGGTGATGCCGAGCGAGCGCCGCGATCTTGCCTATCTGCAGGAAACCGTGCGCGGCATCTGGGCCGCCATCAAGGCCACCGAGCGCGCGGTCTGTGCCGAGCATGAGCTGACCCCCTTCCTGCCAGCCGAGATCCAGTTCCTGCACAGCGAAGAGCTGCTGGCCCGTTACCCGGACCTCGATGCCAAGGGGCGCGAGCGCGCCATCGCCAAAGAGCTTGGGGCCGTGTTCCTGATCGGCATCGGCGGTGCCCTCTCCCACGGCGAACGCCACGATGTACGCGCCCCGGACTATGATGACTGGAGCAGCCACAGCGAGCTGGGTCTGGCAGGTCTGAACGGCGACATTCTGGTGTGGAACCCGGTGCTGCAGGACAGTTTCGAGATCTCCTCCATGGGGATCCGGGTCGACGCCGAAGCACTGCGCCGCCAGCTGGCCATCACCGGCGACGAGGATCGCCTGCAGTACGACTGGCATCAGGATCTGCTGGCCGCACGGATGCCGCAGACCATCGGCGGCGGCATCGGTCAATCCCGTCTGGCCATGCTGCTGCTGCAAAAAGAGCATATCGGTCAGGTGCAGGTCGGTGTGTGGCCAGCCGAGATGAAAGCCGCCATCCCAGGCATGCTGTAAACGCGTTGATTTCATCGGTCTGGCCTGCGCGCAGTGGCTCGCGGGTCAGCCCTGAAGGTGTGTGGCGGTGCGGACTGAACGAGCGCAGTCCGGACATGCTGTAAGTCGCGTGGTCATCCCTGATGGCCCACGGCGAAACCGGGGCTTGCCCCTGCGACCCGCTCAACCCACGTCAGGTCGCTTCACTACATTCCTCCCGGCAATCTTCGGATTGCCGTTTTTTTTGCGCCCGAATCCCTGCCACCAGATATGGCAACGCCAGCCCGAGGGCTGGCGTTGCAAACATCGATGCGAGACTGGTTACTGGGTCATGGTGAGGCCATTGCTGTCGGCCCCCAGCACCAGTTTTTTGCCCGGCACGATGCGGCCGGAGAGCAGCGCCTGCGCCAGCGGGTTCTCCACCTTCTGCTGGATCGCCCGTTTGAGAGGCCGCGCCCCGTAAACGGGGTCGAACCCGGCGTGAACCAGCTTCTCGAGCAGCGCTTCGCTCACCTCCACCTCGTAACCCTGAGCCTCCAGTCGGCCCATCAGGCTCTTGAGCTGGATGCGAGCGATGGACTTGATGTGATCCTCGCCGAGGGGATGGAACACCACGGTCTCGTCGATCCGGTTGATAAACTCCGGTCGGAAACTGCGGGTCAGCACATCCATCAGCATGGCCTTCATCTCGTCGTAATCCTTCTCGGAGTGGTGCTCCTGAATCAGATCCGACCCGAGGTTGGAGGTCATGATCACCACCGAGTTACGGAAATCGACGGTGCGACCCTGGCCATCGGTCAGGCGGCCATCATCGAGCACCTGCAACAGGATGTTGAAGACATCGGGATGCGCCTTCTCCACCTCGTCCAGCAGGATCACCGAGTAGGGACGACGGCGTACCGCCTCGGTCAGATAACCGCCCTCTTCATAACCCACGTATCCGGGAGGCGCCCCCACCAGACGGGCCACGCTGTGTTTCTCCATGAACTCGGACATGTCGATCCGCACCATGGCATCCTGGGTATCGAACAGAAACTCGGCCAACGCCTTGCACAGCTCGGTCTTGCCCACCCCGGTGGGCCCCAAGAACAGGAAGGAGCCGATGGGGCGATTCGGATCGGAGAGACCGGCACGAGAGCGACGAATGGCGTTGGAAACCGCATCGACCGCCTCTTCCTGTCCAATCACCCGGCTGTGCAGCTGATCTTCCATCCGCAGCAGCTTGTCGCGCTCCCCTTCCAGCATGCGGGCGACCGGAATACCGGTCCAGCGGGCCAAGACGTCTGCGATCTCCACGTCGGTGACCCGGTTGCGCAGCAGACTGGTCTCCTGCATCTCGGCTTGAGTGGCGAGATCCAGCTGTTTCTCCAGCTCCGGAATGCGGCCGTACTGCAGCTCGGACATCCGGCCTAGGTCGCCTGCGCGGCGCGCCACATCGAGATCCTGACGGGCCTGCTCCAGCGCAGCCTTGATATGCTGGGTGCCGGCGAGGGCGGCTTTCTCGGCCTTCCATACCTCGTCCAGCTCGTTGTATTCCCGATCCTTCTCGCCAATCTCCTGATTGATCAGCTCCAGACGCTTGCGGCTGGCGTCGTCGTCCTCTTTCATCAACGCCTGCTGCTCCAGCTTGAGCTGGATGATGCGCCGCTCGAGACGATCGAGCGCCTCGGGCTTGGAGTCGATCTGCAGCCGGATGCTGGCCGCCGCCTCGTCGATAAGGTCGATAGCCTTGTCCGGCAACTGGCGATCCGCGATATAGCGGTGCGACAGCTGGGCCGCCGCCACGATGGCGGGGTCGGTGATCTGCACATGGTGGTGCAGCTCGTAACGCTCTTTCAAGCCACGCAGGATGGCGATGGTGTCCTCCACGCTCGGCTCTTCTACCAGCACCTTCTGGAAGCGACGCTCAAGCGCTGCATCTTTCTCGATGTACTGACGGTACTCATCCAGGGTGGTAGCGCCGACGCAGTGCAGGTCGCCACGGGCCAGCGCAGGTTTCAGCATGTTGCCCGCGTCCATGGCCCCTTCGCCCTTGCCGGCGCCGACCATGGTGTGCAGCTCGTCGATAAAGAGGATGACGTTGCCCTCCTCCTTGGCGAGATCGGTCAGTACAGCCTTGAGCCGCTCTTCAAACTCGCCGCGATACTTGGCACCGGCCACCAGCGCCCCCATGTCCAGCGACAGCACCCGCTTGTTCTTCAGCCCTTCCGGCACTTCACCGTTGATAATGCGCTGGGCCAGCCCCTCGACGATGGCGGTTTTACCGACACCGGGAGCACCGATCAGCACGGGGTTGTTCTTGGTACGGCGTTGCAGCACCTGAATGGTACGGCGGATCTCGTCATCACGGCCGATCACCGGGTCGAGCTTGCCGATTTCGGCCCGCTCGGTCAGATCGATGGTGTACTTCTCCAGCGCCTGACGGTTCTCCTCGGCGTTGGCATCTTCCACCTTCTTGCCGCCCCGCACCTTGTCGATGGCCGCTTCGAGTTTTTCCTTGGTCAGCCCCTGGGCGCGCAGCAGCTCACCCAGCGTTCCCTTGTCGTCGAGGGCAGCCAGCACGAACAGTTCTGAGGAGATGAACTGATCCTTGCGCTGCTGGGCCAGTTTGTCGCAGACGTTGAGCAGGCGGCCGAGGCCGTTAGAGAGCTGCACGTCCCCTTCCACACCGCTGACGCGCGGCAGGCGATCCAGCTCCTCACCGAGGCGGGAGCGCAGGGCGTTGATATCCATCCCGGTCAGGGTGAGCAGCGGACGGATAGAGCCGCCATCCTGATTGACCAGTGCGGTCATCAGGTGAACGGGTTCGATGAATTGGTGGTCACGACCCAGCGCAAGAGACTGGGCATCGGAAATAGCAATCTGGAATTTGCTGGTAAGGCGATCGAGGCGCATTGCACTCCCCCTTCAAACAGGCAGACGCCGCTTGCGCGGCAAACAACATAACTTTCTGAGATGAAAGATGAGGCCCGTACGGGCTATTTCAAGGGCATGGGCTGGTTATTTTTTCTGCAAAGCGGGGAGAGGGCAGGATCCCCGCCTCTCTCATACGGATCTGTTCTTGAGAGAGACGGGCTATTACTTGGCGGGTGATTGCTTAGCGGGCCAACCAGATGAGGGAGGCCATCCGGCCGGTCTGGCCGTCGCGACGATAGGAGTAAAACTGCTCGCTATCGCTGAAGGTGCAGTATTCGCCGCCATAGACGGCGGTAACGCCGGCACGGGCGAGGCGTAACCGCGCCAGCTGGTAGATATCCGCCAACCATTTGCCGTCGTTGGCGGAAGGCACGAAAGCCGCGACCGCTTCAGCCTGCTCCGCCATAAAGGCTTCGCGCACCTCGCCACCCACTTCAAATGCAGTGGGGCCGATGGCCGGGCCCATCCAGGCCAGGATCTCACCCGGCTCACAGCCCATGGCCGCGATACTCGCCTCCAGCACGCCCTCTTTCAGTCCACGCCAGCCAGCATGGGCAGCTGCGACCACAGTACCCGCCCGATCGCAGAACAGCACCGGCAGACAGTCAGCAGTCATTACGATGCAGGCCTGATCCGCCTCATGGGCGCAGGCGGCATCGGCATCCGGTGCTTGCTGATAATGGCTGCTGACCGGATGAACCACGGTGCCATGCACCTGATTAAGCCAGTTGAGGGGCCCCGGGATGGCGGCCGCCTGCTGCAAGCGAGCACGATTGGCCTCGACTCGCACCGGTTCATCCCTCACATGGGCGCCCAAATTGAGACCGGCAAAGACCCCTTCACTGACGCCGCCATCCCGGGTGGTCGACAACGCCCTGACACACGCCGGGGCTGGCCAGTCGGGTTCGATCCATTTCATCTGTGACTCCTTCAATTCACCGATATAAAAACGGGGCTCCTGCAAGGGAACCCCGTTTGGCATCTGTTCGGGCCGGATGACGCCAGAAACCGACGCAGCAGGCCCTATCGCATCAGTTCCAGACTAAATCATCCGGATTGGCGAGAGTATCCGCTCGCAGCACTTCCATCAGCTCCACCATGTCTTGCGGTGTAGCTGAGTGCCACTGCATCACTTCCCCCGTGATGGGGTGAGCCAGTTGCAGCATGGTGGCATGCAGCGCCTGACGGTTGAAGTTACGCAGTGCCTGGGTCAGCTCGGGGGTCGCGTTGCGCAGCGGGCGCAGACGGCCACCGTAAGCGGGATCGCCCACCAGCGGGTGTTTGATGTGCGCCATGTGGACACGGATCTGGTGGGTACGGCCGGTCTCCAGACGCAGACGCAGACGGGTGTGACCACGGAACTTCTCGTGAACCCGGTAGTGAGTTACGGAAGGACGACCATTGGGCACCACGGCCATATGGGTACGCTGGGTCGGGTGACGGCCGATAGGCGCATCAACGGTACCACCTGCGGTCATGTGACCGATGGCGATCGCTTCGTACTCACGGGTGATCTGGCGCGCCTGCAACGCTTCCACCAGATGGGTCTGGGCGGGTACGGTTTTGGCAACCACCATCAAACCTGTGGTGTCTTTATCCAGACGGTGCACGATACCGGCGCGAGGCACCTCGGCAATGCCGGGGTAGCGGTGCAGCAGGGCGTTGAGGATGGTGCCATCCGGCGTACCTGCGCCCGGGTGAACCACCAGTCCGGCCGGTTTGTCGATCACCAGAATGTGTTCATCTTCGTAAACGATGTTGAGCTCGATATCCTGGGCATCCCAGCGGGTATCATCTTCCAGCTCGACATTCACATGCACCTGCTGCCCGGCCAGAATCTTCTCGCGCGGGGTGTTGGCAACCTGACCGTCCAGGGTCACTCTGTCCTGTAAAATCCACTCCTTGATGCGGGTGCGGGAGTAGTCTGGAAACAATTCGGCCAGGGCCTGGTCGAGTCGCTGCCCGAATTGGTGATCCTGGAATTCGCCTGTCAGTTCAATATGCTGGCTCATGTATGGTCTCTTGAGCGGGGGGTATCAATTCGAAATAATCCGGGTATTCTAGCTTTTCTTTTAGCCAAGCATAACGGATACTTTGCCAATTTCGTGGAAATGGACCGGATGTTGTTGATGGGAAAGAAGTCTCACCTGCTGATGTCGCTCGCCTTGGTCGCTACCTTGATCACAGGCTGTTCCAGCACCAAACCCAAGGTACCCGACGAACCGCCGGAGACCCTGTACCAGAAAGCACGCCTCAAACTGGACGTTGGCAATTACGTGCAAGCCACTGAATTGCTGGAGGCTTTGGACTCTCGCTACCCGTTCGGCGCCTACTCCAACCAGGTGCAGCTTGACCTCATCTATGCCTACTACAAGCAGGATGATACCGCTCAGGCGATCGCCAATATCGACCGTTTTATCCGCCTCAATCCGGCGCATAAAAACATCGATTACGTCTTCTATATGCGCGGCCTGACCAACATGGCGGCGGATTACAACTTCTTCCAGAGCCTGTTCGGTATCGATCGTGACGACAAAGACCCGGCTTATGCCCGTCAGGCATTCCAGGATTTCAAGACCCTGTTGCAGAACTACCCCAACAGTGTCTATGCCGCCGATGCCCGCGCCCGCATGATAGGCCTGAAGAATCGTCTGGCCCGATATGACCTGAGCGTGGCCGAGTATTACGTGAAGCGTGATGCACTGGTCGCAGCCGCCAACCGGGCCAAGCTGATTGTCGAAACCTACCCCGACACAGCCGAAACCGAGAAGGCATTGGAGATCATGGTCGAGTCTTACGACGCTCTGAAGATGCCGCAGCTGGCCAAGCATGCCCGCGAAGTGCTGGCCAAGAACTACCCGGAGAACCGCCTCGGCCGTGGCTGAGTGATACGGAACAACCGGTAATAAAAAAACCGATGCCAAGGCATCGGTTTTTTTATCGCTGCAATTTACCCTCAGCTATTACCCGCAGAGTGCTCTGCAGAGCAGAATCTGCGTAACGACGCAGTCATCGCAACGCTTACTTCGCTACATTACCCGCCACGTTCAGGGCATCCCAGGTGCGGGAGAAGGGCGGCGCGTAGGCAAAGTCCAGCATGCCGAGCTGCTCGGTGGTCACTCCCATGGTGATGGCAACCGCCAGCGCGTCAATGCGGTGGACCGCCCCCTTGCGACCGAGGATCTGGCCACCCAGCAGCCGCTTGCTGCCCGCCTCATAGACCAGCTTGACGTGGATGTCGGACTGACCCGGGCAGTAGTTGGTGTGGCACTTGTCCTTGATCACCACAGTGCGATAGTCGATGCCCATCGCCTTGGCTTCCTGCTCGGAGAGGCCTGTTCGGCCCGCCTCCAGCCCCAGCACCTTGAGCGCGGCAGAGCCCAAAGTGCCCGGGAACGTCTGCTCGGCCCCGGCCAGGTTTTCACCCACCATACGACCCAGCTTGTTGGCAATGGTGGCGAGCGGTACATAGACCTGCTGCTGCTTCACGCTGTGCCAGACGCTGGCACAGTCACCGGCCGACCAGACGTTGGCCAGCGAGCTGCGTCCCTGACGATCCACCTTGATGGCGCCGTTGCCGAGCCGCTCGATGCCGGTATCGGCCAGAAACTCGGTGTTGGGCTTGACCCCGGTGCAGACCACCACGATATCGGCCTCGTACTCGCCCTGGCTGGTGCGCACGCCGGTCACCCGACCATCCCCCAGCAGTGCTTCAACTCGCTCACCCAGATGGAGAGAGACCCCCTGCTCGCACAGTTCGGTTTCGATGTGCTGGGTGATCTCGCTATCAAACGCGTCGGGGATGACCCGATCCGCCAGCTCGATGAGACGCACCTCCTTGCCCTGATGGACCAGCGCCTCGACCACTTCCAGCCCGATAAAGCCGGAACCAATCACCACGGCGCGGCGATTATTCTTGTCTTGCACCGCAGCTTTGAGCGCCAGCCCGTCGGCCATCCGGCGCAGACCGAATACCCCTTGCTGCTGCAAGCCGGGGATGGGGGGCATCACTTCACGGGCGCCGGTGGCGATCATCAGCCGATCGTAGCGATCGGTAAAGGTGTCGCCGTTGTGCTCCACCACCAAGGTCTGGGCAGTTGCGTCAACGCTCAATACCCGATGGCCAATCTTGACCTCGATACCCTTGGCAGCGAACTGCTCGGGGGTGAACTCGGCCATGTAACCGGGCTCCTGAAACTCGTCACCGACGAAGTAAGGCAGGCCGCAGGCACCGAAAGAGATCACTTCGGAGGCCTCATACACCACGATGTCGGCATCTTTGGCCAGACGGCGCGCCTTGGCCGCCGCACTCATACCGGCGGCTTCACCACCGATGATCAGAATTCTCATAGTTTTTCCTCTCAATGGCGCAGGGAGGGCATGCCCTCCCTGCGGTCTATGACGGGAAAGAGTCACCCCTTTCCACGAGCAGATCAACCGACAGCAAATCAGACGGTGGACTCTTCGCCGTCCAGACTCACTTCGTGATCGCTGTTGAACACATGCATGTCGGTCTCGCCCATCAGGCGGCTGGTGACCGTCCCTGCGGTGATGGAGCCGGAGACGTTGAGCGCGGTACGGCCCATGTCGATCAGCGGCTCGATGGAGATGAGCAGACCGGCCAGCGCCACCGGGAAGTCCAGCGCGGAGAGCACGATCAGCGCGGCAAAAGTGGCGCCACCGCCAATGCCGGCCACCCCGAAGGAGCTGACGGTGATGATGGCGATCAGAGTCATGATGAAGCCCGGATCCATCGGGTTGACCCCGACGGTCGGGGCAATCATCACGGCCAGCATGGCCGGATAGATACCGGCACAGCCGTTCTGGCCGATGGTGGAACCGAAGGAGGCGGCGAAGTTGGCGATCCCCTCAGGAATACCCAGCGACTTGGTCTGGGTCTGCACGTTCATCGGGATGGAGCCCGCACTGGTACGCGAGGTGAAGGCAAACGCCAGCACCGGAATAATCTTCTTGAGGAAGCGCAGCGGGTTGATGCCGACCATGCTCACCAGCAGCAGATGCACGACAAACATGATGGCGATGGCGCCGTAAGAGGCCATCACAAAGCTGAGCAGGTTGAGAATATCCGCATAGTTGGAGCCGGAGACCACCTTGGTCATCAGCGCCAGTACGCCGAACGGGGTCAGGCGCAGCACCAGGGTCACCATTCGCATCACGATGGCATGCGCCACGGCCACGAAGTGGCTGAAGCTGGCGAAGATCTCCGGCTTCTTGCGGGCGATGCCGGTAGCGGAGAGGCCGATGAAGATGGAGAAGATCACCACGGCGATGGTGGAGGTCTTGCGCGCCCCGGTCATGTCGAGGAAGGGGTTGGCAGGAATGAACTCCAGCATCATCTTGGCAAAGGACATGCTCTCGACGCTGCCGAGGGTAGTCTGCAGCGCGGCGCCACGAGCGCTCTCGGCGGCACCGGAGGTGAGCCCTTCAGCGGTCAGGCCAAACAGGTTGGACATCAGGATGCCCGCCCCGGCGGCGATGGCGGTGGTGAAGATCAGCACGCCTATGGTCATGGCGCTGATCTTGCCCAGCGCGGTGCCACCATTGAGCTTCAAGATAGCGCTGATGATGGAGACCATGATGAGCGGGATGATGATCATTTGCAGCAGCTTCACATAGCCGCTACCCACGATATCCAGATAGTCGATGGTCTGAACAATGACGGGCGAACCTGCACCGTAAAGCAGTTGCAACGCGGCGCCGAACAGAATACCGAGCCCCAGACCGGCAAATACCCGGCGGGTGAAGCTCACATGTTTTTCCTGTAACCGGTAGAGAAAGAACAGCAAGATGGCGGCGATGGCCAGATTGCCGATAACGCTAAATGTCATGGTATGACTCCCCAAAAAGCGGGCTTGGGCCCGAGAAACAAGAGCAAGCGCCATGCTTGCCCTGGCAACCGTGTCAGACGGTCTGCGCCGTCGTGACAAGAACAAGGGGGTCTATCGCCCCCTTGTCATAGATTCACTGCTTCTGCTGTTTCGCTCGCATGATGTTGATGATTTCGATGTCGGTATCCAGCATCCCCTCTTTGGAGAGGCGGCCCAGATTGGCGATGGTCTGATCCACGTCATCGGAGACGATCCCCTCGCTCTGGGGGACATGCAGGTTGTTGATGGCCATCAGCGAAGACTTAACCGCCGCCGAGGTAGAAGTAGAGACCTTCATGGAGCAGGCGCTGCCCGCGCCGTCGCAAATGATGCCGGAGACATCGCCAATCATGTTGTTGATGCAGTGGCTGATCTGCTGATACTGGCCGCCCAGCAGCCAGGTAATGGCGGCACCGGCCCCCATGGCGGCGGTACTGGCGGCGCAGAGGGCTGACAGCTTGTTCTGATAGGTCTTGATGTAGATGGCCACCAGATGGCTCATCACCAGTGCCCGGGTCAGCTGCTCGTCGCTCGCCTTGAGGAAGCGGGCGGCCGCGACCACAGGCATGGTAGCGGCAATGCCCTGATTGCCGGAACCGGAGTTGGACATGGCGGGCAGCATGGCGCCATCCATCCGCGCATCGGAGGCAGCAGAGGAGAGGCGCATCGCCAGGGTCATCAGGTCATCGGAGAGCAGCTTGCGCTCCACCTGCTCGGTGAGGATCTTGCCGATCTTCAGGCCGTAGCCCTGCAACCCTTCGTCCGCCAGCGCCTGATTCATGGTGGCAGCCTCGCGGATAAAGTCGATCTCCGCCAGCGGCACTTCCAATGCAAAATCGACGATCTCCCGCAGGGTCATGGCCGGTTTGGCGGATTTGGCCGGCTGGATCTGCACGCCGGGGGCACTGGCCTGCTCCATCAGCACCTCGCCATCCTTCTCCATCAGGATGATGCGGGTGTGGTCGGTGCAGATCACCACCCGGGCACTGTGCCCTTCAACTTCAGCCAGCACCTCGGCGTAGAGCACGTCCGGCACATCC
Source organism: Aeromonas sp. Y318-3 (assembly GCF_027706185.1). NCBI lineage: Bacteria > Pseudomonadati > Pseudomonadota > Gammaproteobacteria > Aeromonadales > Aeromonadaceae > Aeromonas > Aeromonas sp. Y318-3. The sequence goes on from NZ_JAPDCN010000011.1 coordinate 61,378, forward strand.
TTCACATCCACCTTGATGACCGGCAACAACGTCTTGGCCGCTTCCACCTGTTCTGGTGTGAGGGTCTTGAGCACCTCCAGCCCGGCATCGGGATTGCCGCCGGTGATGCCGACCGCAGCGGCCACCGGCAGACCGATCATGCCGGTGCCCGGCACCCCGACCCCCATGCCGTTCTTGAACAGATTGCCACTGACCCAGACGTTGATGCGGGTAGGAGTCTCCCCCAGCAGCTTGCGGCAGTTGGCCGCCGCCAGCGCCACCGACATCGGCTCGGTACAGCCCAGGGCCGGCACCACTTCACGCTTGAGCAGGGTAATAAAGTCGGTCCATTGTGCTTTCATCGCAGTGTTTCTCATGTTCAGGGTGCCCGCAGGCAGTTATTGCTTGTTCAGATCCGCTTTGTGATTACGGATATGCAGATAAACAGTATGACGGGAGATGCCGAGCATCCGGGCAACCAGCTGGGCCGCCTCCTTGATCTCGAAGATCCCCATGTCGAAGAGCCGGGTCACTATCTCCTTGTTGCGCACCGTGCAGGAGAGCGAATCGTCCCGATCCACCTTCTCAATCACCTGGGTCACCAGATCGTCCACCGAGCTGGCAAAGGTCTCGTTGTTGAGCGGCGCCGGTACCGCGGGCAGCGCAAAAGTATCGAGCAGGCAGCCAAGGGAGGTATCCAGACTGAAGTTCACGCAGAGCATGCCGATGGGCTTGCCCTGCCGGTTGCTGATGGTGATGGAGGAGGACTTCATCAGCGTCCCGTCGCGGGTACGGCTGAAGTAGCTGCTCCACTGGCTGCCCTCCTCCCCCTGCAAGCGGTTGAGGGCAAAGTCGGTGACCGGCGCCCCCTCCCGACGACCAGTGACATGGCCGTTGGCAATCTTGATAACCGATGCATCCAGCGTATCGAACGCATGCAACACCACCTCGCACCCTGCGCCAAACAGCGCGGCCAGCGCCTCGACCGCGGGCTCGAAACTGGCGATCAGATGACGTTCTTCATCCGTTAACGAATTGATCTGGTCAGTGGTGGCTGCTGTGGACATATATGAGTAACTTTGAGTAAACCGCAGTTGATTCTACTATCAACAAGATCAACTAATGTTGAGCGGCATCCCCTTTTTGCTCGCCATTATGCCCACCTTTTAACAAAGTGCGACAAATTGTGAAGCGGCGCACAGCAGGGCAGCAACTCAGAGGTGATAGCGGGCCAGCAACTGCTTGTAGGCGGGAGTCTGTTTGAATGCCTTGAGGGCAGAGGAGAAGCGGATAGCCAGCTGGTCGTGGCCGGGCTTGTGGGTAAACGCGAGGAAGTTGCGGTTGTCGTCGGTCAGCAGGCGCGAGCCGTGGTTCACCTGATCCTGCAGCCCCTGGGTATGCAGCAAGTAGCGACCGACCCGCTCGTTGAGCACCACCCCGTCCAGCCGACCGGCCATCATCAAATGCAGCTGTTTGATGGCATTCCCCTCCCCCGTCATCGGCATCCGGATCACCCCGGGATCGGTCAGAAAATCGGGACTGTAGGCATAATCTTCCTGAATACCTATCCGCAGACCCTTGAGGTCGGAGAGCTGCTTGAAATCCACCGGACGGGCCGTCGGATAGAAGAGCACCTCGCCGCTGTAAGAGAGCGGCTCTTCGGGGTAGTGGAGCCAGTGCTGGCGGGAAGGTTCAAAGAAGACATCGAGCACCGCATCCCCCTGCCTGAGACGGGCCTGCTGCAGAACCCGCTTCCAGGGCAGCACCCTGATTTCAGTGCGATAACCCATCTGGCGCAACACGGCGCAGGCCAGATCGAGATCGGCGCCGGCCAGCTCGCCATTGTCACCACGCATCACATAAGGGGGCCACAGCTCGGTCAGCAGCGTCAGAGTCGGCGGCTCGTCCGCTACTACGGCCGAACCAGCACCAAACAGGAAGGCCAGTAGCCAGCCGTACAACCCGATCCTTCGCCAACCCTGACACCACATCATGGAGATCCCTCATGGTCCGTATGGATTGAGGATATACAAGGGATGGGCAATAAAAAAGGAGGCCGAAGCCTCCTTGATATTCACTCTCTGAATGGCACTTACAGTGCTTTCAGGATTGCCTCGACGCTGGCCTTGGCATCGCCAAACAGCATCTGGGTATTTTCCTTGAAGAACAGCGGGTTCTGGACACCGGCATAGCCAGTGTTCATGGAGCGCTTGAAGCCGATGACGTTCTGCGCTTTCCACACTTCCAGTACCGGCATACCGGCGATCGGGCTGCCCGGATCTTCCATCGCGGCCGGGTTGACGGTGTCGTTGGCACCGATCACCAGCACGGTATCGGTATCGGCGAAGTCGTCGTTGATCTCGTCCATTTCCAGCACGATGTCATACGGGACTTTCGCTTCCGCCAGCAGCACGTTCATGTGGCCAGGCAGACGACCGGCAACCGGGTGGATACCGAAGCGCACCTTGACGCCGCGGTCACGCAGCTTCTGGGTGATTTCAGCCACCGGATACTGGGCCTGCGCCACCGCCATACCGTAGCCCGGGGTGATGATGACGGAGCTGGAGTTCTTCAGCAGGTCAGCCACTTCCTCGGCGCTGGTTTCGCGGTATTCGCCCATCTCCTGATCAGCCGTGGAGGCCACGCCATCGGAGCCGAAGCCACCGGCGATCACGGAGATGAAGGAGCGGTTCATCGCCTTGCACATGATGTAAGAGAGGATCGCACCGGAGGAACCCACCAGGGCACCGGTGACGATCAGCAGGTCGTTGGAGAGCATAAAGCCCGCCGCCGCTGCCGCCCAACCGGAGTAGGAGTTCAGCATGGAGACTACCACCGGCATGTCTGCGCCACCGATGGAGGCAACCAGATGCCAGCCGAAGGCGAAGGCGATCAAGGTCATCACCAGCAGGGCGAAGGTGGAGCCACCGGCGTTGACGAAGTAGACCATCAGCGCCAGAGAAGCGACCACGGCCAGCAGGTTCAGCTTGTGGCGGTGCGGCAGCATCAGCGGCTTGGAGGAGATCAGACCGCGCAGTTTGCCGAAGGCAACCACGGAACCGGTGAAGGTTACGGCACCGATGAAGACGCCCAGGAAGATCTCGACCAGATGGATGTTCAGCATGGCGCCGGTCAGGTGCTCGACCTGAGCAACGCTGTTGGCCTGCTCGAACGCCGCACGGGCGGCTGCCAGCGTGGCATCCAGATTGGAACCGACGGAGACGACAACCTCAGCAGGGGCAGAGGGGTGCAGATCGATGAAGCTGTTGAAGCCCACCAGCACTGCCGCCATACCCACGAAGCTGTGCAGCACGGCCACCAGCTCGGGCATCTCGGTCATCTCGACCTTGAGTGCCAGACGCACGCCGATGGCACCGCCAATCACCATGGCCAGGATGATCCAGTGAACACCACTGGTCTCCGGGTTGAATACGGTAGCGAGCAGGGCGATAGCCATACCCGCGATGCCGAACAGGTTGCCATGCTTGGCCGTTTCTTGCTTCGACAGTCCCGCGAGACTGAGGATGAAGAGCACGGCGGCAACGATATAGGATGCTGTTACCAGTCCTTGAGACACGTTAAACCCCCTTAATCCTTACGGAACATCTTCAGCATGCGCTGAGTGACGGTGAAGCCGCCGAAGATGTTGATACTGGCAATCAGCACGGCGATGAACGCCAGCGCGGTGACCAGGGTCGACCCTTGCCCGATCTGCAGCAGGGCACCGACCACGATAATGCCGGAGATGGCATTGGTGACCGACATCAGCGGCGTATGCAGGGCGTGCGAGACGTTCCACACCACGTAGTAACCGACCACACAGGCCAGGATGAATACGGTGAAGTGGGAGAGGAAGGCAGCCGGGGCAACGGAGGCGATCCAGCCGAAGGCGGCGATGCCGAGGGCACCGAACACGAACTTCTTGTTGGAGGGCTTGGCCTCTTCCTTCTTGGCGGCCGGTTTGGCGGCGGCCGGTTTCTGCGGAGCGGCAGAGACGGAGATGGCGGGCGGCGGGAAGGTCACTTCACCGGCCTGGATCACCGTCATGTTGCGCTGAACCACGTCTTCGAAGTCGATGGCAACGTTGCCGTCCTTCTCCTTGCACATCAGCTTCATCAGGTTGACCAGGTTGGTACCGTAGAGCTGGGAGGATTGGGCAGGCAGGCGACCCGGCAGATCGGTGTAACCGATCACCTTGACGCCGTTGGCAGTGACATGCAGTTCGCCCGGCACTGTGTATTCACAGTTACCGCCAGCCTGAGCGGCCATGTCCACAATGACGGAGCCCGGCTTCATGCTGTCGACCATCTCTTTGGTGATCAGCTTGGGAGCCGGCTTGCCCGGGATCAGGGCGGTTGTGATGATGATGTCCACCTCTTTGGCCTGCTGGGCGAACAGCTCCATCTCGGCCTTGATGAACTCATCGGACATGACTTTGGCGTAACCATCGCTGGATGCACCGTCTTCGCCACCGAAGTCCAGCTTGAGGAATTCCCCACCCATGGATTCGATCTGCTCGGCCACTTCCAGACGGGTATCGAACGCACGCACGATGGCACCGAGGGAACCGGCAGTACCGATGGCAGCCAGACCGGCCACACCGGCACCGATCACCAGTACCTTGGCGGGCGGCACTTTACCGGCTGCGGTGATTTGACCGGTGAAGAAGCGACCGAACTGGTGCGCAGCTTCAACCACGGCGCGATAGCCACCGATGTTGGCCATGGAGGAGAGGGCATCTAGGGACTGGGCACGGGAGATCCGCGGCACCATATCCATCGCCATCACATTGATGTTGCGCTCGGACAGCTTCTTGACCAGCTCAGGGTTCTGGGCAGGCCAGATGAAGCTCACCAGAGTGGCGCCATCTTTAATTTGTGCGATCTCGGCATCGGTCGGCGCATTGACCTTGAAGATAAGGTCGGCTTGCCAGACATTCGGCACCACGCTGGCACCGGCAGCCTCGAAGGCGGCATCATCGAAGCTGGCCGACAGGCCTGCGCCGGTCTCGATGGCGACCTCGAAGCCGAGCTTTTTCAGCTGCTCGACGGTAGCCGGGGTCGCTGCGACCCGGGTCTCACCGGCGAGACTCTCTCTCGGTATTCCAATCTGCATGACTATTCCCTGATGGTTAATAAACAATCGCTGCCCAGTGTCTCACTTCTGACGAAACAAGACATGACCAAAGTGCAGGTCCAGGGCTCTTTGTTATGAAAATCAGTAGGCTTTACCTCAACCTCCTGTCATGGTCAGGCCCCCGCTTTTCAGGCGCGAAGGTGATTAGTATCAAATTTTGGAGTTTTATTACAACCGCAGTCCCGACGGCACTCGTACAGAATTCAGCCCATCCCTGGCTACGATTAAAAAAAACAAACCAAATTAGAGGCTTATACCAGCAAAAACGGCTGAAAAAAGTGATCCAACCAGTCAAAAAAAATGTTTTACCGGCCCTCTATCTTAGCGTTTTTTGTTCTTACGAAATCCGCTTTCGTCTCACTTCTCGCGGCGAAACGCCGAAAAGTAACATTTTCCCAACAAAAGCGGGGCCGCTCAGCCGCCAGAAGGCGGGAGAGGGCCCCGGCAATTCAATCGTTTCGCCCGTTTGGCGCCGATTGGCGGCCCTTACCAGGCCGCTTCATAAATATGCTGGCTCTGCACCAGATCGATGTCGCTGTGCTCACCGATGGCAGTCATACCGTGCTCCCCCAGCTTGCCGATCAGAGTGTCGATACCCAGATCTTTCAGACCGTAGTCGCGCAGTCGGGTCTTGACCCCCATCCGCTCGAAGAAGTCGCGGGTCGCGGCGATGGCATCGTCGATGCGCTCCGCTTCGCTGCCGCTGCTCAGACCCCACACCCGCTCTGCGTATTGCAGCAGCTTGGCATGCTTCTGTTTGCGCTTGGCCTGCAGCAGGGCGGGCAGCACCACCGCCAGAGTCTGGGCGTGGTCGAGGCCGTGCAGGGCAGTCAGCTCGTGACCCAGCATGTGGGTGGCCCAATCCTGCGGCACACCGGCGCCGATCAGGCCGTTCAACGCCATGGTGGCGCTCCACATGATGTTGGCGCGCACCTCGTAGTTGTGCGGCTCGGCCAGCGCCTTGGGGCCCTCTTCGATCAAGGTCAGCAGCAAGCCTTCAGCGAAGCGATCCTGCACCTTGGCGTTGACCGGATAGGTGAGGTACTGCTCCACGATGTGGACGAAAGCATCCACCACCCCGTTCGCCACCTGACGCTCGGGCAGGGTGTAGGTGAGCACCGGATCCAGCACGGCGAAGCGCGGCATCACGAACGGCGAGAAGAAGTGCACCTTGTCGCCACTGCTGCGACGGGTGATGACGGCACCCATGTTCATTTCGGAACCGGTCGCCGGCAGGGTCAGCACAGAACCGAGCGGGATGGCGGAACGCACTTCGCTGCCGACGGTCTCGAGAATGTGCCAGGGATCCTTGGCCAGATCGTAGTGCGCGGCAGCGGCGATAAACTTGGTGCCATCGAGCACGGAACCACCGCCAACGGCGAGCAGGAAGTCGACCCGCTCGGCACGGGCCAGCTCCACGGCGCCCATCAGGGTCTCGTAGGCCGGGTTCGGTTCGATGCCGCCAAATTCAAACAGGGTCGTACCGGCCAGCTCGTTGCGGATCTGTTCCAGCAGGCCGCTGCGCACCACGCTGCCGCCGCCATAGGTGATCATGACGCGGGCATCGCTCGGGAGCTGCTCGCGCAACTGGGCGATCTGCCCTTGGCCGAACAGGATTTTGGTCGGGGTATGGAGAGTAAAGTTGTTCATCGACATTGCCTTCTTCTGATAGTCAGGGCGGCTTGGCCGCGAAATCGTGATTGCATTTTTCTCCAGAACAACCCTACCATCAAGACAACATCCTGCTTGATTCTTGCCTATTTCTACAAAGCAGCAAAAACTGGAACTGTCCAGTCAAAGAGCGCCCATGCAAAACCGTTACAGCGACCTCGCAACCAGATTGACCCGCCACGTCACCGCCCCCGGCATCACCCCATCACCGGTGAAACAGGTCAACCTCATCTATACCACCGAGCACCATGGCCGCACCCCGGTGCTCTACCAACCGCGGATGATCGTTATCCTGCAGGGACACAAGGTGGGTTATCTGGCGGATCAAGTGTTTCGCTACGACCCCAACCACTATCTGCTGATGACCCTGCCGCTGCCCTGCGAGTGCGAGTGCTTCGCCTCCCCCGAGCAGCCGCTTATCGGTTTTACCATCGAGATCGATCTGGTCACCCTGCAAGAGCTGCTGCTGGAGCTTGGCGATGCCCTGCCCGCCCCCGCGCCGCAAAAGAGCGGCGTCCACTCGGTCCCCCTGTCCGAAACCATGTTCTGCGCTGCCGAGCGACTGATCGAGCTGATGGACAACCCGCTGCACGCCAGGGTACTGGGGCCGCAGACGGTGCGGGAGATGCTGTTCCACGCCCTCACCGAGGGGGGCGGCCCGGCGCTGCAAGCGCTCGCCAATCGCCACAACCATGTGGGCCAGATCGCCCGGGTGCTGCGTATGATAGAGTCCCGTTATGCCGACAACCTCACCATGGAGGAGCTGGCGCGGGAGGTGAACATGAGCGTCTCCGCCTTTCACCACCACTTCAAGGCGGTCACTGCCACCTCGCCGCTGCAGTACATCAAGTCGTTTCGCCTCCACAAGGCGCGGATGATGATGCTGCACGACGGCATCAAGGCGGGCACCGCGGCGGCCAGAGTCGGTTACGAGAGCAACTCCCAGTTCAGCCGGGAGTACAAGCGCTTTTTCGGCAGCACGCCGACGGATCAGGCCTCCCGCTTCCGGGATGGCCAGCTGCGCATCATCGAGGGATAACAAGAGAGGGATTACTTATGCGTTCACTGCTTTGCCTGTTCACCGCTTTGCTGCTGACGGCCTGTACCGGGATTGCCGACGGCATCCGCCCCGTTACCGGCTTCCAGCTCGATCGTTACCTCGGTACCTGGTACGAAATAGCCCGCCTCGACCACAGCTTCGAGCGGGGGCTGGAGCAGGTGAGCGCCACCTACAGCCTGCGGGACGATGGCGGCGTCAAGGTGCTCAACCGCGGCAAGCAGAGCGATGGCAGCTGGCGCGAAGCCGAGGGCAAGGCCTACTTCGTCGGCAACCCGGACGAGGCGCGGCTCAAGGTGAGTTTCTTCGGCCCCTTCTACGGCGGCTACAACGTCATCGACCTCGACCCCGATTACCAGCTCTCGCTGGTGACCAGCTACAACCACGACTACCTCTGGATCCTCTCCCGCTCCCCCAACCCGCCCAAGGCGAAGGTGGATGCGCTGGTCGCCAAGGCGAAGTCGCTGGGCTTTGCTACCGACCAGCTGATTTGGGTCAAGCAGACCCCTTAAGCCAGTCGTGAAATAACAAAGGGCAGCCCGCGGGCTGCCCTTTCTGTTGCTGGCGTGGCGGGATGTCAGAGCCGGAAGCGGCCGATCTCCTGCTCCAGCCGCTCAGTCAGCGACTTGAGCTCGGCCGCCTGCGCCGCCTCGTTGCCCGCCTGCTCGGCCAGCTCTTGCGAGACGTGGCGGATATTCTCGGTATTGCGGCTGATCTCGCCGGTCACCGAAGTCTGCTCCTCGGCCGCTGCGGCGATCTGGGTCGCCATGTCGCTGATGGAGCCGATCGCCTCGTTGATCCGGGCAAGGCTCTGGTTGGCCGCTTCCGCATCCTCGACGCTGGTACCCGCCAGCTGACGGCTGGTCTCCATGCCACCCACGGCGCGACGGGTAGTCTGCTGCAGGGTCTCGATCATCTGCTGGATCTCGTCGGTGGAGTCGTGAGTGCGGCGCGACAGCACCCGCACCTCGTCCGCCACTACCGCGAAGCCTCGGCCCTGCTCACCGGCCCGGGCCGCCTCGATGGCGGCGTTGAGCGCCAGCAGGTTGGTCTGCTCGGCGATGCCGCTGATGGTCGCCAGTATGCCGCTGATCTTCTGGGCATGGCTGTCGAGCTCGTTGATGATCTGGCTGGCATCGGCCACTTCGTCCGCCAGACCGGTAATGCTGCGCTGACTCTGGCCAACCTGGGATTGACCGGCGACCGCCAGTGCGACCGCATCGGTGGCGGTAGTGGCGGCAAACTCGGCGTTGCCAGCGATCTCCTGGGTAGCGGAAGCCATCTCGGTCACCGCGGTCGCCACCATCACGATCTCATCCTGCTGCTGGCGCACCCTCTGACTGCGGGCCTGCGCCCCGGCCGCCTGAGCGCGAGACTGTGCCGCCAGCTCGACGGTCACATCCCGCAACCGGCTGACGATACCGTGCAGCCGCGCCACGAACTGGTTGAAGTTCTGGGCCAGCTGACCCACCTCATCCTTGCTGTGAGTGTTGATGTGAACGGTGAGATCCCCCTCGCCGTGGGCAATGTCGTGCAGGGCGTGCGCGACCCGACCGAGATCGGCGAACAGGTATTTGAAGGTGGCGGTGAGCAGGGCGCTGAACACCAGCATCAGCACCAGGGTCAGCCCCACCAGCTCCCACAGCAGACTGCTGAGCGGCGCCTCCAGCACATCGCGATACATCACCATGGCCAGCAGCCAGTCGGTGCCCGGCACCGGTTGTACTGCCAGCAGCACATCCCGCCCGTCGAGGGTGGCGGCGTGCAGCTCGCTGTTTTCGCGGCCCCACTGCTGGAAGGTGGCGGCAGAGAGTCCCGGCGCCAGCTCGGCGATGGGCTTGAGCGCCAAATCCTTCTGCGGATGGCCGACGATGAGGCCGCTGCTGTCGAGCAGCATGGCGTAGCCCTCACCCTGCACCTTCATCGCCAGCACTTCGTCGATAAGCTTATCGAGCGCTAGGTTGGCCCCCACGGCACCGACCAGCTCCCCCTGATGGCGCACCGGCTCGGAAAGAGTGACCACCAGCTTCTGCATGGTGACGCTGACATAGGGGGCGGTGACGATCAGCTGCCCCGCCTTCACTGCATCCTGATACCAGGGGCGCTCGCGCGGGTCATAGTTGCCGGTATTGAGGGAGGGGTCCTGCCGGGTCATCACCCCCTGCGCGGAGCCAAAATAGGTGAGGCCGAAGCCGCCGGAGGTGTAGGCCTGCTTCAGGTGGGGCACCAGTTCGGCTTGGGGGTTATCGCTGATCAGGTTGACCAGCGCATGGACGGTGTTCTTGCGATCCGTCATCCATTCGCCGATGGCGACCGAGTAGGCGTGGCCATAGTTGACCGCCTCGCTCTGGATGGCGCTCATGGTGCGGGATTTTAGGGTGTGAAAGGCAACGATGCCGAGCAGTGATGCCATCAGCAGCACTACGCCAAGACTGGTGGCCAGCAGCTTGCCGCGCAGAGAGAGGGTCATGACGACGAATCCTTGTTGTTGTGTCAGGCAGGGAAAACCCTGATGTATCAAAGGCTATCGGCCGCAATATGAACAGACTTTAGTGAATCTGTATATTTTCCCATCTATCAACAACAGAACGCGCTATTCGTGTGAACCAGATCGCTATTCCATGCTACTGACTCTTGTAACAACAAAGCAGCAGGCCGCCCGAAGGCGGCCTGTCACTTACCCCTGATATGCACCGGCGGAGTAGGTCAGCTCATAGCTGTGGCTGTAGATCTCGACGATATTGCCGAAGGGATCTTCCATGTAGACCATGCGGTAGGGTTTCTCGCCCGGGTAGTACTCGCGCACCGGCATCCGCTGCTTGCCGCCCGCTGCGACGATGCGCGCCGCCAGCCCCTCGACATCCGGATCCTGCACGCTGAAGTGGAACACCCCGGTCTTCCAGAATTCGAAGTTGTTCTCACGGCGCTCGCTGTTGGGGAACTCGAACAGCTCGATGCCAATCTTGTCGCCGGTGGAGAGGTGGGCGATGCGAAAAGAACCCCAACCCGGGCCGAACACGTCGTTGCACATCACGCCGATGGCGGAGTCATCCTCGCTGATGGTGGTCGCCGGCATGATGAGATACCAACCCATCACCTTGTTATAGAACTCGACTGCCTTGTCGAGGTCAGTCACCGTGATGCCGATGTGGGAGAAGTTGCGCGGGTAAGTCATAAGTCACCTTGAAATTGTGTGTGGGAAACAGGTGACATGATAGGAAGGGGCGACATAATGAAAAATAATGTCAAACTAATGGAAGGCATAAATTAAATTTATGGTTAATCCGCTCTGGCTCCACACCCTGGTGGTGGTGCATGAAACCGGCAATTTTACCCGTGCCGCCGAGCGGCTGGATCTCACCCAAGCCGCCGTCAGTCAGCATATCTCGCGCCTCGAGGCCGAATTTGGCACCCTGCTGCTGCGCAAGCCCCGTCAGCTGGAGCTCACTCCGCGCGGGCTGGTGCTGCTCGACTTCGCCCGCCAGCAGGCGCAGGCCGCCGAACAGCTGCGGGCGCGCCTCTCTGACGATGACCCTCACCGCGGCGCCATCACCCTGTCCACCCCGGGTAGCATCGGTCTGCTGCTCTATCCCCTGCTGCTCGACCAGCAACAGGAGCACCCCGGACTCACTATCCAGCACCGCTTCGCCCCCACCCCCGACATAGTGCAGGCGGTACTGGCGGGGCGCAGCGATCTGGGACTGGTGGATCAGCCGCCGGAGCACCCCAGCATTACCACCGAGCCCTTCGCCCGCGAACCCCTTTGTCTGGTGGTGCCCAACGATGGCGAGGAGCAGAGCTGGCAGCACCTCTGTCAGCTCGGCTTTATCGACCATCCGGATGGCCGCAGCATGGCTCAGCGCCTGTTGGGACGACGCTACCCCGGCCAGCGCGTTGACGAGATCCCCCTGCGCGGCTTTACCAACCAGATCGGCATGATCCTGGAGCCGGTCGCCCGCGGCCTCGGCTTTACCGTGCTGCCCCGCTTCGCCGTCACCGCCTTTGCCCAGCAGGAGAAGATCCGGGTGATCCAGAGCAGCATTGAAGTGATCGACACCCTCTGGCTGATCTACCGCGCCGAGTGGCCGCTCCCCGCCCGCCACCAGCGGCTGGTCACCGTCCTGAAACAGCGGGTTGCTGCACATTGAACGCTCTTGCGGCAGACATCGAGATCAATGTGGCCACAGTCACCGAGGGCTGGCGGCAAGAAGGAGAAGAGAAAGGAGAGAGGGATAAATTGGCGAACGCCGGAAATGCGAAAGGCCAGCTCAATGAACTGGCCTTTCTGAAAATGGCAGGGGCGGCAGGACTCGAACCCGCAACCATCGGTTTTGGAGACCGCTGTTCTACCAATTGGAACTACGCCCCTGCAACAAACGAGGCGTAGTATACAAAGTGGAGATCAAAGGTAAAGGCTTTTTTTACGCTTTCGATGCGATTGCACAAATCCCGAACAAGTCGCGCTTGTTTGTGCAGCAAAGCGGGATAACTTGCTGTATTTGCAGCCCTGCCGGGGTAGGAATGGGACATAAATGGGGGTAGGGTGAAATCAGGTACCGGGAGGCCACTTATGCTCAATTACCGACTGCTCCAACAACTGGCGCCCCTCAACTTCAGGGATGAACGCAAAACAGAGTCCCTGCCCGCCTATCTTGAACGGGTCGCACCACTGGTGCCCTTTATTCCTGAAAATGTGCTCTCCCAGTGGATTTACCGCCATTGGCGCGGTTTTGAGTCCAACTGGAGCTTTATCGATCTCGCCAGCCATCAGTTCACCTGTGAAAGCTGGCCCACCGCGCAGCTGGTGGATCAGGTGGACTCCCGCCATATGGAGGTGATCGAGCGCTGGGGCGAGATGCTGCGCAGCAATCGCTATGTGCGCCGCTCCTGGCTCGGCGAGAAGATGCTGAACGACGGCACCTGGCCCGAACCTGTCATCGTACTGGCGCCGGAGGAGGGAGCCTGCTACCCGAACGGGCAACCGCTGCCGCAACCCTACTGCCTGCTGGAAGGACACCACAGACTCGGTTATTTGCGCGCCATGGCCCGCGATGGGGAATCGCTGCAAGAGACGCACAAGGTGTGGATTTGTCGTCATGTTTCCGCCACTTAAACGTTTTTCATGCTGAAATTGGCATCGGAAATAAAATTTTGACAATTAAAAAAGCGGCCCTATAATCTGTCCGGTTTTGAAAAAGGTCGGGAAGAAACGATGCAGTTTTTGATTCAGAAAACAGCCTTGCAGACGGGTGGTGCGCACCAGAGCGGTCCCGTTGTTTCCGGTTCCCACCCCAACGATCCCCAGTTATTTTTAAAAAAAGCCCCTGTTTCAGGGGCTTTTTTTTGTGCCCGAAAAACCTCCAATGATGTCAAAGGGAATGCAGACGATGACCAATCCACTCTATAAGAAACATGTCATCTCCATTTCGGACCTGACCCGGTCAGAAATGGAACTGGTAGTCTCAACCGCACAACGGTTGAAGGCTGAACCTGACACCAGCCTGTTGAAAGACAAGCTGGTTGCCAGCTGCTTCTTCGAAGCCTCCACCCGCACCCGCCTCTCCTTCGAGACCGCGGTACAGCGCCTTGGCGGCAACATCATCGGCTTCGCCGACGGTGGCAACACCAGCGCCAAGAAGGGCGAGACGCTGGCTGACTCCATTAAGATCATCGGTTCCTACTCGGATGCGGTGGTGATGCGCCACCCGAAAGAGGGCGCGGCCCGTCTGGCCTCCGAGTTCTCCCGCGTGCCGGTCATCAACGGCGGCGACGGCTCCAACCAGCATCCGAGCCAGACCCTGCTCGACCTGTTCACCATCCATGAGACCCAGGGCCGTCTGGACAACCTCAACGTCGCCTTCGTCGGTGACCTGAAATATGGCCGCACCGTGCACTCGCTGGCCCAGGCCCTCAGCCTGTTCAACTGCCGCTTCTTCTTCATCTCCCCGGAAGCGCTGGCGATGCCGGACTACATCTGCGAAGAGCTGGAAGAGAAGGGTATCCAGTTCAGCGTCCACCAGACCATGGAAGAGGTGATGCCGGAGCTGGACATCCTCTACATGACCCGCGTCCAGAAAGAGCGCTTCGACGAGACAGAATACAAGCACATGGCCGCCAAGTTCATTCTGGAGCTGGCAACCTTGGAAGGGGCCAAGCCCACCATGAAGATCCTGCATCCCCTGCCCCGCGTCGACGAGATCGATGTGGCGGTCGACAAGACTCCCCACGCTTGCTACTTCCAGCAGGCGGAGAACGGGGTCTATGCACGCCAGGCGCTGCTGGCACTGGTACTGAACGAAACTGTCTGAGCTTAGGGGAATATCATGTCTGACAAGAACCAACTGCAAGTCGAAGCCATCCGTCACGGCTCCGTCATCGATCACATCCCCGCTGGCCAGGGCATCAAGATCCTCAAGCTGTTCCAGCTGGTTGAAACCCAGGAGCGGATCACCGTCGGCTTCAACCTGAAATCCGGCGCGCTGGGCAAGAAGGATCTCATCAAGATTGAGAACACCCGCCTGACCGAGCAACAAGCCAACCAGCTGGCGCTGTTCGCCCCGAAAGCGACCGTCAACATCATCGAAGACTTCAATGTGGTGAAGAAGCACCAGCTGGAGCTGCCGGAGTTCATCGCCGGGGTGTTCCACTGCCCCAACTCCAACTGCATCTCCCACAACGAGCCGGTGGACAGCTACTTCCGGGTGCGCGAAGTGAAAGGCGTGGTACGGATGAAGTGCAAATATTGCGAGAAGTCCTTCACTCAGGACATCGTCAGCGAGCGTTACTGATATCTGATTGGGCCCCGCGGGGCCCATTTTTGAACCCTGTCACATCACCAAATTTCCAGTCAGCTATAATTTGCCATCGCAAGATGGTAATGCCCGCTCATTCCCTGCATATAGATAGATTATCAGTGTTTTTACCTGATAACTGACTGCTATGGCAGATATCGCGCGTTTACCTCCGGTCATCATCAAAGGAATTCGCCGTGGTCAAAACCCTCAGTCGTCCCGTTGCCCAAGAGCCCGATCTGGCCCAGCTGGATGCCTGTCGCCAGATCATCGGTCAGCACTGCTACAGCACCCAGGAAGAGATCCGCCGCGAGCTGTCGGAGCGCGGCTTTGCCGACATCAGCCAGTCCACCATCTCCCGCCTGCTGCGCCGTCTCGGCGTCGCCAAGGCCCAGAATGCCAACGGCAAGAAGGTCTACACCCTGGTCGATGAGCAGCTGGAACCCGCCGGCAGCACCCGCTCGATCCACGACATGGTGCGCGAAGTGGTACACAACCAGCAGATGGTGCTGATCCACACCACTCCGGGGGCCGCCACCGTGGTGGCTCGCCTGCTGGATCGCAACGCCAATCCCGAGATCATGGGCGCCGTCGCAGGCAATGACGTGGTGCTGGTCGCGCCGCGCCATATCAGCCGCACCCGACAGGCCCATGCCGCCGTGGTGCGCACGCTGGCGCAGGCCCGCTAACCCCTTCCATCGAATGCATCGAGGCGACCTGCGGGTCGCCTTCTTGTTGCCTGCTACTTTGTGCCCATCACCTCTTGCGCCCATAAAAAACGGGAGCCCGCAGGCTCCCGTTTCATCTTGCTTGTTATCCCTCAGGAGAGCACGGCACCCAGACTCAGGCAGACCACGATCAGCACGGTCAGGATACCGAGCAGCGGAGCCACCCACTTCAGCCAGCGCACATAAGGCACCTTGGCGATGGCCAGACCGCCCATGACCACGGCGGAGGTCGGGGTCACCAGGTTCACCAGACCGGAGGCAGACTGGTAAGCAGTCACCACCAGATCGCGGCCCACGTTGGCGAAGTCGGCCAGCGGCGCCATGATCGGCATGGTCAGTACGGCCAGACCGGAGGAGGACGGCACCAGGAAGGAGAGCACCACTTCCAGCACAAACATCACGTTGATAAAGACGATGGTGGAGAGGCCAGTCACGATCCCTTCTGCACTGTGCAAAATGGTGTGAGTGATCATGCCGTTATCCATTACCACCACGATACCGCGGGCGATACCGATGATCAGCGCCACACCCAGCAGGTCGCGGGCACCGTCGATAAAGTTGGAGGTCAGCTCCTCTTCGCTCATGCGGGAGATGAGACCAACGATGATGGCGGCAGCCAGGAACACACCGGAGATCTGCGCCATCCACCAGCCCAGCACGGCCACACCGTAGATCATCACGGCGAAGGCAGCGACGAAGATACCCAGCACGATTTTACGGGTCAGGGTGAACTCCAGCATCTGGTCGCTCTTGTTGCCGAGGAAGTGGGCACGGTTTTCTTCCCACTTGTCAGCCACCAGAGATTTGCTCGGATCGCTGCGCACCATCTTGGCGTAACGCATGACGTAAGCAACACAGAGCAGCCAACCGGCGACCAGCATGGCAACGCGCAGCCAGATACCGTCGGTGAAGGAGATACCCGCGGCGTTGGCGGCAATAACGGTCGCAAACGGGTTGATGGTGGAACCGAGAGTACCGATACCGGCACCCAGCAATACGGTTGCTGCAGCCACCACAGGGTCGAAGCGGGCGGCCATCATCACCGGCACCAGCAGGGTGTAGAACGGCAGCGACTCTTCGGCCATCCCGTAGATGGTGCCGCCTGCGGCGAACAGCGCCATCAGGATCGGGATCATCCACTCTTCACGGCCACGCAGACGGTCGGTCACACGTTCGATACCGGCATCGATGGCACCTGTCTTGGTCACAATGCCAAGAAAACCACCGATGATCAGGATAAAGAGGGAGACGTCGATGGCGCCTGCCTCATAGGTGTCGTGGTTGTAGAGGCCATCGATAGGTGCCAGCAGCACGTCGACGATCCCCTGGGGATTTCCCTCCACCAGTTTGTAGGTACCCGCCACCGGCACTTCTTTGCCGAGGGCTTCGTTCATGGTCATCTCATATTTGCCGGCCGGCACTATCCAGCTCAGGGCGGCCACCAGGGCGATCAGCACAAACAGTATCGTGTAGGCTGACGGGAACTTGAATTTGGTCATGGTCCAGCTTCCTTCTGTGGGTGTGGTATCCATGCAGGCTGCGGGTTGTAGGGTTAGAGGTATTATGCCGCTGTCACATGGTCGAAAAGCCGGGGGTCGCCCCCCGGCACCACTACTGCGACCTTAGTCGCCCAGCGTAGCAACCATCACTGCCTTGATGGTGTGCATCCGGTTTTCGGCCTCGTCGAACACGATGCTGTGCTCGGATTCGAACACGTCCTCGGTCACTTCCAGGCCTTTCATGCCATATTTGTCAGCCACTTCCTTGCCCATGGTGGTCTCGTCGTTGTGGAACGCCGGCAGGCAGTGCATGAACTTCACATCAGGATTCTTGGTGGCGTTGATGACATCCATGTTGACCTGATACGGAGTCATCAGTTTGACGCGCTGATCCCAGGCTTCTTTCGCTTCACCCATGGATACCCAGACGTCGGTGTAGAGGAAGTCCGCACCCAGCACACCCTCTTTCACATCTTCGGTCAGGGTGATGCGTGCGCCGGTCTCTTCGGCGATCAGGCGGCACTTGGCAACCAGCTCCTCTTCCGGCCAGAAGGCTTTCGGCGCGACCAGACGGATGTCCATGCCCATTTTGGCGGCGCCGACCATCAGGGAGTTACCCATGTTGTTGCGGGCATCACCCAGGTAGGCGAACTTGATTTGATCCAGACGCTTGCCCTTGCCGTGCTCCAGCATGGTCATGAAGTCGGCCAGGATCTGGGTCGGGTGGAACTCGTTGGTCAGACCGTTCCAGACCGGGACTCCGGCGTAGGCGCCAAGCTCTTCCACGATCTCCTGACCGTAGCCGCGGTATTCGATACCGTCATACATGCGACCCAGTACACGGGCGGTGTCCTTCATGGACTCCTTGTGACCGATTTGGGAACCGCTTGGGCCAAGGTAGGAGACCTGCGCGCCCTGGTCGAAGGCCGCAACTTCAAACGCACAGCGGGTACGGGTGGAGGTTTTCTCGAAAATCAGGGCGATGTTCTTGCCGACCAGATGCTTGCGCTCGTAGCCACCGTATTTGGCTTTCTTCAGGTCGATGGCCAGGTCGATCATGTATTGGATTTCGCGCGGGGTGAAGTCCAGCAGTTTCAGGAAGTTACGGTTACGCAGATTAAAAGCCATGATGAGTTCTCTCTATATATGTTTCAGACCAGTTCGGGCAGTAGTGTTGACTACGCATTCTCAGTACAGATATCGGTAATTACGCATGTACGGTGCGGGTGGCGACGATATTGGTGCCGGCTTCACCCTTGAGGATGGCGAGGCCATCTTCCAGCGAGCCGATGCCAACCATGCCGCCGGTCGCTTTGACAAATTCACAGGAGGCTTCGACTTTCGGCCCCATGGAACCTGCATCGAACTTGACCCCGGCCAGCTCGTCCGGGCTGGTGACCCGCAGCGGGTGCTGGGTCGGTTTGCCCCAATCCAGATAGACGGCATCGGCATCGGTCAGGATCAGCAGGGCGTCGGCCTTGATCTGCTTGGCCAGATAGGCGGCAGACATGTCCTTGTCGATGACGGCTTCGATACCGGTCAGGCTCTGGCCATCCCAGGTCACAGGGATGCCGCCACCACCGGTACAGATGATGAGGTGGCCTTGGGCAATCAGGGTTTCGATGGCGTCGCCTTCGACGATGCGCTGGGGCAGCGGGGACGGCACTACACGGCGGAAGAACTTGCCGTCAGCCTTGACCACCCAGCGCTTCTCTTCTGCCAGAGTGCGGGCTTCAGCCTCTTCGTAGACAGGGCCGATAAATTTGGTCGGGTTGGCGAATGCCGGATCCTTGGGATCGACCTGCACCTGAGTCAGCAGCGCGGTGACGTTGCGGCTCGGCATCAGGTTTTTCAGCTCCTGGATCAGCATGTAGCCGATCATGCCTTGGGACTCGGCACCCAGCACATCCAGCGGATAGGGGGATACCTTGGTGTAGGCGCTGTTTTGCAGGGCCAGCAGGCCGACTTGCGGGCCGTTGCCATGCACCAGCACCACGTTGTACTCCTGAGCGATCAGGGCGATGGTCTTGGCGGCAGTTGCAATGTTCTTGCGCTGGATATCCGCTTCCAGTGGCTCACCACGACGGAGCAGTGCATTGCCACCCAGAGCGACGACGACAGTTGGTTTTTTCATAGTGGTTAATCTCGAGTTTGGTTCTGTGTGGCGCCAGCTTCTGCCAGCGCCACGCCGTCTCATCAGATGCTGTCGCGTTCCATCGGGCAGCTCATGCAGCGGGCACCGCCGCGGCCACGGCCCAGTTCATCACCCGGGATGGAGAGAACTGTGATACCGGCCTTGTCGTATTTCTCATTGGTGTAGGTATTGCGCTCGTAACCCACCACCACGCCGGGACGTACGGTCAGTACGTTGTTGGCGTCGTTCCACTGCTCGCGTTCGGCTTCGAAGCTGTCACCGCCAGTGGTGATGATCTTCAGCTGATCCACGCCCAGTGCTTTCTCGATAGCGGTGACGAAGTAACCCTCTTCCTTGATGTTCATGCCGGTGGCGCCGCCCGGAGTCAGACTCCAGCACTGCACGTCCTTGCGAATCACTTCTGGATAGACGGAGAAGG
Organism: Aeromonas sp. Y318-3; assembly: GCF_027706185.1. Classification (NCBI taxonomy): domain Bacteria; kingdom Pseudomonadati; phylum Pseudomonadota; class Gammaproteobacteria; order Aeromonadales; family Aeromonadaceae; genus Aeromonas; species Aeromonas sp. Y318-3. Next base: position 80,812 of record NZ_JAPDCN010000011.1, read on the forward strand.
TATCGACATCCATATGGGTCATAACGGTATCCAGGTGCATGCAGCTGCGGTGTTTCGGCAGCTCCATGGCGATGACCTGTTTGGCCTGACCATGTTTGAACAGGCTGCGAGCCAGGTGCTCGACACCTTGCGGGGTGGTGCGCTCGGACATGCCGATCAGCACGGCGCCGCGGCCGATAACCAGTACGTCGCCACCCTCGATGGTGGAGTTGTCGTAGTCACGCTCCTCGTCACCGAAGTACTTGATGAAGTCCTGACCGGCAAACATCGGGTGCCAGCGGTAGATAGCCTTCACATGGTTGGTCTCGCGGCGACGAGCCGGCTTGGCCATCGGGTTGATGGAGACGCCACCGTAAACCCAGCAGGAGGTGTCACGGGTAAAGAGGTGGTTGGGCAGCGGCTCGATGATGAAATCGGTCGGAGCGTGCATGCCCACTACCATGTTGACGCCGCTGTAGGGCATCTCGGAGTAAGTCAGGCCGCCGGAGAGAATGCGGGCCAGTTCGCGGTGCGGCATGTCAGCCAGGAAGCAGCGCACGTCGTTGGCAAAAGAAGAGCCGAGGCGGTAGTCGGAGACCTGATGTTGCAGCAGCCAGGTTTTGGCTTCCGGCACATCAAGTGTTTCCGCCAGCAGATTGGTCAGCAGGAAAACTTCGACATTCTGATCGCGCAGTACCTGAGCGAATTTGTCGTGCTCCTGACCGGCGCGTTCAACAGACAGGACGTCATCGAACAGCAGATCCTGGCAGTTGGAAGGAGTCAGACGCTTCAGACTGAGGTTGGGGCGGTGCAACATGACACGGCGCAATTGGCCAACTTCAGAACCTACATAAAATTTGCTCATGATTATATTCCGTCTAGCAGTGGTCCCTGCGAGTGATTGAATAGATTCCTTCTATTCATGCTCGTGGCTAAGGCGGGATATTCTTTATGTAGGGTAATCGGCTTATGTTCTATCCTGCCCTTGCCTTTCGAGACCGAGGTTAGCCCTGCGAATCACGACAAACTTAGACATTGATCACATTCACTCAGAACTGAATATATTCACCATCCAATCTATGACCCCGGTAGCAAATTGCGCATTTTCCAAACAAATCGCACCGAATAACCATGCAAAACCACCCTGCTATATTTCAGGTTGATTCATTTTTTATTCATGCCAGTTCACTGGAGTGATTAAATGAAAATAACAAAAACTGTTAAAAATCATCACTATAAATAACTTTACAAATATAATTTGAATATTACTCCCTAAGTATTGAATACATCGCCGTGACGGGAGGAGCACGGGAGAAATAAATACTCACATCGACCACATTCACTGCATAAATCTTTTCTTGTTCCAGATCATGGCATTGATGCCAACCCCATCAGGCTCGGCCTCATCAGTCACCACCTCTTTGTGCGGTTCAACTTAATATGCACAAAGTCCGCATCAAGGTGGGCAGCTATCCTCGTCGGTCACCACAACGCCTTTTGATACTTTTTTCATTAATTGAATTTATTCGTCTCACCTTGCACTGGCGCCAACCTCGACTTAACTCAGAAAGTGATCCAGATCACACAGGAATGGCACTACCAAGGAGTTGTTATGAAAATGAAACCCATGCTGTTGCTCGCGACTTTGCTGCTCTCTGCGCTCCCCACCCTCAGTCAGGCTGAAGGAGCCCCTGCCATGCCCATGGTGGTATGCCATGTCGACAAGGCCCCCCAGATGCTGGTGCCTGACTATGTCTGCCGCTGGCAGGGAGGCAGCGTTCATTACTAGTCGAAACAACGAGAGGAGCATCACTCCTCTCGCCTTGTGATGAGACTGGCCCCTCCTATACTGAAATCAGCGGTTTTCTCATGGATAGGGGAACGTCATGATCTTGTTGGTCGGTGGAGAGAAGGGGGGGAGTGGCAAGAGCTGCTTGGCACAAAATCTGGCGGTCTACCTCAGATCCCAATTTCAGGGGGAGGTGTTACTGGTCGACTGCGACCCGCAGCGAACCACCTCTGACTGGATTCAGGAGCGCAACGACAACCCGGAGCTGCCACAAATCAACTGCGTACAGCTCTATGGCAATATTCGCAACGACCTGCTCAGCCTGAAAAACCGCTACGACTACGTCATCGTCGATTGCGGCGGGCAAGACAACCGGGCACTGCGCTCCACTATGGCTGTCGCCACCCACGCCCTGATCCCCTTGCGTCCGAAACGCCGCGACCTCAAGACCCTGCCCCACATGGAAGATCTCATCACCACCTGCAAGATGGTCAACCCGACCCTCAATGCAGCCGTAGTGCTGACCCAGTGCCCCGCCCTGCCCAATCAGGTAAAACGCATTCTGGAAGCGAAAGAGGTTTGCTCCTCGTTCGGTGTCGACGTCCTGAACGCCATCACCTATGGCCGCAACGTCTATGACGACAGCGAAGAGAAGGGACTGTCGGTGATGGAGATCGAGCCGGATGGCAAATCCGCCGAAGAGATCCGGGCCATCGCCAAAGAGTTCCTGCAAGTGGGGGTGTGAGATGGGTCTGGCCGATCTGAAGAAAAAACACCAGCTGCATCACCAGAAGAAGTTCACCGTCGACGAATTTATCGAAGATGCGGAGTTCTACGCCAAGGGCAAACCCAAGGTGGTCAGCCTTGAACTGGGCCTGCATCGTGATGAAGCCTTGTCGGCGCTGGCCTTTATCGAGAGTGGTGAGCACCTGAAGCCCAGCTACAAAAAAGCCACCTTCTCCATGAGCACGGTGGCCATCGACGAGCTGGGTAACCTGACCCAGCAAGACGGCATGAACAAGTCCCTGTTGCTGCGCCTTTTTACCCACTACTTCTCTTCGCTCACCCCGGAAGAGCGCCAGACCATCTATGAGCGGCTCAACCAGCGCTCATAATTTCTCCATTCAACCGCTCTTTGTGTGCCTCACCAACTCACCCCGAATGACCATCATCAGACTGCAAAATCTGTTTCTGAAGCAACCAAAACGCCATGTAAGAGATCTGCCATTCCACATGTAAGCCAACAGCCGAAAAGATCCCCGAGATAATCGGAAGATAAGATCTTAAAACATGAAGATGAGCAACTTAAATAGCTGTTTATAAATGAATAAATCGAAACTCACCACTTTCGAAATAGCCAATGACAAAAACGTTTTCCAATCTGGCGTTGTAGCCGGTTAGAAAATCCTTATAGTTACTCATGCACGGACGCAATGAAGTCGGTCAGGAAGACTGGCTGCCAGGGTTGGGCAAATGGACTCACCACAGGATGTGGTAAAGGACACCTCCCAGGACGGAGAAAGTGCGACGGGACAGGATGACTCGTCAGGCCAAGATGGCTAAAGGACACCCCAAAGGATTGGGAAGGGGAAACCTAAAGGAAGAGGTAAACAGTCAGGGATTGCAGGGAGCAACTTCGTTCAAGGATCTGAGCGATACGACTACCGGGGGCGACGCAAGTCGCCCCCATCTTTTTATCTGCATTTCACCGTCCCCTTGCTTGGCTCTCAATTGCTTGCCTCAGTGCAGAGACTTCTTACCAGAACCTTTCCGACCCGCTGCTTAAGCAAAAATACATATGAGAAGGGCGCCACGATGGCGCCCTTTTCTGTTTTCTAATCGGCAAACAAGCTTATATCACGCGAGAGAACTGTTGCTGGCGCGCCTTGTTGCGCAAGTACACGTCGAAACACATGCAGATATTGCGGATCAGCAGCTGCCCCGTGGAGGAGACCTCCAGACCATCCTCCGTCATACGCACCAATCCATCGTTGATGAAGGTCTGCAGCAGCTTGAGATCGTCGGCAAAATACTCTCTGAAATTGAGCCCGTGCGCCTGCTCGACAATGGCAAAGTTCAGGCGGAAATCACAGATGAGCCGCTTGATCACCTCACGGCGGATCAGATCATCCTGATTGAGCGAGCAGCCTTTCCACTGGGCATGACCCAGCTCTGCAACCTGTGCGTAATAGGTCTTGAGCTCTTTCTGATTCTGGGAGTAGGCATCACCGATCATGCTGATGGAGGAGACCCCCAGCCCCAGCAGATCGCAATCACCTTGAGTGGTATAGCCCTGGAAGTTGCGGTGCAGCTTGCCCTCGCGCTGCGCGACCGCCAGTTCGTCATCGGGTTTGGCAAAATGGTCCATGCCTATGAACTGGTAACCCTGACCGGTCAGGAAGGCGATGGTATCCTGCAGCATGGCCAGCTTCTCCTGCGGCGCAGGCATATCCACCTCTTTCAACTTGCGCTGGGCGGCAAAGCGGCTCGGCAGATGGGCATAGTTGAAGATGGAGAGGCGCGCCGGATCCGTCTTGAGCACCTCTTCCAGCGTATGGTGGAAGCTGGCACGATCCTGATGCGGCAGGCCATAGATAAGGTCGAGGTTGGTAGAGCGGAAGCCAAGTTCACGGGCCCGTTCCAACATGGCTTTAATAAAGTCGTTGTCCTGCTCGCGGTTGACCGCAACCTGCACATCCTTGTTGAAGTCCTGCACCCCAAGGCTGATGCGGTTGAAGCCGACGTCTCGCAGCACATCCAGCATGGTAATGGCAATCTCGCGCGGATCGACCTCGATGCTGAACTCCCCCTCTTCGGCGAAATGGAAATGCTCACGCAGAATGGCCATCAGGCGGCGCGTTTGCGCTTCATCCAGATAGGTGGGTGTACCGCCCCCCCAGTGCAGTTGGGTAACCAGACGATGCTTGAAGAGCGGGGCTTGCGCCTTGATCTCCTGCTCCAGGTAGTCGAGATACTCGTCAGCCTTGTGCTGATGACGGGTAATGACCTTGTTGCAGCCGCAGTAGTAGCAGAGCTTGTGACAGAAAGGGATATGCACGTAGAGCGACAGATTGCGCTCGGGATACTGGCCGGCTGCGCGGACAAAATCCGGATAGCCGAAGCTCTCGTTGAACTCCAGCGCAGTGGGATAAGAGGTGTATCGCGGGCCACTGTAGTTATATTTTTCGATCAGGGCCTGATCCCACACAATCTGTTCTGCTTGCACGCTCGCTTCCTCTCTTGTTGTTATTGTTGGCTCACCGACCTAACTGAAAATCCTTCAGCTGGGCCACATCCTTGAGGATCTGAGCCTCCAGCTCGGCCTCGTAGCCGCTGCGTTCGAGATCCATCTTCATCACTTCATTGCGCTTGAGGGCGCGTCTGGCCTCATGAGTCGGCATATCTTTCACCTTCTCATACAGCCCGTACAGACCCGGGAACTCGGCAACGAACGCTCGCCCCCCCTTGATCTGCAACGCATCCAGCAGATTGGTCAGCCGAATGGCGCCTTCGGAGTAATCGCACTGCCCCTCCTGCACCGCATGAGCAATGACCCGCACGCTCTCCAGAATTCGCTCATTGCGAGCAGTTATAGCCTGCCACTGCATCGCTTGCTGTCGTCTCAGTCTGGCCAGCAGCATGCCTGCATAGATGGCCAATCCTGACAAAATCAGGCCGCCCAACAGGGCGGCCAGCATCCATCCACTCATCACTTTTTCTTCGGCTCAGGCTTGGGTTCCGGCTTGAAATCGACCTGGTTGAAACGGTCCCACAACTCCTCTTCGGAGGCCGGTTTCTGCTCGTCGAACTCGGCGTCATCGCCATCATCAAACGGCAGCTCATCATCTTCATCATCGTCGTTGTCGATGATGCCCAGCTCATCCATCAGCTCCTGATAACGGTCGACACGCTGATCAACCCAGGCCTGCTCGGCCGCTTCCAGGGTTTCACCGGCATCAAGACGATCCAGCAGATCATTCAAGCGGTCATCGTTTTCGATGGAAGCCAGCTCCTGCTCGGGCGTCATCACCAGCTTCTTCTCTTTCACCGCCTTGGGGGCTGTCGGCTTCTTCTGTTTGTCATCCACCACCAGAACTACCGGCTTGCGGGAACCGATACGCGGATCTTTGGACTGGCTGTTGCCAGACTTGTTCTTCGGCTGTTCAACTTGCTGACGAGAACCCGCCTTCAGGCCCTTTCGCTTGGCAGCCCGTTTACGCTCACGGCCTTCCTGAGCACTGACATCAGATTCTTTGCGCTTGCCAGTAGGCTTGCGAGTGGGTTGTTTGGCAGACATGAATGGCTAACTCCGAAAATAACTGGTTTGACCCGTACCCGGGATGATCTCACCCGGTGGGATACGATGCGAGGAACAGTAAGGCTGGAACAAGAGCAGGATCCCGCACCAATCAGGCCCAATCAGGCCACTGAACACCGCAGGATCGGTATCCTCTGGGCATGTTGCTGGTATTTTGACACAGAATGGCTAATCGGGTTAATGACCCAAAAGAAAAAAGGCAGCCGAAGCTGCCTTGATATGTTCATGCGTGCGCCATCCTGAATGGCAAAACAATCTGTTTCGTCCTCTCAATGACAACTTGTCGCCGCATCATATCGTTGTGTGGTCATCCTGACCTTATATTGGTCGTTCCTGAATGTGCGTGTGCTTGTTTGACCCGTCTCGACCGCATCCTGCCATCGTGCCGGGGAGTCTGCATCCCGCAACCCCATCCCGCTCCGGAGATGGTCACCATCCTGATCCTTCAATCCTTTGCCAGCTCATCCGAGCCCATGGCATCCCGCCACGCCAGCCATCCTCTGCTCACAACACCCTGTCGTGAAACCGCCACCCAATCCGTGGGTGAATCCATTAAGCCTACTGTACCAACTCTATAAAGCGGCTCAATCCACTCAAAACATTCTCAACATGTCGAAAGATATCAATATTCATATAATTTGTTGATAAATAATGATTATTTAATATTTTATGCAATTTTATGAGCCTTGGCCTGCCTTGAGAATGGGAGATCTCTTACAGAACGGGGGGATTAAACCGAGAATTATCTGAAAGCCATAAAAACAACGGGGAGCCCAAGCTCCCCGTTTCAACTCAAATCGACCGTATCGACTATATCAGTGCAGACCCGCCACATATTTGGAGAGGGCTTCGATATCCTGATCAGTAAGTTTCTTGGCAACGTCCCGCATCATGCCGTTCGGATCGTTGTCGCGCGTCCCGGCACGGAATGCGGTGAGCTGAGCCTTGATATAGGCAGGATGCTGGCCGGACAGGTTGGGATACTTCGCCTGCTCGACACCAGAGCCACGAGGACCATGACAAGCCGTACAAGCTGCCAGACCACGACTCATGTCACCACCCATATAGAGTGCCTTGCCCGCTTCGACCACGTCGTCAGGGACAGCGATAGGGGTAACCTTCAGGCTGGAGAAATAAGCCGCCAGGTCATCCATGTCCTGTTCCGACAAAGGTAACGCCATCGGCCCCATCACTGGCGCAACCCGGCCAATTTGACCAGAAGCGGCAGCCTTCAGTTCAACTAACTGCTTTTTGATATATGATGCGTGCTGACCAGCAATTTTGGGGTACATATCAACCAGGCTGTTTCCGTCCGGTCCATGACAAGCCGCACAAACGGCAGCCTTGGTCTGTCCCGCAGCGGCATCGCCCTTGGCTTGTGCCATCCCCGTTACGCCAACCATCAGAGCAAGAGTAATGACTAGGTTCTTCATGGCGTTCCAACTTTTCGTTATTAGGCTTCCAGATCCCATGCCGCTGAAGGCATGTTAAAATAAACGCGTTTAAGCGACGCTATTTTACACCATTTTACAAAAAAGTAACTCTATAACCCTCTATCTCCATGGGGAATTTACGTTGGATACACAAACTCTGAATTTCAATAAGGTGCATTTTGTGACCAGCGCACCCGACATCCGTCACCTGCCAAATGATGGGGGTGTCGAGATCGCGTTTGCCGGCCGTTCCAACGCCGGTAAGTCATCTGCATTGAACACCTTAACCAAACACAAGAACCTGGCGCGCACCAGTAAGACACCCGGTCGTACCCAGCTGATCAACCTGTTTGAGCTGGAACCGGGCAAGCGTCTGGTCGACTTGCCGGGTTATGGTTATGCGCAAGTTCCGCTGGAAATGAAGCTCAAGTGGCAAAAGTCACTGGCAGAGTATCTGCAGCGCCGTGAGTCATTGAAAGGTCTGGTGATCCTGATGGACATCCGCCACCCGCTCAAAGATACCGACATGAACATGCTGGAGTGGAGCTCGCACCGTCAGTTGCCCGTCATGCTGCTGCTGACCAAGGCTGACAAATTGAGCCCCGGCCCGCGCAACAACCAGGTGATCAAGGTGCGCCAGGCCGTTGCCAACCTCGGTTCCCAGATCAAGGTCGAAGCGTTCTCCTCCCTCACCAATATCGGTGTGGAGAAGCTGGCGCAAACCCTGACCGAATGGTACGTCAGTGGTGACGATACCGACCTGCTGAACGCTGACGAACAGCAACCTGCCGAGGAGTAATCTACTCCTCGCTCTCCTTGCAATTGGCGGAGCACTCCTCCGCTGATTGAAAGGGTTTCAGATTGCCGCTTTCACCTGCCTCACGACAAACACCCCGCATTCGCCTCCCCGGCTATATCCATTACCGCTTACAGTTCATATAGATAGGAAGTTGATTCACGCAAGGAATTAACATCTAAAGACGTTGAGAGCGTTTTCAAATTCGTTCTTTCAAAACGAACAATAATTACAAAAGGAGACAAAAATGAAATTTAATTACAAGATCTAACCGGAAGGGATAAAAATGAGGCCGGACGACAGTGATGCCATCCAGCCTGAAATAATAAGTTCAAAAAATTGGGAAGAAGCTGAATCTTGAGTACCAGACGACAGGTATTCCTCAAGAAGCAGCCTCATTCTATCAAATGCATCGCCAATTTAAAGCATTTACTCTAAATGGCGCGCATAAAAAAACACCCCGACGAGAACCTCATCGGGGCAGCTATTCAGCCACATTCAATTACGTGAAATAAAAGGTCTGAAAGATAGAACATCTTACCTCTGTACCCTACGCAGACAACTGTACAGCAAAGCAGCAGAAAGTGAAAGTAATTTATGTAATTTAGTTTCACAACTTACAGATTAAGCAAAAATCTTTTATTTTCATACAGATAAAAAAATCCCCAGTACGAATACCGGGGAGTTATAAAGGTGACTAGCTAGCACTTCCTCAACTATCTAGTTAGTCAGCGCCATTTCAAAGTAGTTCCGCTACAAAACAAAAAAACTTTGAAAAATCAGAGATAGATAGCACCATCTTCAGCAAACTCTTGTTCTTCAATGAGTTTTTCAGCAATATCTTCAATATCAAAACGCACACTTTCGAAGGCTCTGACGATGTCATCCTCTCTCGTCAGCGCCAGACCTGTCATTCTCTCCAGTCGCCGATGGCTGATGTAACAATCTATCAGCGCCCCCATCTGCTGGGCAGGAAAACGCACCCGCTGTTCGTCAGCCTGCCACTCCATCAGGTCGGGAAACAGAATCCCCTGGTTCATATCACCCCCAAGTTACGCTTCAACTCTCTCAATACCTGTTTAGTCCCGGGACGAATTCCGCGCCACACGGTAAATGCTTCGGCGGCCTGTTCCACCAGCATGCCGAGTCCATCCATGGTTTGACGGGCCCCATGCTGTTTGGCCCAACTGATAAAGGCCGTATCCGAGGCGCCATACATCATGTCGTAGATTGCAATATCCGTGTGGATCAGGGCGGGAGCCAACGGCGGCAGCTCCCCTTGCAGGCTGGCGGAGGTAGAGTTGATGACGAGATCGAATGACCCTGCCAACTGCTCATAGGTCTGGGCAGTCACATGCCCCAGATCGCAGAATTCGGCAGCCAACTGTTGCGCTTTTGCGTGGGTGCGGTTGGCGATCACCAGCTCGCTCGGCAACTCGGCCAGTAGCGGCGCCAATGCACCGCGAGCCGCGCCACCGGCACCCAGCAGCAGGATCCGGCTATCCGCCAGCGTCACACCATGGGACTTGAGATCGGCGACCAGACCGGCGCCATCGGTATTATCCCCCAGCAACACGCCATCATCGGTCAGCTTGATGGTATTGACCGCGCCCGCCCGCTTGGCCCTTGGGCTCAAGCGATCGACCAGAGTGAATGCCTGCTCCTTGAAGGGAACGGTGACATTGCACCCCTTGCCCCCTTGGGCAAAGAAGGTGCGCAGGGCGTGGGCAAACTCGTCGACGGCGGGTTCAGCCAGCCCATACTCCAGCTCTTGCTGGGTTTGTCTGGCAAACAGGGTGTGAATGAAGGGGGACTTGCTGTGGCGCACCGGGTGGCCAAAAACCAGATAACGATCCATCAAAGAGTTCCATCAGAGGGCAATATTCCGATTTAACGGGTTTTCGCACTCGGGAACAAGCCGAATAACGGCCAGTAAAAAGGGACCATCATGGCCCCTCGGGTCACAGCCATTCTCGCGGCGTGAGGTAATCGGTGTAGAGCAAGGCTTCAGGAGTGCCCGCCTCCGGCTGCCAGTCATACTCCCAACGTGCCAGCGGTGGCATAGACATCAGGATCGACTCGGTACGTCCGCCGGTCTGCAACCCGAACAGGGTGCCCCGGTCATACACCAGATTGAACTCCACATAACGACCGCGGCGATAGAGCTGGAACTCCCGCTCCCGCTCGCCATAGGGCAGAGCCTTGCGTCGCTCGATGATCGGCAGGTAGGCATCGAGATAACCCCGACCTACCGCCTGCATAAAAGCAAAGCAGTCGGCAAAGGGCCAGCGATTCAGATCGTCGAAGAAGAGACCGCCCACCCCTCGCGTCTCGTTGCGGTGTTTGAGGAAGAAGTAGCGATCGCACCAGGATTTGAACTCGGGGTAGATCTCATCACCAAAGGGCTGGCAGAGATCACGGGAGACCTGATGCCAGTGCTGCACATCCTCGGCAAACGGGTAGAAGGGCGTCAAATCGAAACCACCACCAAACCACCAAATGGGCTCTTCACCCTCTTTCTCGGCGATGAAGAAACGGACGTTGGCATGGCTGGTCGGCACATAGGGGTTGTGCGGATGGATCACCAGCGACACGCCCATCGCCTCGAACTTGCGACCGGCCAACTCTGGCCGATGGGCTGTAGCAGAGGCAGGCATGGCATCGCCATAGACATGGGAGAAGTTGACGCCCCCCTGCTCGATCACAGCGCCGTGGCGCAGCACACGGGTGCGACCACCGCCACCGCCTTCACGGCTCCAGGCATCTTCCACAAAGTGTCCACTGCCATCGGCCTGCTCCAGACCACGGCAGATCTCGTCCTGCAACTGCAACAGGAAGGCCTTGACCTGGGCCACATCCGGTTTGCTCATCTTGTCTCCAGTCAGGCAGGATCGTGAACGCCCTGTCCATTTTTATAGTTAAATCAATCCGGTGAGCTCACCACTCAGCAGATTGATAGCAAATCATGACGTATCCGCCAGCTCAGGAGGGGCGGATAATGGCGCCGGTTCGGGCGTCCTTGATCTCGGAGGGGTTAGCTTGACCACCCACTTCACCGGGCAGGATATAGGCCAACTTGCTTGCCAGCCGCTCACCAATATCGGCCACCCGACGGGCAGGCTCCTCACCGGTCAGGTTGGCGCTGGTAGAAACCAGCGGCTTGCCAAAGGCGCGACACAACGCCTGCACCTGAGGATGAGCCGTCACGCGTACCGCGAGGGTCTCGAATTGCCCGGTCAGCCAAGCCGGCGTCGTTGCACGGGCAGGCATGATCCAGGTAAAAGGACCGGGCCAGCTGGCTTCAACCCGAGCTAGCTGCTCACCGCTAAGCTGGCTCAGATCGATGTAATCCTGCAGCTGTGCCATGTCGGCAGCAATCAGGATCAACCCCTTCTCTACCGGACGCTGCTTGATGGCCAGCAGTCGCAGCACCGCCACTTCGGAGTCGGGATCACATCCCAGACCAAACACGGCCTCGGTCGCATAAGCGATCACCCCTTCCTGCTGGAGGGCAGCAACCGCCTGTTCAAATTCATTTGGCATAGGAAAAATGCGGCAGCTTGGCTGCCGCCTCGTCACTTAGAAGCAAGTTGAACCGATATGGTGGCGATCATGGCGAAGTGACGTTTTTGCTGTGGCACAGGGGAAAACGACACATCCGGATCGCCACCGGCTCACTTACTTGAGTTGAGCCTGCAGGGCGGCATCCTTGGCCATCACCTCTTCGGCATTCTTCTGGCGTTCGGCCCGAACCTTGGCCGCCAGTTCATCATCGGCTACTGCCAGCATCTGGGCTGCCAGATAACCTGCGTTCTTGGCACCGGCTTTGCCGATCGCCACGGTCGCTACCGGTACACCACCCGGCATCTGCACGGTGGAGAGCAGCGCATCCAGCCCCTTGAGCGGACCACCGTCGATGGGCACCCCGATCACGGGACGAGTCGTGATGCCGGCTACGGCACCCGCCAGATGCGCCGCCAGACCGGCAGCACAGATAAAGACCTTGCAGCCACGGGCCTCGGCATCGGTCACATACTGATGGGTCGCAGCCGGCGTGCGGTGCGCGGAGGTGACTTTGACTTCCACTGCGATATCAAATGACTTGAGCACCTCGAGGGTAGTCTGCATCACGGGGAAATCAGAATCAGAGCCCATCAATACGGCAACAAAGGGTTTATTCATGGTGGGAATTTCCTTACTCCAAGTGGGGGGTTGAAGTTCACCGAAAACGTTTCAATCCGGTTGCGGCGGCGGGATTATACCTGCTCACTTTGGTGGCCGCATTTCTTTTGCGGACAGACCCAACGCAGAGTTCCCCTCACTTTTTTCTCTACCATGATGCCCCAACCACACGCGGGACAAGGCATGGGGATCGGCTTGTCGTTCACCACATATTTGCAATGGGGATAGCCATCACAGGAGTAAAACTGCTTGCCGTAGCGGGAGGTGCGGCTCACCAGATGACCCTTGCCGCACTCGGGGCAGAGGATCTGGGTATCATCGCTCTCCTGCAGGGATTCGATGTGCTGACAGGCCGGATACTGGGTACAACCGACAAAGAGACCGTAACGCCCCTTCTTGATCGCCAGCGGCTCTCCGCAGTCGGGACAGGCAGAGCCTTCGAGCACCTTTTCGATGTCGCGGCCGGATGGCGTCAGGGAGCGGATGTAATCACAGGCAGGATAGGCAGAACAGCCAAGAAAGGGGCCATGTTTGCCCTGGCGGATCACCAGCTCGGCCCCGCACTGCGGGCACGGCTCGCGCTCGAAGGCATGTTCGTGGGCTGAAAAGAGGTGATGATCGATTTTTGACATGGGCCGCGCCTTGAAATCCAGATGGCCTGAATTCTACCAGCGCGGCACCGGACTGTCAGTGAATGACGCCGTCTGACTCATCAAACACCAGCTCTTCCATCTGCTGGTAGGCATTTTCACTGCCCGGTACGTTGAACAGCACCATCATGACGACCCACTTCAGGTCATCCAGTTCGATATCCGGCTTGTCCAGCTCGAGCAGGCGCTCGATACAGATCTCGCGGGTTTCGGCATTCAGCACCTGGGCCTGTTCCAGAAAGAGCAGGAAGCCGCGGCACTCGGTGCTGAGGCGTGCCAGCTCTTGCGGAGCATAGATACGCATCGAGCCTTGCGCGCTGGCGGTGACATAAACCTCCCGCTCGCTATCGTGCAGATTGGCCAGTCGCTCCAGCCAGTCGAGCGCCTTGTCGATCTCTTCTTTATCGAAACCGGCCCGGCTCAACTCGTCGGTGAGCTCATCCTGCTCGACCATCACATCTGCATCGCTGTGGATGTAGGTCTCGAAAAGGTACATCAATACATCAAACATGATTCGCCCTCCTCGCTCTGACGTATCCACCGGCTACCGCCATCACTGCACCAGCCAACTCCAGCTCTACCAACCTGCCCAATACCACTTCGACAGGAAGCTGGGTCCGCTCGGCAACGGTATCCACGCTCGTGGTCTCATAATCTACGTTATCCAACAAATCGGCATAAGGCAATTCGCTATTATGCGGTTGCTCAGATGATGTAACCGACGGATCTGGCCGTGCGACCCACTCTGGCAGCTCTTCCACTATATCGGCCGCACTCAGCACAAGTTTGGCCCCCTGCTGAATTAATCTGTTACACCCTATCGCCTGGGCGTTTTGCGGGGCACCGGGTACCGCAAACACTTCGCGCCCCTGCTCCAATGCATAGCGGGCAGTGATCAGCGAACCGCTCTGCTCGGTCGCCTCCACCACCAGAGTCCCCAGCGACAGACCACTGATAATACGGTTGCGACGAGGAAAATGTTCAGCCAGCGGTCCTTTATCCGGCGCCAGCTCGGATATAAGCAAACCACTGCTCTCCAGAATCTGACCTGCCAGCCCCTGATGGCGTTTGGGGTAGAGGCAATCCAACCCGGAACCCAATACTGCAAGGGTGATACCACCACAAGCCAGCGCTTGCTGATGGCAAACACCATCGATACCAAGCGCAAGGCCCGAGGTGATGGCTAACCCGCATCCAACCAGCTCGCTACAGAGGCGGGAGGCATTATCTTTGCCTGCATAGGTAGGATGGCGTGTCCCCACCATTGCCAGCTGGGGTAGCGACAGCGTAGCAAGATCGCCACGACAGTAGAGCAACAGGGGGGCTGCGGGGATTTCCCGCAACAAGGGTGGATAAATCGGGTGATCTTGCGGAATAAGGAGATTGTCAGGCAAAGCGGTCCAAGCCAGGCTCTGCTCAACCACCGGCGAGGGCCAGCGCAGTTGTTTGATCTGCTCTGACGACAACCCCATACCATGCAGCTGCGCTTCGTCGCTCTGGAACAGGGCCTCAATACTTCCCCCGGCCCGCTCCAACAGACGTGCAGCGGTCACCGGACCGATACCGGTGACCGCATCGAGAGTTAGCCAAAGCGCCAGACGCGCGTCGGGGTAGTTCACGTCAGAAGTGAGTGACCTGATAGCCCGCACTCACCATGTCGTTACTCTGCATGATGAGACCGTAACTCAGCTTGTCATACACCTTGAACAACATGACACGGGCAATCGCTTCAGAGGGCAGTGGTGCCTTCTTGTTGCTGCTGTAAAACACCCGGTTAAAAACCGACGAGAGCTCCTTGTACTGTACATCGCCATTCTTGGTGACCAGAGCAGCACCGGGCCGTCTGACATCCAGTACATCCCCAGCGACCAGTTGATCGCGGCCACCCCGGTTGATCAGCACCACATCAAACTTGCCACCGCCCCGGGTCTTGTTCGGCAAATCGATGATATAGCCCGGCGTGATGGCAGGTGCCGCTTTCGGTGTGAAGACGGCGGGCATGTTCTCCTGAGCGGGCAGCGGCATCACCTTGTCGCCCTGCAGCACTTCGCGCTGGTTATGAGTCAGAGTCACCTCAGTCCGATCGCCATCAAGACGCGCCACGGCCCGCACCACACCGGCAAAGATCGCCTCCTGGCCCAGCAGTTCACCGGTTTCGCGATCCTTGTAGACCACTCCGGGGTGATAAATGCCATAAACCTGCCCCGGAGTCAGGGAGCCCTGCACATAGAGGGTGTCCCCCTCCAGCATGCCGATATGCTTCTGATCCGACCCCAGCAGATAGGGCAAGGTTTTCTGCTGCTGGCTATCAGCCAAAATATGGTCGGTTTGCAGGAAGGGGCCTATCTCGCTGATAGGCAGGGTCGGAATGGGGTTGGCTTTGTTCTCGTAACGGGTTTTCGGGCCGAGACGGATAACTTGCTTGCCCCCCTGCATCGCCTTGCCGAGTTGGGGTTCACCATTGACCCAGCTCAGATGCAGTACATCACCGGGGTAGATCCAGTGAGGATTGGCAATCTGCGGATTGATGTTCCAGAGGCGGGGCCAGAGCCAGGGTTCGGAAAGATACTTGCCGGAGATATCCCACAGGGTGTCGCCTTTTTGCACTACATAGCTTTCGGGGTAACCCGCTTTCAGCCTCAGCTGATCGGCCACTGCTGCCTGACTCACGGTCACCAGCAGGCAGGCGAGGATGGTTTGCTTCAGATACATAACACTCCCTGTTACTTCTGTACGCAAAGTGTTGCTGTTTTTTGTCGGCGTAAATGACTAGAATTACGCCAATATTGACTGCATTTATAAGAAACTAAAGAAAAAACTATGGCCATTCTAGATGTATTGCGTTTTCCCGATGAGCGCCTGCGCACCGTTGCAGCCCCTGTCGAGACCTTTACACCCGAGTTACAACAGATTGTAGATGATATGTTCGAAACCATGTACGCGGAGGAAGGCATTGGCTTGGCCGCGACTCAGGTCGACATTCACCAGCGCATCATAGTGATCGATGTCTCTGAAAACCGTGAAGATCCTCTGGTATTGATCAATCCGGAGGTCATCGAGCAGTGCGGCAGCACCGGCATTGAAGAGGGTTGCCTCTCCGTGCCCGGCAGCCGTGCTCTGGTGCCTCGCGCCGAACAGATCAAAATCCGCGCCCTGGATCGCAACGGCAAGCCGTTCGAGCTGGAAGCCGACGATCTGCTCGCCATCTGCATCCAGCATGAGATGGATCATCTGGTCGGCAAGCTGTTTGTGGATTACTTGTCCCCGCTCAAGCGCCAGCGCATTCGCCAGAAGCTGGAAAAGATGGCCCGTGAAGATCGCAAAGTCCTCTGAGGATCTGCCCCATTGAATAAGCTGAAACTGATTTTTGCCGGTACTCCCGACTTCGCCGCCCGTCACCTGGCGGCGTTGTTGTCTTCCGACCACGAGGTCGTTGCCGTTTATACCCAGCCTGACAAGCCCGCTGGCCGTGGCCAGAAGCTCACCGCCAGCCCGGTCAAAGAGCTGGCATTGGCCCACAACCTGCCGGTTTACCAACCTGCCTCTCTGCGCAAGGAAGAGGCGCAAGCCGAACTGGCCGCCCTTGGCGCCGACCTGATGGTGGTAGTTGCCTATGGCCTGATCCTGCCCAAGGTGGTGCTCGATACCCCGCGTCTGGGCTGCATCAACGTCCATGGCTCCCTGCTGCCTCGCTGGCGCGGTGCCGCACCGATCCAGCGATCTATCTGGGCGGGCGATGCCGAAACTGGCGTCACCATCATGCAGATGGATGTGGGATTGGATACCGGCGCCATGATCCGCAAAGTGACCTGCCCCATCGCCGCCGACGAGACCTCCGCCAGCCTCTATGACAAGCTGGCCGAGCTGGGCCCGCAGGCACTGGTCGACACCATCAATGCCATGGCCGCCGGTGAAACCGCTGCCGAGGCGCAAGATGATGCGCTGGCCAACTACGCCGAAAAGCTCTCCAAGGAAGAGGCCCGCATCGACTGGTCGATGGAGGCTGTTGCCATCGAACGCTGCATCCGCTCGTTCAACCCCTGGCCCATCAGCTGGTTTGAAGTGGCTGACCAGACCGTCAAGGTATGGCAAGCCGCCGTCATTGACAGCGACCACGGCCAACCCGCCGGCACCCTGCTCAAGGCCGACAAGCAGGGGATCGATATCGCGACCGGCAAAGGGGTACTGCGCCTGCTGACCCTGCAACCGCCCGGCAAGAAGGCGATGTCCGTTTCGGATCTGCTCAACTCTCGCCGCGACTGGTTTGAACCCGGCACGCAATTGAATTGAACTGGATTGAATTGACACAAGCGGGGCCCAGGCACCGACTTGCGCATCTAAGGTAACTCTATGAAAACACGTGCACAGGCCGCTCTCGTTATTCAACAGGTGCTGGATCAGGGTCAATCCCTCTCCGCTGTTCTGCCTGCTGCCCAGGAGAAAGTTGCACCTCGCGATCGCGCTCTCCTGCAAGAACTCTGCTACGGCACCCTGCGCTGGCTACCCCGCCTCGATGCGGCAGTCAACGAGATGATGGACAAGCCGCTCAAGAATAAGAGCCGCATTTTCCACTACCTCATCCTGGTCGGTCTCTATCAACTCATCTACACTCGCATTCCGGCTCACGCCGCGGTGGCCGAGACCGTCAACGCCGTCAAACTGCTCAAGGGCACCTCCCTGCGTGGCCTCATCAACGGCGTGCTGCGCAACTTCCAGCGCAGCGCCGAAGTCATTTTGCTGCGTATCGACCGCGTTCCCAGCATTCGCCTCGGTCATCCGGAGTGGCTCACCAAGCGCCTGCGTCAGGCCTATCACGATGAGTGGGAATTCATCATGGAGGCGAACAACCAGCGCCCCCCCATGTGGATCCGCAACAACAGCCAGCGCCAGAGCCGCGATGCCATGCTGGCTCGCATGGCTGAAGCCGGCATCAATGCCGTGGCCGGTGAAGAGGGAGAGGATTGCATCCTGCTGGAGCGTCCCTGCGATGTGACCAAGCTGCCCGGCTTCGAGGTCGGTGACTGCTCGGTACAGGATGGTGCAGCACAACAGGCCGCGGCACTGCTCGACCCGCAACCGGGTGAGTGGGTGCTGGATGCCTGCGCCGCCCCCGGCGGCAAGACCGCACACCTGCTGGAGCGTCAGCCCAAGCTGGCCGGGGTGGTCGCCGTTGATGCCGACGAGAACCGCCTCAAGCGGGTGCAGGAGAACCTGGATCGCATCGGCCTGACCGCCAAAGTGATCCACGGCGATGCCGCGGCACCGGAACAGTGGTGGCCGGAGGGCCAGTTCGACCGCATCCTGCTGGACGCCCCCTGCTCCGCCACCGGTGTTATCCGTCGCCACCCCGACATCAAGTGGTTGCGCCGTGATCAGGACATCCGCGAGCTGGCCGAGCTGCAGCGCCGCATTCTCAATGCCCTCTGGGGCAAGCTGAAGAGCGGCGGCACCCTGCTCTACGCCACCTGCTCCGTCCTGCCGGAAGAGAATCGCGACCAGATCCGCGCCTTCCTTGCCGCGACCAAAGATGCCAAATTGGTACCGTTGCACGAACAGGACACCCCGGACTGCCCGGGTCGCCAGTTCCTGCCAGGTGAAGCCGAGATGGATGGCTTCTACTACGCCAAGCTGGTCAAGCTGTGACGCTGACATGCTTCTTCCGGGGCAATCGCCATGCAGGCGAAATGCCCCTTTACTGCCTCAACGTGAGTAGACGTTCCCTATGAAAATCATCATTTTGGGAGCCGGCCAGGTCGGCGGCACTCTGGCCGAGAACCTGGCCGGAGAGAACAACGACATCACCATCGTCGATACCGACAGTGAGCGCCTGCGGGAGTTACAAGACAAGTTCGACCTGCGGGTAGTCAACGGGCACGGCGCACACCCCAAGGTGCTGCGCGAAGCGGGGGCTCAGGATGCCGACATGCTGGTCGCCGTCACCAACAGTGACGAGACCAACATGATCGCCTGTCAGGTGGCCTACTCCCTGTTCAACACCCCGAACAAAGTGGCACGGATCCGCTCGCCAGCCTATCTGACCGAGCGGGATCGCCTGTTCCTGCCGGAATCGGTGCCGGTGGATCACCTGATCGCGCCGGAGCAGTTGGTGACCGACTATGTGCGTCGCCTGATCGAATATCCGGGCGCCCTGCAAGTGGTTGATTTCGCTGGTGGCCGCGTCGGTCTGGTGGCGGTCAAGGCCTACTACGGTGGCCCGCTGGTGGGCAACGCCCTCTCCACCCTGCGCGAGCACATGCCTAACATCGAAACTCGGGTAGCGGCCATCTTCCGTCAGGGCCGCCCGATCCGTCCGCAAGGTACCACCATCATCGAAGCGGATGACGAGGTCTTCTTCGTCGCCGCCGCGGGCCATATCCGTGCCGTGATGTCGGAGCTGCAGCGCCTCGAGAGCCCCTACCGTCGCATCATGATCGTCGGTGGTGGCAACATCGGCGCGGGTCTCGCCCGCCAGCTGGAGAAGCGCTACAGCGTCAAGCTTATCGAGCGCAACCAGAAGCGGGCGGAGCAGCTCTCCGAACTGCTGGAGAACACCATCGTCTTCTGCGGCGATGCGGCGGATCAGGAGCTGCTGGCCGAGGAGCACATCGACCAGATCGACGTCTTCATCGCCGTGACCAACGAGGATGAGGCCAACATCATGTCGGCGCTGCTCGCCAAGAAGATGGGCGCCAAGAAGACCATGGTGCTGATCCAGCGCGGCGCCTACGTCGATCTGGTGCAGGGTGGCTCCATCGATATCGCCATCTCGCCGCAGCAGGCCACCATTTCGGCGCTGTTGACCCATGTGCGCCGGGCCGATATCGCCAACGTCTACAGCCTGCGCCGCGGCGCGGCCGAGGCGATCGAGGCGATTGCCCACGGCGATGAGAACACCTCCAAGGTGGTCGGCAAGACGGTGGGCGAGCTCAAGCTGCCGCCGGGCACCACCATCGGTGCCGTGGTGCGCGGGGATGAGGTGCTGATCGCCCACGATCGCACCAAGATCCAGCAGGATGACCACGTGGTCATGTTCCTGGTGGACAAGAAGTACATCCCGGAAGTGGAGCGGCTGTTCCAGCCAAGCCCCTTCTTCCTGTAACGTCTTCATGCGCACAGGCTGTCAAACCAGACCCGGCTCAGCTCCCCCAAGGGGATGGTCCGGGTCTTTTGTTAATCAACGACCAGGTTATCGAACATGATCAAGCTGCGTCCCATTATCTTCACCCTCGGGCTGGTGCTCTCCAAGCTGGCGCTCTTCATGTGGCTGCCCACCTTGCTGGCACTGCTCACCGGGTCAGAGGGATTTGTCGAGTTTCTCAAGTCCGTGCTGATCACCCACGGCGCCGCCCTGCTCTGCCTCCACTACGGTCGCAAGGCGGAGTTTCATCTGGGGGTGCGGGAGATGTTCCTGCTCACCACCTCGGTCTGGGTGGTGGCCTGCATCTTCGGCGCCCTGCCCTTTGTCTTCATCACCCACATCAACTTCACCGACGCCTACTTCGAGACCATGTCGGGGGTGACCACCACGGGCTCCACCGTGCTCTCCGGCCTCGACAACATGGCCCACAGCATCCTGTTGTGGCGATCCATCCTGCAGTGGCTGGGCGGGGTCGGCTTTATCGTGATGGCGGTAGCCGTGCTGCCCTACCTCAACGTCGGCGGTATGAAGCTGTTCCAGACCGAGAGCTCGGACTGGTCGGACAAAAGCGCCCCGCGTGCCAAGACGGTCGCCAACAACATCGTCGTGGTCTATCTGGTGCTCTCCATGCTCTGCTTCATGGCCTACTGGGCCAGCGGCATGAACATGTTCGAGGCGATCAACCACGCCATGACCACTCTCAGTACCGGCGGCTACTCCACCTCCGATCAATCCATGTCCCACTTCTCCAACTCGGCACACTGGATTGGCACCCTGTTCATGTTCCTCGGCGGCCTGCCCTTCCTGCTCTATGTACAGAGCCTCAACCACAGGGACAACAGCCTGTTCAAGGATGCCCAGGTGCGCGGCTTCTTCTGGCTGGTGGTCTGGGTCACCGTCATCATGACCTTCTATCTGTGGGAGAGAGACCTGTTCGGCTTCTGGGATGCCCTGCGCATCAGCTGCTTCAACATCGTCTCGGTGCTCACCACCACCGGCTACGGCCTTGGTGACTTTGGCACTTGGGGGCCGCTCGCCAGCATCGTCTTCATCGTGCTGCTGGCTCTTGGGGCCTGTTCAGGCTCCACTGCGGGTGGTCTCAAGATCTTCCGGGTACAGGTGGCATTCGCCCTGTTCAGAAAGCAGATGCGCCAGCTGATGCACCCCTCTGCCGTCTTCCCCCAGAAGTACAATGGCCGGACGGTCAATGACGCCATCATCCGCTCGATGATCTCCTTCGTACTGGCCTACTTCGCCATCATTCTGGTGATAGCTGCACTGTTGGGCGCCATCGGGCTTGACCCCCTGACGGCTATCTCCAGCTCCATCACGGCGGTCGCCAACGTCGGCCCGGGTATGGGCCCGGTGGTCGGCCCCAGCACCAACTTTGCCAGCCTGCCGGAATCGGCCAAATGGCTTTTGTCATTCGGCATGCTGCTGGGACGACTGGAGATCCTGACGGTCGCCGTGCTCTTCTTCCCCTCCTTCTGGCGCCAGTAATCCCTCACTGCAAGCCAGCAAAAAGCCGCAGCGTTCATCCGCTGCGGTTTTTTTATCTCACCATCCCCACGACTTTCGTTCGCCGCTTATCAGCCCACTCATCATCCATTGCTGATGGCCTGAACGAGCTCATCAGGATTGCCAGAGCGGATCACAAGCATAAAAAAACGGACCCAAACCAGAGGTTTGGGTCCGTTTATCAGTGAACCGTCAGCGGCCGCAAGGGCTGCCGAGACTCAGCACATAGCATTAACCACGGCCAGAGCGCTTGCGATCCAGCTCGGTCAGCAATTTCTTGCGGATACGGATGTTCTTCGGAGTCACTTCTACCAGTTCGTCGTTATCGATGAACTCGAGAGCCTGTTCCAGAGTCATGCGGATCGGCGGAGTCAGCACTTGAGCTTCGTCGGTACCGGAGGCACGCATGTTGGTCAGCTGTTTGCCTTTCAGGCAGTTAACAGTCAGGTCGTTGGAACGGGAGTGAATACCGATCACCTGGCCTTCGTACACTTCAGTCGCGTGACCGATGAACAGACGACCACGGTCTTGCAGACCGAACAGGGCGTAAGTCAGGGCCTTACCGGTAGCGTTGGAGATCAGCACGCCATTCTGACGCTCGCCGATGCTGCCACCCTTATGCGGACCGTAGTGGTCGAAGGTGTGGTACAGCAGACCGGTACCTGAGGTCATGGTCATGAACTCGGTCTGGAAACCGATCAGGCCACGGCTCGGGATCATGAAGTCCAGACGGACACGACCCTTGCCATCCGGGGTCATGTTGGTCATTTCGCCTTTACGCAGACCCAGTTGCTCCATCACGGAACCCTGGTGCGCTTCTTCAACGTCCACAGTTACGGTTTCGAACGGTTCCTGCAGAACGCCATCAACGGTACGCAGGATTACTTCCGGACGGGACACAGCCAGTTCGTAACCTTCGCGACGCATGTTTTCGATCAGGATGGAGAGGTGCAGCTCACCACGACCGGATACACGGAACTTGTCCGGATCATCAGTCTCTTCCACACGCAGAGCCACGTTGTGGACCAGCTCCTGGTTCAGACGCTCCAGAATGTTACGGGAGGTCACGAACTTGCCTTCTTTACCAGCGAACGGTGAGGTGTTGACCTGGAAGGTCATGTTCACGGTCGGCTCGTCAACGGAGAGCGGCGGCAGGGCTTCAACGGCACCGTTGTCACAGATGGTGTCGGAGATTTTCAGCTCGCCCAGACCGGTGATAGCGATGATGTCACCCGCTTGCGCGTCGGTAACTTCAGTACGGGACAGACCCAGGTAACCCAGCACCTGACCGACTTTACCATTACGGGTCTTGCCGTCAGCACCAACGATGGTGACTTGCTGGTTGGTCTTGACGCGACCACGAGTGATACGGCCGATACCGATAACACCCACGTAGGAGTTGTAGTCCAGCTGGGAGATCTGCATCTGGAAACCACCTTCGGCATCAGCCTTCGGCGCTTCAACGTTGTCAACGATAGCCTGGAACAGCGGCTCCATGTTCTCGGACTCGACGTCCTGATCCATGGTGGCCCAACCGTTCAGTGCAGAGGCGTAAACAACTTTGAAATCCAGCTGTTCATCAGTCGCGCCCAGGTTGTCGAACAGGTCGAATACCTGATCCATTACCCAGTCAGGACGAGCACCCGGACGGTCAACCTTGTTGATGACCACGATCGGCTTCAGACCCTGAGCGAACGCTTTCTGGGTCACGAAACGGGTTTGCGGCATCGGGCCGTCTACGGCGTCAACCAGCAGCAACACGGAGTCAACCATGGACAATACGCGCTCTACTTCACCACCGAAGTCGGCGTGACCCGGGGTATCAACGATGTTGATGCGGTAGTCATTCCAGCGGATCGCAGTGTTCTTGGCGAGAATGGTGATGCCACGTTCCCGTTCCAGATCATTGGAGTCCATGATCCGTTCCTGGCCTTCCGTGGAGCGGTCCAGGGTGCCGGACTGCTGCAGCAGCTTATCAACCAGAGTCGTTTTGCCGTGGTCAACGTGCGCAATAATCGCAATATTGCGTAAATTCTCTAACATTCTCGCCTCAATCACCGGGTAAAATTGGGCGCTAATTGTACTCTTGCCTTTGTGATCTGCCTAGCAGAATTGCAGTACATTCGCGCATAACAACAGATCTGGATCATAGACCTCTCTGACAAACCCTGCTTAGATGGGCGGTGACCGTATTTCGCGCACCATTACAGTGCACCAAAACGATCCACCATCGCACTAAATTGATGCAACGCGAGTCGAGATCGCCTGATTTTGGGGAGCCTCTTCAGCGAGATTGCCCTGAAATCAAGCTGTCACAAACTTGGCACGATACTGGCTTATGTGAATACGACGACGCATTCACCCAGAGAGTTTTAACACCGGAGGTTACTTAGCATGTCAGCCCAGAACGTTTTGGCCCTGATCCAGGAACACGAAGTCAAGTTTGTTGATCTGCGCTTTACCGACACCAAGGGTAAAGAGCAGCATGTATCCATCCCTGCTCACCAGGTTGATGAAGATTTCTTCGAAGACGGCAAGATGTTCGATGGTTCCTCCATCGGCGGCTGGAAGGGCATCAACGAATCCGACATGGTACTGATGCCGGACGCAGCCTCCGCCAAGCTGGACCCGTTCACCGAAGAGACCACCCTGAACATCGTTTGTGACGTGCTGGAGCCTGCCACCATGCAGGGCTATGACCGCGATCCGCGCTCCATCGCCAAACGTGCAGAAGATTTCCTGAAGTCCAGCGGCATTGCTGACACCGTGCTGTTCGGGCCGGAGCCGGAATTCTTCATGTTCGACAACATTACTTTCTCCAACACCATGGGCCACAGCTTCGTGAAAATCGAATCTGAAGAAGCCGCATGGAACTCCGGCACTGCCTATGAGCATGGCAACAAGGGTCACCGTCCGTTCGTGAAAGGCGGTTACTTCCCGGTTGCACCGGTCGACTCCTCCCAGGATATCCGCGCCGCCATGTGTCTGGTGCTGGAAGAGATGGGCCAGGTCGTTGAAGCTCA
The DNA here is from genome assembly GCF_027706185.1 of Aeromonas sp. Y318-3. NCBI lineage: Bacteria > Pseudomonadati > Pseudomonadota > Gammaproteobacteria > Aeromonadales > Aeromonadaceae > Aeromonas > Aeromonas sp. Y318-3. The sequence goes on from NZ_JAPDCN010000011.1 coordinate 105,638, forward strand.
CCACCACGAAGTGGCCACTGCCGGTCAGAACGAAATCGCTACCCGCTTCAACACTCTTACGCTGAAAGCTGACGAAGTGCAGGTACTGAAGTACGTGATCCACAACGTGGCCCACGCCTACAACAAGACCGTGACCTTCATGCCGAAACCCATGTTCGGTGACAACGGCTCCGGCATGCACTGCCACCAGTCTCTGGCCAAGAACGGCGTCAACCTGTTCGCTGGTGACCTGTACGGCGGTCTGTCCGAGATGGCGCTGCACTACATCGGCGGTATCATCAAGCACGCCAAGGCTATCAACGCCTTCGCCAACCCGACCACCAACTCCTACAAGCGTCTGGTTCCGGGTTATGAAGCACCGGTCATGCTGGCCTACTCTGCCCGCAACCGCTCTGCCTCCATCCGTATCCCGGTGGTACCGAGCCCGAAAGCACGTCGTATCGAAGTGCGCTTCCCGGATCCGGCTGCCAACCCGTACCTGGCCTTCGCAGCCCAGCTGATGGCCGGTCTGGACGGTATCATCAACAAGATCCATCCGGGCGATGCCATGGACAAGAACTTGTATGACCTGCCGCCGGAAGAAGCCGCAGAAGTGCCGACCGTTGCCGGTTCTCTGGACGAAGCCCTGGCTGCTCTGGATGCTGACCGCGAGTTCCTGACCCGCGGCGGCGTGTTCAGCGATGACTTCATCAACTCCTATCTGGAACTGAAACAGCAGGATGTTGACCGCGTGCGCATGACCCCGCACCCGCTGGAGTTCGAACTGTACTACTCCGTCTAAGTCTCAGCAGACTGTCCGTTTAAATCTGGTCAGCTTACTTAATCGTGACAAAACCCGCCATCTGGCGGGTTTTTTCTCTGATAGGATTAAGCAAAATACCGTCAAGGAGAGATGGATGAACAACAAGCATGGCATAGGGGTGCTCGGCCTCCTGTTGCTGACCTCATTCGGTGCGGACGCGGCCAAGGTCTACTCCTGGGTCGATGGCAATGGCATCACCCACTACTCGGATGCGCCACCACCCGGCAAAAACGCCAAAGAGGTCGATCTGCGGGTCGCCCCGCTGCTGGGCAGCAGCGCGCCCAGATCGGTGCAGGTGGATAACTTCAACAGCCTGACTGGCGCCGATGCCAAGAAAGAGAAAGAGGTTGCCAAGCTGACCATCGAACTGCTCTCCCCGGAACAGGGCAGCACCCTGCGCGACAACACAGGCAACATAGTCTTTCAGGGCACCATCAGCCCCAAACCTCCGACCCAGTATGATGTGCGCCTGACCCTGGATGGCAAAGCCGCCCCCATCGTCAGCAACAGCCTCTCTGTACGGGTCGAAAACGTCGATCGCGGCGCCCACGAGGCTCAGCTCGAGCTGCTCGCCAAAGACGGTACGATCCTTGCTAAATCCAGTGCAGTCACCTTTTACCTGCATAGAGCGAGCGTGACGCCGGCTCCCAAACCCACCCCCAAAGCCGACTAGGGGTGATATAGCGCACCGATGCGGGTAAACTCTATGCACCATATCGGTGCATAACAGGTGTGTAGCACCGTTTTAGGGAGAAACCTGTGCCAACCCGCTCGGACAACGCCAAAACACTCTTGGATAATTTGCTGACCGCCGTGATCCTGATGGATGAGCGGCTCTGCATCCAGTTCGTCAACCCGGCGGCTGAACAGCTGCTCTCTCTCAGTAAACGCAGGCTGATCGGCATCGAACTGCCCCATCTGCTGGAACATATCTCCCTCGATTTGCAGCGGCTCAAGCAGTGCCTCGTATCAGGGCAGGGCTTTACCGATAGCGAAGTGACTCTGGTGGTAGAGGGAGAACCGCGACTGGTGGAGCTGAGCGCCACCCCGATGGCCGACCACGAACAACGTCTGCTGGTGGTGGAGCTGCGCAAGATCGACCAGCAGAAGAAGATCAGCCAGGAGCAGCAGCAACATGCCCAGCAGCTGGCGGCCAAGGAGCTGGTGCGCGGGCTGGCCCACGAAATCAAGAATCCCCTCGGCGGCCTGCGCGGCGCGGCGCAGCTGCTGCAAAAAGAGCTGCCGGATCCGGCGCTGCGCGAATATACCGGCATCATCATCGAACAGGCTGACAGGCTGCGGGTACTGGTCGATCGGCTGCTCGGCCCCCAGCGCCCCGGCCGTCACCAGATGCACAATGTCCATTCGGTGCTGGAGCAGGTACGCCGACTGGTGGAGCTGGAGCTACCACCGACGGTGCGCATCGAACGGGATTACGACCCCAGCATCCCCGAATTCGAGATGGAGCCGGATCAACTGCAGCAGGCGTTTCTCAACATAGTGCGCAACGCCGCCGAAGCGCTGGGGGATCAGACCGGGCTTATCCGCATCAAGACTCGCACCGCGTTCCAGATCACCATCCACGGCCAGCGCTACCGGCTGGCGGCGGAGATCAAGATCATCGACAACGGCCCCGGCATTCCCGATGCCATTCGCGACACCCTGTTCTATCCCATGATCACCGGCAAGGAGGGGGGAACCGGGCTCGGCCTCTCCATCGCCCAGAACCTGATCGACCAGCACAAGGGGCGAATTGACTGCATCAGCTGGCCGGGTCACACCGAATTCACCATTTTTCTACCGCTTCGCAAGTAAGGGAACCCCATGACCGCCAAAGTGTGGATCGTCGATGACGACAGTTCTATCCGCTGGGTGCTGGAGCGCACTCTCGGCAGCGAAGGCTTCAACTGCGAAAGCTTTGCCGATGGCGAAGCCCTGCTGCACGCCCTTGAGCTGCGCTCGCCCGATGTGATCCTCTCCGATATCCGGATGCCCGGCATCGACGGCCTGAGCCTGCTTGAGCAGATCCATCGCCGTCAGGCCGATCTGCCCATCATCATCATGACCGCCCACTCGGATCTCGACAGCGCGGTCAACGCCTACCAGCGCGGCGCCTTCGAGTACCTGCCCAAACCGTTCGACATCGACGAAGCAGTGACCCTGGTGCGGCGCGCCGAGAATCACCTCAAGGAGCAGCGCACCAAGCGCAAGTCTCGCCAGCAAGAGGCGACAGCCACCCCGGAGATCATCGGTGAAGCACCGGCGATGCAGGAGGTGTTCCGCGCCATCGGTCGCCTGTCACGCTCCAGCATCTCGGTGCTGATCAACGGTCAGAGCGGTACCGGCAAGGAGCTGGTCGCCCACGCCCTGCACAAGCACAGCCCGCGCGCCCACAAGAACTTTATCGCCCTCAACATGGCGGCCATCCCCAAAGATCTCATCGAATCCGAGCTGTTCGGTCACGAGAAGGGGGCTTTCACCGGCGCCAACAACATCCGCCATGGCCGCTTCGAGCAGGCCGACGGCGGCACCCTGTTTCTCGACGAGATCGGCGACATGCCGCTGGATGTGCAGACCCGGCTGCTGCGGGTCTTGGCCGATGGCCAGTTCTATCGAGTCGGCGGCCACCAGCCGGTGCAGGTAGACGTGCGGATCATCGCCGCCACCCACCAGAATCTGGAAAAGCGGGTGGCCGATGGCGAGTTTCGCGAGGATCTGTTTCACCGCCTCAACGTCATTCGCATCCATATTCCTGCCCTCAAGGAGCGCCGTGAGGATATCCCCCAACTGGCCCGTCACTTCCTGCTGCGCGCAGCCAAAGAGCTGAACGTCGAGGCCAAGAGCCTGCACCCCGATACCCAGGCCTATATCAGCCGCCTGCCCTGGCCGGGCAACGTGCGCCAGCTGGAGAACGTCTGTCGCTGGCTCACCGTGATGGCATCCGGTCAGGAAGTGCTGGTCGGCGACCTGCCTGCCGAGCTGCTCACCCCCATCACCCACAACGCCGAACCGGGTCAACCGGCGTTGCCCGGTTGCTGGCAGCAACAGTTGCAGGAGTGGGTGGCCAGCAAGCTGGCGCTGGGAGAGACAGACATCCTGGCCGATGCCATGCCCCAGTTCGAGCGGATCATGCTGGAAACCGCGCTGGAACACACTCACGGCCACAAGCAGGAGGCCGCCCGCCTGCTCGGTTGGGGTCGCAACACCCTGACCCGCAAGCTGAAGGAACTCGATCTCTCCTGAGTCCCGGGGAAAAACGATTCCCATCACGCCCTGACAAATCACCGCCCGCCAGAACCCCGTTTAACCATAAACGGGGTATCTTTTTTGAAAGCCCCGCCTAGAATGGCAGGCTTTCAAACCTGACTCGACGAGGGCGCCCCAATGATTGACAGATCTCTCCCCCTGACCGACCTGCACCGCCATCTGGACGGCAACATCAGCCCGCAAACCATCCTCGAGCTGGGTCGCCAACACAATATCCCGCTGCCCGCATTCGAGCTGGAAGCGCTGCGTCCCCACGTACAGATCGTCGAGAACGAGCCGAGTCTGGTTGCCTTCCTGAAGAAACTGGACTGGGGTGTGGCCGTGCTGGCAGACTATGACGCCTGCCGCCGGGTCGCCTACGAGAACGTGGAAGATCTGCTGCGCGCCGGTATCGACTATGCCGAGCTGCGCTTCAGCCCGGCCTATATGGCCATGGCCCACAAGCTGCACCCGCAGGGCGTGGTGGAAGCCATCATCGACGGCGTGGCCGCGGGCAGCCGCGATTTCGGTATCAAGACCAACCTGATCGGCATCATGAGCCGCACCTTCGGCACCGAACAGTGCAATCAGGAGCTGGCCGCCTGTCTGGCCCACCGCGACAAGCTGGTCGCCATCGATCTGGCTGGTGACGAACTGGGCTTCCCGGGCGAACTCTTTGTCGACCACTTCCGCAAGGTGCGCGATGCGGGCATGCGCGTCACGGTGCACGCAGGTGAAGCCGCCGGCCCCGAAAGCATGTGGCAGGCCATTCGCGAGCTGGGCGCCGAGCGTATCGGCCACGGCGTCAAAGCGATTCAGGATCCGGCCCTGATGGCCTATCTGGCCGAACACCGCATCGGCATCGAATCCTGCCTCACCTCCAACATCCAGACCACTACGGTGGCGAGCCTGACCGAGCACCCGATCCGCCAGTTCCTGGCTGCCGGTGTACTGGCCTGCCTCAACACCGACGACCCGGCAGTAGAGGGCATCGACCTGCCGCACGAATATGAGGTGGCCGCTCCGGCCGCTGGCATGACGGCGAGCGAGATCCGCACCGCCCAGCAGAATGGCCTGACCCTGGCCTTCCTGAGCGATAGCGAGAAGGCAGAGCTGAGCGCCCGCGCTGCCAGCCGCTGATCCACACCGGCACTGCAAATAAAAACGGCCCACTTCGGTGGGCCGTTTGCTTTGCGGATTTCTGATAATGGGTAAGCACTTGGCCAGCTGACAGATAGCAAAAGGCCCAAACCGGGTTTGGGCCTTGGCTGATGGCGGTACAGGGGAAAAACTACTCCCGCTCCTTGTCGCGCTCCAGCGCCCGCTCCACCAACGGCTCGGGCAGGCTCTTGGTCACCTCCACCCCCAGCTCGCGGAAACGCTCGACCTGCGCAATCAGGTTGCCACGGCCGTTGACCAGCCGTCCCATCGCCTTGTCGTAGCTCTCCTGCGCCTTGTGCAGGCTGCCGCCCATCTGCTGCATCTCCTCGACAAACAGCCGCAGCTTTTCGTAGAGGCGACCGGCTCGCTCGGCAATCTGGCGGGCATTCTGGTTTTGCCGCTCGTAACGCCACAGGTTCTCGATGGTGCGCAGCGCCACCATCAGGTTGGTGGGGCTCACCAGCAGGATATTGTTGTCGAGGCCGTAACGCACCAGCGAGGGATCGGCCTCCATCGCGGTGAGGAAGGCAGGCTCTACCGCCACGAACATCAGCACATAGTCGAGGGTGCGCACCCCGGGCAGCTGCTGGTAATCCTTGCGGCCCAGCTCGCGGATATGGTTGCGCACCGAGGCGACGTGCTCTTTCAGCGCCACCGCCTTCTCCAGCTCGTCCTCGGCGTTGTACCAGCGCTCGTAGGCGGTCAGCGACACCTTGGCGTCGATGATGATGTCCTTCTCCTGCGGCAGGTGGACAATCACGTCGGGCTGGTAGCGCTTGCCCTTCTCTACCTCGATATTGACCTGGGTGTGGTACTCGTGGCCCTCGCGCAAGCCGCATTCGCTGAGGATGCGCGCCAGCACCACCTCGCCCCAGTTGCCCTGCTGCTTGCTGTCGCCCTTGAGGGCGCGGGTCAGGGCGGCCGCCTCTTCGGTCATGCGGGCATTGAGCTCGGCAAGGCGCTCCAGCTCGAACTTGAGACTGTGGCGCTGGGCCGTCTCCTGAGCGTGAGTCTCGCCTACCTGACGACGAAAGCCCTCGAGCTGCTCTTTGAGCGGGGTGAGCAGCAGATCGAGGCTATTCTGGTTCAATTCGCGGAAGTTGCCGGAGTTTTGCTCGAAGATCCGGTTGGCGAGATTCTCGAACTGCTGGCTGAGGCGCTGCTCCGCCTCCTGTTGCAGTTGCAGCTTCTCGGCGGCGGCCAGCCGTTCGCTGCGCAGGGTCGCTTCCGCATCCTTGAGGCGGGCGGTGAGCTTGATCAGCAGGGTCTGCTGCTGATCCAGCTTCTGCTGGCCCTGCATCCGCTCATCCTGCAATTCGTCGAAGCGGTCCTGCAGCGCCTGATAACGCTCCTGCGCCAGCATCAGCTCCTGAGCCTGCGCCGTGGCGGCCCGTCGCCCGATCAGCCAGCCAAGCCCGAGGGCCAGTGCGGTGGCGGGCAACAAGATCCCCCAGAGTCCTGGGTCGATCATTTGCGGCTCCGCTGACGCAGGAAGAGTTCGAGATAGCGGTTAACCAGGATCCAAAGCACCACGTAGATGAGGTAAGCGGCCAGCACCACCCACTTGTGGGTGTTGACGCCGGTATCGAGCTCGGCGAACTCGATATCCTTGATGCGGCAGTAGGCCCACATCAGCAGGGGAAAGACATAGAGCAGGGACGCACGCCAGAGAAATAGCCACATATGTTTTCATTCAACCACGTAAAAAGACCCGCCTAGCTTACACAAGGGCAACTGCGCTTGCGATCCTGACGGCCGCTATTCTCTGGCCTGCTTCCCGAAACTTCGATAAAATTAACCCCTAATAGGTATCAGGGGCGAGCATGACTCACTATTTCCTCCGTTGGCTAACACAAGGTTGGCAAGCTTCCCGCAAGCCCGCCGTGGTTTGCCATGAAGCGCGCCCGCCGTGGGCCATCGAGGAGTCCCAGTACCTCTCCCTCTGCACCCGCTGTGGCGAGTGTTTCAAGGCCTGCCCGCGCGGTCTGCTCAAACCGGCCACCCAGGAGGAGTACGAGGGGAGCCCCATCGCCGGTACCCCGGTACTCGATCTCGCCTGCGGCCAGTGCAGCTACTGCGGCAGCTGCGCCAGAGCCTGTCCCACCGGCGCCCTCGACCTGCAACTGGGCCGTCAGGTGCAGACCCGGGTACAGATTGAAGAGAGTTGTCAGGCACGGCAGGGCTTCTACTGTCTGCTCTGTGAAGATGCCTGCCCGCAACAGGCGATCAAGGCCACAGCCGACGGCATCAACGTCAATATGGATGCCTGCAATGGCTGCGGTGCCTGCGGCCTCGCCTGCCTGCACGGCGCCATTACCCTGATCCGCCAGCCAGGCAGTCGCTAAAAACCACCTGCGTACAAAAGCAAAAGGGGCCATCAGGCCCCTTTCACATCTTGTTCGATATTCCACGCACCGTCAGGCCATGGTCACAATAGTCTCTTGCTCGATACCCAGCAGGTGGCAAAGACGGTTGGGATCGCGCACCGCATCAGCCAGGGTGTACTCACCCAGCACTTCGAGGAAAGCGTTCATGGCGCGGCGCAGAATGCCCTGAATGCGGCAACCACCGGAGAGACGGCAGTTTTCGCGCTTGCAGTCGACCGGACAGAGCACATGCTCCATGTCCATCACCACATCCCGCAAATTGATGGAGACCGCCGATCGACCGAGGCGGATACCGCCATGTTTGCCGCGTACCGTCTCGATGTACCCCTTGATGCCAAGCTGGTGCACAATTTTGACCACGTGGTTGCGAGAGATGCCAAAGGTATCGGCCACTTCGGTAATGGTCGACAGACGATCCCCCGGCTGAACCGCCAGGAAGGTCAGGGTACGCAGGGCGTAGTCGGTAAATCGTGTCAGTTGCATGGTCGCACTTGCCTCTTACTACAAGCCAGGAATCAGGACGACAACGTTGAGCTAAGAGGCAGGAGACAACCGGTTCGCCTCTGTTTGCCAATTGGTTCGCCAGAGGGGGCCTGTCTCTTAATCTGAGTTGCGGAGTGACAGGTTAAGAGCAGCACAACCGGGTGTCGATGAAGATGCACATAAATCGACACTTTCTTTGATTGATCGCAAACTTGCCGGGTTAGCCCGGCGTTTACCCGCTTTATGGCGGGTAAATCTCCCGAACCATCCCCCTCACCAAGCCCATTCGACCAGCAGCCAGATGGCCTGCGAACCGCCCCTCAATCGACAGTCAAGGAGGTGGTTCAGTGGGGCTGTTTCAGCCAATTTTTCAGCGCGACCGAGGGAATGGAGCTCTCTGAGGCGACGGCAAACGCCCCCCAGTCCACCGCGCACTGCAACGCATCCTTGATCGCCATGCCCCGCGCCAGACCGTGGATCAATCCACCAGCGAAAGCATCCCCCGCCCCCGTGGTATCGACCACAGATACTGGCCGGGCGGCAACCCGGATCTGCTCCTCGCCATGAATGGCCACCGCCCCCGCCTTCCCTTCGGTCAATACCAGCCACTCCAACTGCTCCCCCGCCAGCTGGCGGGCATGTTGCCAAGGGTCGCTCACCTCGCCAAGATCGGAGCGGGAGGCCACCAGCACATGGCAGGGACGGCGCGCTTGGCCGCCCTTGGGATACTGGGCCACCACGAAGCTCTTGCCGAGCATCTGGCGCATGTAGCTGATGATGGCGGTGCCGGGATAGTTCACATAGAGGCAATCCACCCCCTCCAGCGGCAGATCGCCGGGCAGATCGGGGCGCCGTGGGCGGCGCAGTATGGTGCGCTCGCCAGTGGAGTCCACCAGGATCAGCAGCTCGCCGGTCTCGCCGCCAAAGCGCTCCACATGGCTGCAATCCAGCCCGTAACCGGCCGCCTGCTCCAGCAGCCAGTCGCCGGTCTCGTCCAGCCCGATACGGGAAGCAATGGTCACCTCGTGACCTGCCCACACCAGCCCGATGCCGGTATTGGCGGCGCCACCGCCGAGCCTGCGCCCCTGATCCACATATTGCAGCCGGGCCCCCGCCACCAGCGGTTCGGAGAGGGAGAGCACATGATCACAGTTGAGATTGGCAAGCAGCAGAATGCGGGACATAGAGACCTCGGACGATGGAGATAGCCCAAAAGAGACAGGCTGAACCCCGAGTAGAGCCCAGCCTGACAGAAGAGACAACCGGCAGCGATCGGGAATCCGATCGGGATCAATAGATGGGCAGTTCCACCCCGGCCAGCAGCTCGTCGATGCGCGCCTGACTCGGCTGCTGCATCACGCTCTGGATCACCTCCTTGGTGAGGTGGGGCGAGAAGGAGCTGATGAAGTCATACATGTAGTTCTGCAGCAAGATGCTCTTGCTGAAACAGATCTGCGCCGGACAGGGCTTGAACAGGTGCTCCAGATTGATGGAGACCAGCCCGGGGCTGTCGGTGTCGTTGGCCACCAGCGAGGAGATGATGCCGATGCCAAAGCCCAGCTCCACGTAGCGTTTGATCACTCCGGCATCCATTACCGTCATGTAGTAACTCGGGGTCAGCCCCGCCGCCTGAAACACCTCGTCCTGCACCTGACGACCGGTGGCGCCGCTCTCGTAACTGAGGATCGGGTAGTGGCAGAGCTGCTCCAACGTCGGCTTCTTCACCTTGGCCAACGGGTGATCCTGCGGCACCACCAGCGAGAGAGTCCAGAGGTAGGCGGGCAGCGCGATCAGCTCCTTGTCGAAGCCAATCTCGTGGGCAACGATGGAAAAATCGGAGTAACCCTTGCTGATCTGCTCCTTGCTCGCCGACATCACCGGATGGAGGTGGAACGAGATCTTGGGGTACTTCTTGGTGAAGTAGGTAACCGATTTGGGCAGCAGATAGCGGGCAATGGTGTGGGTGGTGTGAATATTGAGGGTGCCCACGGTCGGATCCAGATACTCGCGGGATATCGCCTTGATCTTGCTCTCGATGTTGAGCATCGCCTCGGCACACTTGATGATCTCTTCCCCCACCGGCGTAATGCGGTGCAGGTGCTTGCCACGGCGCTCGAAAATCCGCACCCCCAGCTCGCTCTCCAGCAGGCCAATCTGTTTGCTGACCCCCGGCTGACTGGTGAAGAGCGCATCGGAAGCCACCGAGACGTTGAGGTTGTGGTCCCGGATCGCGATCAAATACTTCAATTGCTGTAGTTTCAAGGCGTCACACTCTCACACTGGTTTGGCTCAGACAGGTTTGGCTCAGGCCGGGACGGCAATCAAGCCAGACAAACAGGCCGCCACATGGGCGGCCAGTGTACCATCCGATCCCGACATCTCAGCGCTTGATCCTTCATTTTGCTACAAAATCTAGCATCCGAAGGGGTGGCTGACAAACCGGGTTCAGGCCGCGCCAGCCCGCAGCGGCAGGATCCCCAGAAACTGCAGCAGCCATTGCATCATGGTCGCCGAATCCACCTCCCCCTCCAGCGAGGAGAGGCTGCTCTGGTAGCGCTCGTCGGGCAACAGGCCGCGGCGCCGCTCGATCAGCGCCCGGTTGTACTCCACCGAGAACTCCGGATGCCCCTGAATGGCGACGATGTGATCCCCCTGCAAAAACATGAAGTTGGGACAAAAATCGTTACCCGCCAGTCGGGTTGCCCCCGGCGGCAGCAGGGCCACCTGATCCTGATGGCTGGCCAGAATGCGGATCTGATCCCGCGCCGGCGCCATCCAGGGCTCATCTGCCAACATGGGGTGCACCGCCACCCCCAGCCCCCATCCCTTGGTGGACTTCACCACTTCGCCACCGAGCGCCTGGGCGATCACCTGATGACCGAAGCAGACACCGGCCAGCTTGACGTCGGCATCGTGCGCCTGGCGGATCCATGCCCGCAGAGCCTGAATCCAGGGGATATCGCTATAGGCGTCGTGGCGCGAACCTGTGATGAGCCAGGCATCGCACTCGTGCAGATCCTCCGGCAATTCCCCATCAAGGGCAGACCAGACCCGAAATTCCAGTTCGGGGGCCAGGGCCGCAAAGCCCCTGATAAACATCTCGGAGTAAACGGGGCCAAAACGATCCGCCAGATCGGGATCGAGCCGGTCACAATCGAGAATTCCCAATCGCATCTGTTGTTCCTTTACAGAGTTCGCCCCCGCCAATCATCGACCGGCGAGGGCAAGAGGTTAGGCCATGAGCACGCGCCAGCGCGTCACTTCATGGTCGGCATGGAGAACTCGGCACCACTGCGCAGGCTCTGGGGCCAGCGCGCCGTCACCGTCTTCATCCGGGTATAAAAGCGAACCCCGTCCGGCCCGTGCATGTTGAGCGGCCCGAAGATGGAGCGCTTCCAACCGCCAAAGCTGTGAAACGCCATCGGCACCGGAATGGGAACGTTCACCCCTACCATACCGACCTGCACCCGCGCCGTGAAGTCCCGCGCGGTGTCGCCATCGCAGGTAAAGATGGCGGTGCCGTTGCCGTACTCGTGCTCGTTGATGAGGCGCAGCGCCGTCTCGTAGTCCGGCACCCGTACGATGGAGAGCACAGGGCCGAAGATCTCCTCGCGGTAGATGCGCATCTCGGGGGTTACCTGGTCAAACAGGCAGCCACCGATAAAGTAGCCCTCATCGTGGCTCAGCGTACGACCATCGACCCGCAACGCGGCTCCTTCGGCCACCCCCTGATCCACGTAGCCGCGTACCTTGGCCAGATGCTCCTTGCTGATGAGCGGCCCCATTTCGTTCTCCGGGCTCTGGCCCAGCCCCGGGCCCACCCGCAGTTTTTCCACCAACGGCGTCAGCTTGGCCACCAACGCATCAGCGGTCTCGTCACCCACTACCACGGCTACCGAGATCGCCATGCAGCGCTCGCCCGCTGCCCCATAAGCAGCCCCCATCAGGGCGGAGACCGCCTGATCGAGATCCGCATCCGGCATCACCACCATGTGGTTCTTGGCGCCGCCCAGCGCCTGTACCCGTTTGCCGTGGGCCGAAGCGGTAGCATAGATGTACTGGGCGATGGGGGTGGAGCCGACAAACGACACGGCTCCGACCCGCGGATCGGTCAGCAGCACTTCCACCACCTCCTTGTCACCGTTCACCACGTTGAGCACGCCGTCCGGCAGGCCGGCCTCCTTAAGCAGCTCGGCCATCCGCAGCGAGAGGGAGGGATCCTTCTCGGAGGGTTTGAGGATAAAGGTGTTACCGCAGGCGATGGCGACCGGAAACATCCAGAGTGGCACCATGGCCGGGAAGTTGAACGGGGTGATACCGGCGCAAACCCCCACCGGCTGCATCATGGAGTAGCTGTCTACCCCGCGACCGACGTTGAGGGAGTGCTCCCCCTTGAGCAGATGGGGAATGCCGCAGGCAAACTCCACCACCTCCAGCCCGCGGGTCAACTCGCCCTGCGCATCGGAGAAGACCTTGCCATGCTCGCGGCTGATGAGCTGGGCCAACTCGTCCCTGTGCTGCTCCATCAACTCCTTGAAGCGGAAAAAGACCCGGGCCCGCACCAGCGGCGGGGTTTGTGACCAGTCGGCAAAGGCGCGCTCGGCGATGGCGATCGCCTCCTGACACTCGGCGGCGCTGGACAGCCCGACGCTCCCCTGCTGCTTGCCGCAGGCGGGATTGAAGATGGCCCCCTGGCGCTCGCTGCGACTCTCCTGCGGCTGGCCGTTGATGAAGTTGCTGACCCTGTATGTCATGTATCCTCCGTGATAACTGATGCGGTAAATGCGCTGAGCAAATCAACGCAAGGCCCCGCCAGTGCGGGGCCATCAAATCGGTTAAGGTTGTGCCTGCAGGGCATCCTGCAGCAGGGTGAAGAGATCGTCGATCTGGCTGCGCTCGATGATGAGGGGCGGCGACAGGGCGATGATGTCGCCAGTCACCCGGATCAGTGCCCCCTTCTCGAAGCAGCGCACGAACACCTCATAGGCGCGCTTGCCCGGTGCATCCGGCATCGATTCCAGCTCGATACCCGCCACCAGCCCGTAGTTGCGTACATCCTTCACATGCTTGCAGCCCTTCAGCGAATGGGCCGCCTCCTCCCAGTAGCCCGCCAGATCGGCGGCGCGGCTGAGCAGGTTCTCGTTGCGATAGATCTCGAGGGTCGCGAGACCCGCAGCAGCAGCCACCGGATGGCCGGAGTAGGTGTAGCCGTGGAACAGCTCGATAGCCCCCTTGCTTGCCGCCATCATGTCGTCATAAATGTGCTTCTGCACCAGCACCGCGCCCATGGGGATAGCGCCGTTGGTGAGCCCCTTGGCGCAAGTGATCATGTCGGGGATGACGTCGAACTCCTGTGCTGCGAAGGGGGAGCCGAGGCGACCGAAACCGGTGATCACCTCGTCAAAAATCAGCAGGATGCCGTGCTTGGTGCAGATCTCCCGCAGCCGCTTGAGGTAGCCTTTGGGGGGCATCAGCACGCCGGTACTGCCAGCGATGGGCTCGACGATCACCGCCGCGATATTGCTGGCATCGTGCAGGAAGACGATCTTCTCCAGCTCGTCGGCCAGCGCTACATCCTCCTCGGGCAGCCCTTTGGTGAAGGCATTCTTGGCGATGTTGAGGGTATGGGGCAGATGATCCACCCCGGTCAGCAAGGAGCCGAACCACTTGCGGTTACCGGGGATCCCCCCCACCGAGATGCCGCCAAAGCCGACCCCGTGATAGCCACGCTCGCGGCCAATCAGCCGGGTGCGGGTGCCCTGACCGCGAGCCCGCTGCCAGGCCAGCGCGATTTTGAGCGCGGTATCGACCGACTCGGAACCCGAGTTGGTGTAGAAGACATGGCCAAAGCCCTTGGGAGCGATCTCCACCAGCTTGTTGGCCAGCTCGAACGGCAGGGGGTGGCCCATCTGGAATGTGGGAGCAAAATCGAGGTGGGAAATCTGCTGGGAAACCGCCTCGGCAATCTCGCGCCGACCATGGCCCGCGTTGCAACACCAGAGTCCGGCTGTGCCATCCAGTATCTTGCGGCCATCCTCTGAGTGATAATACATCCCCTCTGCCGACTTCAGGATGCGCGGCGCCGCCTTGAACTGCTGGTTGGCGGTGAACGGCATCCAGAAGGCGGACATGTCGGAGGGCGTATTGATGTCGCTGATCGGTTTCATGGTCACCTCATCCTTAAGGTGTTTAGCAACTGTCGGCCAATGCCTATTAAATTAAACACCTGAATCCATAAAAAAGGGCCCGTTATCGCCCTGTCTGGTGCCACCCCTAGCTAGACGCATCAGCAGGGTGGTATAAGATATTTAACACAATTTTAATAATAGTAAACAGTCAAGGAGTGTCTATAGATGGATATCGGTCACCGCCTCAAGGCGGTTCGCACCAAGGCAGCCCTCTCCCAGCGCGAGCTGGCCAAGCGCTCCGGTGTGACCAACGGATTTATCTCCCAGATCGAGAAAAATCAGGTGAGCCCCTCTGTCGCCTCCCTGCGCAAGGTGCTGGAAGGGATCCCCATGTCGCTGGCCAGCTTCTTCACCGAAGAGACTGAAATGGGCACCGAAGTGATCTTCCGCGCCGCCGATATGCCGGATCTCGGCACCCATCCCATCAGCTACCGGCTGGTCGGGCACAGCCGCGCCAACCGCGCCATCGGCATGTTGCAGGAGGTGCTGCCACCGGGCGCCGACACCGGCGACGACATGCTGAGTCACGAGGGTGAAGAGTGCGGCATCGTCATCAAGGGCGAAGTTGAAGTGACCGTGGGCGAGCAGATCTACCTGCTGGGCGCCGGGGATGGCTACTACTTCGACAGCCGCACCCCCCACCGTTTTCGCAATAGCGGCGAGCAGGAGTGCGTGCTGATCTCGGCCAACACCCCCGCCAGTTTCTGACATTCAGACGCGCATCGGCAGGGGCGCAATGTTTAATGAATTGTTACAAGATGGATTTACAAGCGGCAGGATGTTTAGCATATTGATACGCGGAAACTGACTTTTGCCGGTTCAAGGAGTGAACATGAGTGACCTGACCCTGGCCCAGTGGCAACACAAGGCCGCCCACCTGACCCTGCCCTCGCAAGCCTTTATCAACGGCAGCTATCGGGATGCCGTCAATGGCGCCACCTTCGATTGCATCAACCCGGCCAACGGCAAGCTGCTGACCAAGGTGGCAGCCTGCGATGCCGCCGATGCCGAACTGGCGGTACAGGCTGCCCGTGACGCCTTCAACGACAAGCGTTGGAGCGGCCTGCCGCCGAAACAGCGCAAACAGATCATGCAGCGTTTCGCCGAGCTGATGCGCCTCAACAAGGTGGAGCTGGCGCTGCTGGAGTCGCTGGATATGGGCAAACCCATCGGCGATGCCATGGGCTATGACGCCCCCGCCGCCGCCAACTGCATCGCCTGGAACGCCGAAGCGATCGACAAGATCTACGACCAGGTCGCCCCGGTCGAGGAGTCCGCCCTGGCACTGGTGACCCGCGAAGCGCTCGGAGTGGTTGCCGCCATCGTGCCCTGGAACTTCCCGCTGGTGATGGCCTGCTGGAAGCTGGGCCCGGCGCTCGCTACCGGCAACTCGGTCATTCTCAAGCCTTCCGAGAAATCCCCCCTGACCGCCCTGCGTATCGCCGGTCTGGCCAAGGAGGCGGGTATTCCGGACGGCGTGTTCAATGTGCTGCCGGGCTTTGGCCATACCGTGGGTGAGGCGCTGGCCATGCATATGGATGTGGATTGCATCACCTTCACTGGCTCCACCAAGATCGGCAAACATCTGGTGCAGTGCTCCGGCAAGTCCAACCTCAAGCGCGCCTTTATGGAGTGCGGCGGCAAGAGCCCCAACATCATACTGGCGGATGCGCCGGATCTGGACGCAGCGGCCAAGAGCGCCGCTGGCGCCATCTTCTACAACCAGGGCGAGGTATGTACCGCCGCCTCTCGGCTGCTGGTGCAAAACAGCATCAAACCGCAATTTATGGAGCGACTGCTGGCCCATGCCCGCGAGTGGATCTCGGCCAACCCGCTCGACCCTGCGACCCGCATCGGCGCCATGGTGGATCACATCCAGATGGAGCAGGTGCTGCGCTATATCGAGATTGGCAAGCAGGAGGGGGCCAAGCTGCTGCTGGGCGGCAACCGCACCAATATGGAGAGTGGCGGCTTCTATATCGAACCCACTATTTTCGACGACGTGACCCCGCAGATGCGCATCTTCCGCGAGGAGATCTTCGGCCCTGTGCTGGCGGTGACCGGCTTCGATACGCTGGAAGAGGCCATTGCGCTCGGCAACGACACCGACTATGGGCTGGCGGCGGCGATCTGGACGGCGGATCTCAACAAGGCGGTGAAAGGCTCCCGCGCCCTGCGCGCCGGTACAGTGTTCGTCAACAACTGGGACGGTGGTGACATGACCATGCCGTTTGGCGGCTTCAAACAGTCCGGCAACGGTCGCGACAAGTCACTTCATGCGCTGGAGAAGTACACCGAGCTGAAAAGCACCTGGATTCAGCTGGAATAACACGACAAAGCAGCACTATCAGATCAAAAAGGGGGAGAAATCCCCCTTTTGCATTTTTGGCCTTCCATCACCGGGCTCAATCCTTATAATGATAAAAAAGCCAACATGTTAAATATAAAGACAAAAATGCTATTTTTTCTGGGAAGCGTACTTTTTCTGGTGATCGGTTTGCCCCTGCTGTTCTTCGTGCTGGGGCACGGCGAGGCCTACGTGACCTGGGGCCCCTGGATCTCCGCCATCGCCCTGATGTTGTGGCTGTTGATGGACGTCGACAAGATCCGCCGTGGTAAAGGCTGACCGGCCAGCCACACTCCTCCTTTCCCTCAAACGTCGTTTATTCGCTTCTTTCCCCGCAAAAGGATCGCTACACTGATTTTTTGCGATGTTTTCCCGCATCCAACACTTCAGTAAAGGTCATCCGCATGCCGCAACAGATCCAGCGTCAGGGCGTCATCTACGCCCTGTGCGCCTATACCCTTTGGGGCATAGCCCCTATCTATTTCAAGACCATCTCTGCCGTCCCGGCCGCCGAGATCCTGACCCACCGGATGATCTGGTCCTGCGTGCTGCTGATGGTACTCACCCTGGCAGGCCGTCAGTGGCACAAGGTGCAGGCGGTGCTGCGCCAGCCAAAAGTGTTGCTCACCCTGGCGTTTACCTCGGTCACCGTCGGCGGCAACTGGCTGCTGTTTATCTGGGCCATCAACAACGGTCACATGCTGGATGCCAGCCTCGGCTACTACATCAACCCGCTGTTCAACGTGCTGTTGGGAATGGTGTTTCTGAGCGAGAAGCTGCGCCGCCTGCAGTGGTGGGCGGTGGCGCTGGCCTTTGCCGGGGTGGCGATCCAGCTTATCGCCTTTGGCTCCTTGCCCTGGATTGCGCTGGTGCTGGCGTCGAGCTTTGCCATCTATGGGCTGGTGCGCAAAAAACTGGCCCTCGATGCCCTCACCGGTCTGCTGATCGAAACCATGATCATGCTGCCGCCAGCGGCCATCTATCTGTGGGGCTTTGCCGACAGCCCCACCAGCCATCTCACCCAGAACGACTGGCATCTCAACCTGCTGCTGATCGCCGCAGGCGCCGTCACCACGGCCCCCCTGCTCTGCTTCACTGCCGCCGCGACCAGGCTCAAGCTCTCCACCCTGGGCTTCTTCCAGTACATAGGCCCCAGCCTGATGTTCATCCTCGCCGTTACCCTCTATGGGGAAGCACTGGCGATGGACAAACTGCTCACCTTTGCCTGCATCTGGAGCGCGCTGGTGCTGTTCAGTCTGGATGGGCTGCGCAGCGGCAAAGCCGCGCCAAGCCGGACCTGACACCGCCTCACCACCAGCGACCCCGGCTCATCAGCCGGGGTTCTTTTTCATGGCACCAGAGGCCTTCAGACTGAGACTTCCCCTTCTCCAGAGCCGACTGACCATCAACAGACCACACTCGAGTCGCACCATCCCGCCAGAGAGCTATGCTATCCATGGAACGGAGCCGAATGGAGGCATCATGCTCAAGCACATTCACGACAGATCCCTGCTTTTTGGTCAGGTTCTGGGGATCATGGTCATTATCACGCTGATCTCCATCAGCTTTTTCGGGCTTTATTCGGTCCGGAGCGCAGCCGATCAGATGGGACAGGGGAAGGATGTGGTCGCCGATATCCTGCCACCTCCGCTCTACCTCATCGAATCCCAACTGCAGGTCTATACCCTGCTCCATGCCAAACCGGAGGAGCGGGAGGCCCTGCTGCAAACCCTCGCCCGACTGCAGCAAGAGTTCGAGAGCCGTAACCGCTTCTGGCAAGAGAGCAGCCTGAACGAGCCCCTCAGGGAGCTGCTGCTGGGGGAGCAAAAAGTGCAGGGGGAGCTGTTCTGGCAGTTGCTCAACGACAAGTTTGTCCCCGCCATCAAGGTGGGGGACCTGGCGCAGGCGGGCGCGATTGCGGCGCGCCTGCACACCCTCTATAACGCCCACCGGCTAGGGGTGGACGCCACCGTCATCCGCGGTAACGAGTATGCCGCCGAGCAAATGGCCCATCTCGCCAACACCACTCGACTCTGCTACGGCCTGCTGTTGTGCGCCGCACTGCTGGGGGCCGGGCTCATCTTCTGGCTGGGACGCCCCACCCAACAGCGACTGCTGGCCGCTGGCAAGGCCACCGCCGCCATCGCCGAAGGGGAGTTGAACCGCCCCATGCCAGAGCCGGGCCTCGATGCCATCGGCGAGCTGATCCGCCAGATCGGGGCCATGCGTGACCAGCTGGCAACCCTGGTGGAGTCGCTGCAGCGCAGCGCCAGTACGCTGGATGATCGCGCCACCAGCCTGACCGCCATGGCACAACGGCACACCGATGACAGTCAGGCACAGGTCGGGGCGGCCCACCATATCGAACAGGCCATCGAACAGCTCACCCACTCCATTGAACAGGCGGGTAGCCAGCTGCATCAGGTGGGGGAGCAAACCCTGCAGTCAGCAGAGCGGGCACAAGAGGCGACACTCGCCATCCACACCGTGGAACAGGTGATCGGGGAGCAAGTCACGGGCGTGAAGCAGGTCTCCCATACCATTTCGGATCTGGCTGGCCTCTCGCAGCAGATTGCCGGGCTGGCGGGCGCCATTCACGATATTGCGGAGCAGACCAATCTGCTGGCGCTGAACGCCGCCATTGAAGCGGCGCGGGCAGGCGAACAGGGACGCGGTTTTGCCGTGGTGGCCGATGAAGTACGCTCGCTGGCGACCCGCACCGGCAGCGCCACCACCGAGATCAACACCATCATCGGCAAGATCCAGGATGTCAGTCTGCGCGCCGCCAGCGAGATGGATACCGAGCTGGCCCGGGTCGAACAGGCGGTCACTCACACGATGACAGCGCGCCAGAGCGTCGCCCGGATCGCGCAGAGCTGCGAGGAGATCAACCAGCGCATCGCTCAGGTCGATCAGTTGATGAGCGATGAGAGCCGGCTGGTACAAGGGATCCACCATCAGGTCGGCGAGATGTCGCGGTTGGCGGCCGAGGCCAACCAGAGCGCCAGTCAGGCCGCCGAAGAGGCGACCATGGTCGCCCAGCACGCCCGCATCCTGACTAGGCAGACTCACCACTTCCATCTCGACACCACCCGCCATTGATCCCCGGCGCTGACGGGAGTCAGCGCTCCCCTTTTTCTCTGCACTGGTTAAATGGGTAGCATTAGACTCCATGAGGGAATAGGATCCGCCCCTCTGAAAACCAACTGCAAGGATCAACTGACATGACTCGAAAATGGTCGCTCCCCATCGTGGTAATCGCGGGGGGAGCGTTACTCTGGCTTGGCAACACCTTTGGTATGAAATGGGCTCTGATGGCCCTGATCGGATTCGGCTTCGGCTTCACCCTCTCCTTCAGTCGATTCGGCATCGTATTCGGTTGGCGCGAAATGCTGACCAAACGCAACAGCTACTACGTGCGGGTTCACCTGCTCACCATCGCCATCGAAATTCTGCTGTTCACCACCTTCCTCTCCTTTAGCCACGCCCTGTTTGGCGATGCCATGGTGGGTAACGTGATGGCTATCGGCATTCCCTTCATCGTCGGAGCCTTCCTGTTCGGCATCGGCATGCAGCTGGCAGGCGTCTGTGCCACCGGCACTCTTTACTGCTGCGGCGAGGGACAACCCCGCTTCTGGCTGGTGCTGATCTGCTACGGCATCGGCACCCTCATCAGCAACCAGTTCCGCCCCGAACTGGAGGCTACCTTCTCCAGCCATGTGGTGCTGGCCAAGGATTTGACCGGCAATATCTGGAGCGGCATGCTGCTCAATCTGGCGCTGGTCGCTGCGCTGTTCCTGCTGTTTCGCAACAGCGAACTCAAGCACACCGGGGAGCTCAAGCCCCTCTTCAGCGGTGGCAACCTGTTCTGGCGCGATGGCCGCTTCACCGTGCTGACCGGCGGCATCATCATAGCTCTGCTCAACTCGTCCGTGGTCGCTCTGCACGGCTCGGCCTGGACCATCACAGGCGCCGTCTATGACATGGCGCTGCGCGGTGCCTCCCTGTTTGGCCTGTTCGAGGGGAACCCCAAGCTGGCCCAGCCACTCTTTATCAACCCCATGGTCGGCATGTTCTGGCTCGGTATTCTGGGGGCAATGCTGGCGCGCAGCCTGAGCGGTGGCGGCAACTTCACCCCGATGCGGATCGGCAACAGTCTGGCCTCCATCATCGGCGGCCTGCTGATGGGGATGGGCGCCATGTACGCCGCCTGCAACCTCGGCGGCTTCTTCGACGGCACCGCCTCTGGCAGCCTGCACGGCTGGGTCTGGATGCTGATGGCCCTGGCGGGCAGCCTCATCGGCATTCGCCTGCGCCCGCTGTTCGGGCTCTGAGGCACGACATCGTAAACACCCCATAAGAAACGGGAGGCCAAGCCTCCCGTTTTTACATTTATTGCTCCCGTCGCTCTGCTTATTGGACAGGCTGGGAAACCCCTTCCAGATGGATTTCTACCCGGCGATCCGGTGCCAGACAGGCGATCAGCTCCTGTTTGGAGCGGCTGGCACAGCTGCTGCCAGTGACCGGATTGGCCTTGCCACGCCCCTCAACCCGTACCTTGTCGGCATACAAGCCTTTGGATACCAGATAGCTGGCCACACTCTGGGCCCGCTTCTCGGATAGTGCCAGGTTGTAGTTGTCGGAACCGATGCGGTCGGTATAACCGATGACAGTTGCGACGCCATCTTTCGGATTGGCCGCCACAATCTGGCTGAACAGGGCATCGAGCGCCTGATTGGCAGCCGGTTTCAGGGTCGCCTTGTTGAACTCGAACAGCACATCGGAACTCAGACTGAAGGTCTTGGGCTCAACCACGGCTACAGGTGCCGGTTCGGCGGCCGTAGCGGGAGCCGGTGCTACGACCTCGCCACCTTGCTGACCGAAGCGATAGAGCATCCCGAACGAGATCAGGCCGTTATCCATCTCGATGCCGGAGCGATCGAGAGAGGCATCTCCCAGCGGCGTGGTGTACTGGTACTCCAGACGGGCAGCCCAGTCACGATCGATGGCGTATTCGGCACCCAGCGCACCAACGAAGGCGGCGCCATGCTTTTTACCGGTCTCGCTGGTATTGGCGAAGCTGATCTCGCTATCCGTCCAGGCATAGGCGCCGCCCAGTCGACCATAAAGATCGAGCACATTTGTTGCCGGGAAGCTGATCTTCATGGTGGCCTGAATCATCTGGCTCTTGGCTTCGGTATTGAGGATATTGGCGCCAGTGCCCGAAGTGGTGTCGTATTTGCCAAGCCAGTCATAACCCAGCTCGAAACCCAGGTTGGGGTTGAGCTGGTAACCGGCGAACAGGCCCAGACCCAGATCATCCGTGTTCTCGCTGGTATTACCCAACGTCTGGGCAATCGACTCGGCATACTGGTTGTGGTCAACGCCATAGTAATTGGACCAACCGGCCTTGCCACCGACATACCAGGTATTGTCCTGAGCGGCGGCCTGCACGGCTCCGGCCGCCAGCAAGCCACTGACCAATACGGCAAGCATGGATTTATTCATATTTTCGCCTCTGCAATAAGTCGTTATGGGCGCCTGAGTGCGCACTTTCCCTGTGTGAAGCCGTCAGGCGGCCTCTCCGTTATTCAGGGTATCCCATCCGAACGCAGCCTCAAATGACCAAGCCATCAGGAGTGTGAGCTTGCCAGCAATATCAGGCGTAAAAATCACCTGTGTACCTATTCACACTGTTTTGCCAGTTAAACCATGACGTTGCGTCGTACGGAGTGGACCTATCCGCACGCAGCAATAGAAAAGGGAGGCATAACGCCTCCCTTGAAGCCTCCCTTGCTCAACTGGCCAGAAACAACCGGTAGGCGGGGTCGTCGCTCACCTCTTTCCAGCCGTAGCCAATCTCGCGCAGGTAGTCGTGGAAGGCGGCCACGTCCTCGTCCGGCAGCTCGAACGCACAGAGCACCCGGCCGTAGTCGGCACCGTGGTTGCGGTAGTGGAACAGGCTGATGTTCCAGCGACAGCCGAGGGTCTCGAGGAAGCGCATCAGGGCACCCGGCTGCTCCGGAAACTTGAAGCTGTAGAGACGTTCGCCGAGGGGGCGGGCCGGGCGGCCGCCAATCATGTAACGCACATGATTCTTGGCCAGCTCGCTCTCGGTCATGTTGACCACCGGGTAGCCGTTGCCGCCGAGCTGATCGATGATCTGGCCCAGCTCTTCGTCACCGCCAGTGAGGCGCACCGAGACGAACAGCGACGCCTGCTCGGCATCGGCGTAGCGGTAGTTGAACTCGGTCACCATACGGGGCCCGAGCTGACGGCAGAAGTCGAGGAAGGCCCCCTTGCGCTCGGGGATGGTCACCGCCAACATGCCCTCGCGCTTCTCGCCGATCTCGCAGCGCTCCGACACGTAGCGCAGGCTGTGGAAGTTGACGTTGGCGCCGGACAGAATGGCCGCCATCCGGCCACCCCTGACTTGCTCCCGCTCGCTGTAAGCCTTGAGTCCTGCCAACGACAGGGCGCCCGACGGCTCGGCAATGGCGCGGCAGTCGTCGAAAATGTCTTTCAGCGCGGCGCAGATCTGGTCGTTGGAGACGGTCACCACCTCGTCCAGATACTGGTTGCAGAGGCGGAAGGTCTCCTCGCCGATGCGCTTGACCGCCACCCCGTCCGCAAACAGCGAGACCCGCTCCAGATTGACCGGCTCGCCGGCCGCCAACGCGGCCTTGAGGCAGGCGGAGCCTTCAGCCTCCACCCCGATCACCTTCACATCCGGCAGCAGTTGCTTGATATAGACCGCCACCCCGGCGGCCAACCCGCCGCCCCCCACCGGCACGAACACGTGGGTGAGGTGGGTATCCTGCTCCAGCAGCTCCTTGCCGATGGTGCCCTGCCCCGCGATCACCTCGACGTCGTCAAACGGCGGGATCAGGGTGTACCCCTCCAGTTCCGCAAGGCGGCGACTCTCGCCATAGGCCTCGTCGAAACTGTTGCCGAACAGCATGACGTTGCCGCCCTGCCGGCGCACTGCGTCGATCTTGATATCCGGCGTGGTCTTGGGCATCACGATGATCGCCTTGATGCCGAGCTTGGCAGCAGACAGGGCGACCCCCTGGGCGTGGTTGCCCGCAGAGGCGGCGATAACGCCGCGCGCCTTCTGCTCCTCGGTGAGGGTGGCAATCTTGTGATAGGCGCCGCGCAGCTTGAAGGAGTGGACCGGTTGCAGATCCTCCCGCTTCAGGCTGACGTGGTTGCCAAGCCGCTCGGAGAGTTTCTTCAGGGTTTGCAAAGGGGTCACCCGCGCCGCCTCATAGACGGGGGAGAGCAACACCTTGCGTAGATAATCCGCCGCAGAGACCATGATTTATTCCCCCAGCATCGAGCGATCGCGCACCGCGCCTTTATCGGCGCTGGTGGCGAACATGGCATAGGCGCGCAGGGCAAAGGAGACCTGACGCTGACGATCGAGCGGCTTCCAGCCACGGGCTTCCACGGCGACGCGGCGGGTAGCAAGCACGCTGTCGGCCACCTCCAGCACCATGCTGCGGGCCGGGATGTTGATGCTGATGATGTCGCCATCCTCCACCAGACCTATGGTGCCGCCGGAAGCGGCCTCCGGCGAGACGTGGCCGATGGAGAGACCCGAAGTTCCGCCGGAGAAGCGACCATCGGTGATCAGGGCACACGCCTTGCCGAGCCCCATGGACTTGAGATAAGTGGTGGGGTAGAGCATCTCCTGCATGCCCGGGCCCCCTTTCGGCCCTTCGTAGCGGATCACCACTACCTCGCCCGCTTTCACGGTGCCATCGAGGATGCCGCTCACCGCGCTCTCCTGACTCTCGAACACCCGGGCCGGGCCACGGAAGGTGAGGTTCTCCTCATCCACCCCGGCAGTCTTGACGATGGCACCGTTGACCGCGAGGTTGCCGGAGAGCACGGCAAGGCCGCCCTCCTGGCTGTAGGCATTTTCCAGCGAGCGGATGCAGCCCTCGGCGCGGTCCAGATCCAGCTCCGGCCAGCGGCAATCCTGACTGAACGCCTTGGTGGTGCGGATCCCGGCCGGGCCAGCGCGGTAGAAGTCCACCACCTCCTGACTCGGCTGGCGGCTGACGTCATACTCATTGAGCTGTTCGACGAGGGAGCAACCCAGCACGGTACGGGTATCCCCATGCACCAGACCCGCTTTCTCCAGCTGGCCCAGAATGGCCACTACGCCACCGGCGCGGTGTACATCTTCCATGTGATATTTCTGGGTGGAGGGCGCCACCTTGCAGAGCTGAGGCACTTTGCGGGACATGCGGTCGATATCAGCCATGGTGAAGTCCACCCCGGCCTCCTGCGCCGCTGCCAGCAGGTGCAGCACGGTATTGGTAGAGCCGCCCATGGCGATATCGAGCGCCATGGCATTCTCGAACGCCGCCTTGGTGGCGATGTTGCGCGGCAGAGCGGTCTCGTCATCCTGCTCATACCAGCGCTTGGCCAAAGTCACGATGCGCTGGCCCGCCAGCTTGAACAGCTGCTCGCGATCGGCGTGGGTTGCCAGCATGGAGCCGTTGCCCGGCTGGGAGAGGCCGAGCGCCTCGGTCAGGCAGTTCATGGAGTTGGCGGTAAACATGCCGGAGCAGGAGCCACAGGTGGGGCAGGCACTGCGCTCCACCTGTTCGCTCTGGGCGTCCGACACCTTGGGATCGGCGCCCTGGATCATGGCATCCACCAGATCCAGCTTGATGATCTGGTCGGAAAGCTTGGTCTTGCCCGCTTCCATCGGGCCGCCGGAGACAAAAATGACCGGGATATTGATACGCAGGGCGGCCATCAGCATCCCCGGGGTGATCTTGTCGCAGTTGGAGATGCAGACCATGGCATCGGCGCAGTGGGCGTTGACCATGTACTCCACCGAATCGGCGATCAGCTCGCGCGATGGCAGGGAGTAGAGCATGCCGCCGTGGCCCATGGCGATGCCGTCATCCACGGCGATGGTGTTGAACTCCTTGGCAACACCACCCGCGGCTTCGATTTCGCGCGCCACCAGCTGGCCCAGATCCTTGAGGTGAACGTGGCCCGGCACGAACTGGGTGAAGGAGTTGACCACGGCGATGATGGGTTTGCCGAAATCCTGATCGGTCATTCCGGTGGCACGCCACAGGGCGCGGGCCCCGGCCATGTTACGTCCGTGGGTGGTGGTGGCGGATCTCAACTTCGGCATTGTCTCTACTCCCTGAATGCCCATATGGGCTCGATGCGTTATGCGGTGATGATACGAGTGGATCTGAATCGACCCTGGTGAAGGCTCCTCTGGGAAACTCTCACCGGAAGCGACTCGGGGAGGCACAGCGCCTCCCCTCTCTCATCAGTCGTTGACGGGCGTCAGCCAGCCCCACTTGTCTTCGGTCTGGCCATTGAACAGGCCGAAGAAGGCATTCTGCAGCTGCTCGGTCACCGGGCCACGGCTGCCAGCGCCCACCTTCATTCGATCGACGGAGCGCACCGGGGTCACCTCGGCGGCGGTGCCGGTCATAAAGATCTCGTCCGCCACATAGAGCGCCTCACGGGGCAGTGCCTGCTCGCGCACCTCGTAACCCAGATCACGGGCCAGCGTCATGATGGTGTCGCGGGTGATGCCGGGCAGGATGGCAGCGGTAGCGGGCGGGGTGAACAGCACGCCATTCTTCACCAGAAACAGGTTCTCCCCCGCCCCTTCACTCAGGTAACCGTTCACATCTAGCGCCAGCCCCTCGGCGAAGCCGTTGCGTTTGGCCTCGCGGCTGATCAGCTGGGATGACAAATAGTTGCCCCCGGCCTTGGCGCCGGTGGGAATGGTGTTGGGGGCGAGCCGGTTCCAGGAGGTGACGCAGACATCCACCCCGTTTTTCAGTCCCTCTTCCCCCAGATAGGCGCCCCACGGCAGGGCCGCCACCATCAGGTCGACCTTGGCATCCAGCGGCGGATGCAGCCCCAGCCCCACGTTGCCGACAAAGGCCAGCGGGCGCAGATAGCCGCTCTTCAGGCCGTTCTCGCGCACCACGGTGCGACAGGCTTCATTCACGTCGGACTCGCTGTAGGGGACGTCCATCCAGTAGATCTTGGCGGAGTCGAACAGGCGGCGGGTGTGCTCCTGCAGACGGAAAATGCAGGTGCCTTTGGGGGTATCGTAGGCACGCACCCCCTCGAACACCGAGGAGCCGTAGTGCAGGGCGTGGCTCATCACGTGCACCTGGGCATCCTGCCAGGGCACCAGTTTGCCGTTGAACCAGATGTATTGCGGGTGAGTGGCTGATTGGGAAGGCTGTGACATTGGCTTGGCTCCTTAAGCTCTGATCCGGGGTTGCTGTTCCAGTGCATCGACCCGGGAGACGTCCACCAGCTTCACCAGCTGGCTCCACAACTGCTGGATGGGACGCACCGACTCGACAGTAACCGTGATCCGCAGCTGTTGGCAATCCTGCTCCATATTAAGGGCGCAGAGATTGAAACCGCGGTGACGCACCACCCGCAGCACCCGCTCCATCACTTCGGGTCTGGGCTGGGCGTGGATATGCAGGGTGTGTTGTGCAAATGCGGGCTGGGCAAGGGTGTGCGGGTTCATGGGCGTTGCTCCATCATCTGGTGGTTGGCGACTCCCGGCGGAACCAGGGGCCAGACGTTTTCTTCCTCTGAAATAGCCACATGCAGCAGGTAGGCACTCTCGCTTGTCAGCAGGCGATCGAGGGCGCCGGCTATCTGCTCCTTGCATGTGATGGTCTCGCCCGGAATGCCGAAAGCGGCAGCCAGGGCGACGAAATCGGGGTTGTCGGAGAGGATGGTCTCGCTATAGCGGCCGTCGAAAAACAGCTCCTGCCACTGGCGCACCATGCCGAGACGCTGATTATCCAGCAGCACCATCTTCACCTTGAGCTGGGCGCGGCGGATGGTGCCAAGCTCCTGCACATTCATCATGAAAGAGCCGTCACCGCTCACCAGCACCACTTCATCCTCCGGGCGCGACATCTTGGCGCCGATGGCGGCGGGCAAACCAAAGCCCATGGTACCCAGACCGGCGCTGGAGAGGTGGTTGCGCGGGCTGGTGAAGCGCATGTGCTGGGCCACCCACATCTGGTGCTGACCCACATCGCAGGCCACCACGCTGCTCTCCGGCAATCTGGCGGAGAGCTGCTTGAGCAGGGCCGGGGCGTAGATGGCCTGACCCGGATGGTCATAGCGAAATGCATACTCGCGGGCCATGTTTGCGCAGTGCTCACGCCAGGGGTCGATGGAGAGGGGCATGGCGAGGCGCGGCAGCACCTGTTTGAGATCCGTGCGGATACCCACCTCGGCGGCGCGGCGCTTGCCGAACTCGGCAGCATCCACATCGAGATGGATCACCTTGGCCTCGGGAGCAAACTCCTCCAGCTTGCCGGTCACCCTGTCATCGAAACGAGCCCCTACCACCAGCAGCAGATCGCACTGCTGCACCGCGTAGTTGGCCGCCTTGGTGCCGTGCATGCCGAGCATGCCGAGGTAAACGGGGCTATCGGGGTCGAGCGCGCCAATCCCCTTGAGGGTGGTGACCGCAGGCATGCCGGTTGCGGCAGCAAAGTCGCGCAACTGCTGCTCGGCATTGGCCATGCCCACTCCACCACCGACGTAGAGCACCGGGCGCTCGGCGGCAGCCAGCAGGGTGCGGGCCGCGGCCAGATCCGAGGGGTTGAGCACCTCCGGCTCTTCCACTGCAAACAGCGGGCTCTGGGCAGGCACCGCGGCCAGTTGCACATCCTTGGGGAGATCGATCAGCACAGGGCCGGGGCGACCTTCGGTGGCGATGGCGAAAGCTTCTGCCAGCACTCGCCCCAGATCGGCGGCATCGGTCACCATAAAGGAGTGCTTGGTACAGGAGAGGGACATGCCGAGCACGTCGACCTCCTGAAACGCATCGGTACCGATGGCGGAACAGGGCACCTGACCGCTGATGGCCACCAGCGGCACCGAATCGAGCAGCGCCTCCGCCAGACCGGTCACCAGATTGGTGGCGCCGGGGCCGGAGGTAGCGATGCAGACCCCCACCTGACCGGAGGCGCGGGCATAGCCCACCGCCGCCATGGCGGCGCCCTGCTCGTGGCGGCAGAGCTGATGGGCCAGACCACCGTCATACAGGGCATCGTAGACCGGCATGATGGCACCGCCCGGGTAACCAAACACCTGGGTCACACCCTGTTTCTTGAGAGCCTGTACCAAAAACTGCGCGCCGTTCATGTGGAAAATCCTGTCCTTTGGTCGAAAAAAAACCCCCGAGCTGTGAGGCTCGGGGGTCGCTTGTTTCGTTCTGTCCGGTGGTGGGTCTATCCCTTGTTCCGTGCAGCTAAACGAGCCCCGAGCGGTGAGATAATAATCACCACTAGGACCACAATAATGCTGACGAAACGGGAGGCCATGTTCATAGTTACAACCGGAAATCCTGTGAAATTGGGGCGGTTTCTACCGCGAATGGCTATTAGAACTAGCACGGTGATTTTTATTGGGCAAGCCTTTTTTCTGTGACAACCCACTGATTTTGGCTATTCCTCAGCCGGAACTCTGGAATAAAAAACCAACAACAAGCAGTTAGTCAGAACATATATCAACTCAAGGACGGGATTTATGTCATTAGCTGTGGTTTATAGCCGTGCCAGCCTCGGGATCGCGGCCCCGCAAGTTACAGTGGAAGTTCACCTCTCCAACGGCCTGCCCGCCTTCAACATGGTCGGCCTGCCGGAAACCTCGGTGAAGGAGTCGCGAGATCGGGTGCGCAGCGCCCTGCTCAACGGCAATTTCGAGTTCCCGAGCAAACACATCACAGTTAACTTACTTTAGTGGGAAAGCATGTGATTTATGCAAATCAAAAAATAAATAAAATATATTATTATTTTTTATTTAAAATTTTTTATACAAAAAAATAATCCACATATCCCGAAGGGATAGGGACTCTCTATAGTAAACACGTCACTCTTCCTCTATAAGTATTATAGTAACAAACTGACGGTTTACAGTGGGCGATGCCCACAACTTTTTTAATAAGTCAAGTTTATAACCCCGTTATCTATGGTAAGATTGTCTTATCTGGTGTCATACAGATTGCTCGAAAAGCTGGCTGCTATTTTTTAGCAGCCTTCTTTTTGCCTGTGATTTATACCACCAGTATTATCAACTATTAAGGTATCATATGAATAGAGAAGAACTTCACACCAAATCCCTTATCGAGAAATACGGAACTACTCTTGCCGCGATTGCACTGAGTACAACAAAGCAAAAGTTAAATCACTTCAGAGTTAAACACGCCATCCGAACCCCATCGAATGGTGCAATCAATGAACGACTTGGGCAGCTAATCAAAGCAGCTAAGTAAATCCTATCAACTTGTGAGCAACTTTATTATGGAGAATAGAGCAATGATTAATGGCATTAGAGAAAATAATAAAACTGGCAGAAGGTCAGCGATTAAGTGACGTAGCAGACCACCTCCCCAAAGAGACTGGCATACACCTCATTCAGGCTGCAACTGGCGTCGGCAAGACCTACCACATGACCACAAGCGCCAACAATAACAACGGTGCCGTGGTGTTCCCCGTCAAGGCAATCCTACAGCAAGAGCGAGCGTCTGCACGACGTGATGGTAGATATAATCTAACTTTTGAGCAGATAGAGAAGCTGGACAAACTCGACCTGAAACGTATTAGAGAGATGCACGTAGACGAATGTCAGATTCTCTACTCAGGTGGATTTCGGGCACCCGTTGAAGCATTGATTGAAACTATCAAAGAAGCATCCAATAACATTCCCGTCTACTTGTACTCAGCAACGTGTAATGTTGACCTTCTGCCCGTAAGACCGACCACTATTACTACTATCGAAGGCTCGTTTAAACGAAATCTGAACGTCGTTCAGATTGAGACTAATAGTGTGATTGCCCAGAACACCAGATACATTGTTGCAACCATTGTTGGTGCAATTTCTAGCGAAGATAAACCCGCTTTGGTATTCGTCAACTCTACTGAAAAGTCGAATGCAATTTGCCGCCATCTAGAGGACAAGGGTATTACGGCCATCGTGATGACCAGCGAGACGATTTCTAAGGATGGTAGCCCCGCGATGATTGCCTACGAAAAGATGATTGAGCACTCATCTGTTGTTGCTGGTGGGTATCAGGTAGTTATTGCTACTAACTGTCTTGCCGAAGGTATCAACTTCAATGACGACTTCCATGTTATTTCCACTCAGTGTGATGCGGGGCTGGTCTTCCAGCAACAAGGGCGAGCCCGTAAGCAGGCAACTCACTGGTTGATTACTGGCGAAGGCACCGATCAACTGGTGATTGAAGGCGACCAACTGATCCACGTCCACGAGGGCGGTAGAAGGACGATCTCGCATTCTGAGAGCGTCTTAGCTGACAAGTGCAAATGGCAGGATCCAGTGTACCGAGACAAGGCGAACCTCTACAGCCTGATGGCTGAGCACAGTCCCCGTGGATACTTTGGAGTGCAGATAATCCACCAGCTGAACGACTACGGGTATCAGTGCGAGGCACTGTCACTAACTGAAGTCGAAGAGCTCAAAGCACTGAAGAACATCTCTCGGAAGGCGCTCCTGAGAGCAATAGAAGAACATGGATTGCCGTACAGTATTGAGCAGTCCGATCACCCGTTAATCGTGAGTCTGACCGCTACACACGACCCTGCGAAGTTTGAGGGGCCTCTAGAATCGGCAATCGAGTGGCATCGAGAGTGGGTAGCCATACAAAACACTGGTGTCCGTGGTGATTGCTGGCAGGTCTACTCAAAGGTTAATGCTCGGGGCAGGAAATGGATGATGGTCACCGTTCGGGATATCACGATGAGAGACACCACCACCGCTGTAGTGGCCGAGTTCAAGAAGCAGCTCACCAGTACACGGATCAGTAGTGAAGTGCTCGAACAGGTGGCTAGTGCTTTCTGGGAACAGTTGATGCCTGCAAGTCGCGAATGGGAATGGCACACCGATGAGCAGAAGCGAATGAGGTTAAACCTGTTCCGGTTCCTGACTGGGTTTGTGATTGATGACCATGGAACGTGGACGTTACCTGACCCTCGTGTTGGATGGGATGTGCCGTTGAGCAGTGCAGAACACAACCGATTCAGGGTTCGGGAAAAGGTAATCACTGGGGCAGGGCACACCACTGAAGCATTCTGTCATGCAACTGGGCACACCAAGAAAACCATTGCTGATACCAAGACGAAGACCATCAAGCAACAGGTCAATGGCCTATCCATGCTAGGTATCTAACCATCCATCTAGCGACTACCAAAAACGTGAAGTTTCTGAGGGAAAACCATTTGCTAAAGACCTTAAGCAAATAAAACTCCCTCAAGTTTTTCACGTTTTTTTGATTGCCATTTAAGAACAATAACTTACGAGATAACACCGTGAAAATCACCTTGAAGAAACATAAACACGCAACTGACCTATCCATCCACGACCTTGAAACGGTCATCAACTGCATTCGTGCTGGTGGACTTGGTTTGGATACGCACATTGAATCCATTCGACAACTCCGAGCAAAGGGCCGCAAGAAGGAAGCAGACGCAATCAAGGGCGAGCTACCTGCAATGCTTATGGGCGAATACGAAGACCTGACTGGTGGTGTGGCCCAAGACAAGGCAATGGCTCACAACGGGATTATGGTCATGGACGTGGATAACATTGGACAAACAGTAGCTGAAGAACTACGTCAGCTGATACTGAACAGCCGAGTAGCATCGTACATCGCATTTACCTTTATCAGTCCGTCTGGTGGTCTGAAGGTGGGACTGATGACTGACTATCGAAAGCAGGAACCTGAATGGTATCAATACTGCTACAAAAAGATTTTCAAACTGTTTGTGAATCTGGGAGCGCCAGAGCAAGAACTTGATAAGTCTACGTGCAACTTCAACCGCCTGACCTACCTCTCTTACGATCCTGATGCCACGTTCAATCCTAAGCCGTCTACGTTGTCTCTGAAGCGATGGCAAGCAGAGTTTGATGCGATAGCAGCGAACGAGCAGCGATTGATGGAGCAGCGCCGTATAGCCTCTCAGAGTGGCTCATACAACGAGCACAGAGCTCGGGCATATTGCGACAAGGCCGTTGATGCAATCATTGCCGGATTGGGTGCAGGTAATCGACACAATGGCGCATTCAAGATCTGTATGACTGCATTCAAATGCGGCCTGACGGTAGAAGATGCCGCAGATTACTTAATGCTTGCCAAGTCACGAGGGCAGTACACCGAGAGCATTAGCCCACGAGCCAAGGCGATTGATGCCTACAAATCGTTTGATGGGATAGTTGATAGTCGGTTCAATGACCTTAGCCTAGATGATGTCCGCACCTGTGCAGCAAAGTCGCTGGCCTCAATACTTGCAAACCATGGATCGGCCTGAGAGCCGCATTCCGCCGTAGAAAAATTCCTATCCACGTACATTTCGCCTACAGACTAGATTCAAACGGTTAACACACTAATCAACTCAACGGGGGGGGCATTCGACCCCCACTTAGGAATCAATCCCGAATCGGTCTAGACCAAATGCAGACCACGTAATCGATCCTAGTTGGGACAGAGGCCCAGCAACTCCCAGACAGCAAGCCTGCTCATCTATTGACCAGAAGTAATCCCTACTGCATACCAAAACTTAAACGATACCTAGCGATTGCCCAGATCCAAGGGCACACACACCCTATCATTAGACTATCCCCAAACGAGAGCCACCAGTCATGTGATAGAAATCTATCATTAGACTATTGATGAGACACATGTGATAGGGTTATCATTTACTTCACAAGATAAAACCTATGTGAGAGACAATGAAGATCCTTGCCTATCTGAGAGCATCCACCTACCACCAAGACGCATCCCGCGCACTTGAAGCCATCAATCAGTTTGCCGCCAGTGTGGGCCATACCATAACGGCAACCTTCATCGAGAACGTATCTGGTGCCACTCTCAATCGCCCTGAGCTAAGCCGTCTACTTGAACAGGCTGAAGCTGGGGACGTTCTGTTAGTCGAACAAATCGACCGTCTGACCCGTCTCACTGCGGAAGACTGGCGAACCCTCAAGCGCACCATTGAAGACAAGAAAATCCATCTAGTGTCCATCGACCTGCCAACAAGTCATCTGGTGCTAACCAGCAACACCGGATTGGTATCTGACATCCTTCACCATGTGAACAACATGCTGTTGGAGATACTGGCAACCACCGCACGGAAGGACTACGAGGATCGGCGTAGACGCGCAGCAGAGGGCATAGAGAAGGCTAAGGCGGCGGGCAAGTTCACTGGGCGTAAGCAGTCGCCGGAGACCGTGGCGAAGTGTGAGAAAGCACTGGGGCTCATTGAGAAGGGCGTGAGCAAGGAAGATGCAGCGAAGGCGGCAGGCGTGGGAGTGGCTACCCTGTACCGGTACATCAAGGCGATTAGCATTAGCCTAAAAATAAGATGAACTTAATATGTACCTATTTGAATTTCGATAAGATAATTGTTTCACTTTAGTTCTTATCATGTGTTGCAATATCCATTGACTTTTATATCACTTTTGATAATAGTAGTACTATCGCATTTTTATTTTTTTGGATTAAACATGATAAAAAAAATAATTCTTCCCTCCCTCGTATTTTTACTTTCTTCGAATGTAATCGCGAATGTTCCCACCGTCTTTCCTGTAGTATCGGCTCTCGATGCCAGTCAATTTGACACCTCTCAGATATCAGAAAAGTCTGAAATGCAACGTCGCAAAAATGCGAAGAATGTCCCCATTGCACAGGCTCAACGATGCATTGCATTTACCTATGGTGCATCCACGCTCGATTACAGTGATCGGCAGGGCTGGATAGACCATCTAAAATACTTTCATGACATGTCTGACTACGCTGTAATGCAAATAAACAAAAAGGCTGAAAGAGACATGAAATCAATCTTAGCGAAAACTAATGTGACTTCGCATGATGTACATCGAACATACTTTCGCGAATGTGGCGGTTATTATAAAATAACAAACTAAGATGAGTGTTACCATGAGCAAACCTAGATTTTTTTATGCTGCCGAAGTGTACAGAACATGGCCAAAACTATTCGTGCTAACGAGCAATGGGGTTTTTTATTGTGAATACTTAGAGAACATGCAAAATAAAACAATCCGAAAAGAAGGTTTTAATTACTATAATTTCTCTCCATTCACTTATAAATGCCATGGTTATCAACCAATAGTTGAAATAGATGAAGATACAGCACTTAAAACAAGATTAGTTCGTCAAGAAAACTGGATTAGTAGATACTTGAAATCTCTTTGAAACCACTTTTAAATTTTGATGAATATACGCGACCATAATAAATGGTCATGGTTTGACAAGGCTCCAGAACTATTGAAACAACTTTGTCAATAACATATCAATAGTTCTGAACCTTAGTCATTCAATATGACTCAACCTCCCATTCTTCCAATCCACTCTTCGATCCAATCGCCGCAATCTCCGCAGTATTGCCAAAGAGATATTGCCAAGGACTCCGCTGACTTTTGCGGAATGCAGCAACCGAAATCAGGTGCCCGTTTCGCTGGTGGATGGCTACATGCCAAGTAGACGATCCCTTATGTGATACCGTTATCCGGTCAACTACCCGCCTCAATGCAACGTTGAACAACTTAGGGTCATCACGTAGGCCATAGAGTGTCTGAATCTCACTATGAGACGTCCTGACAGAATCCTTACGCTGAGCCAGCAGAGCCTTTAACTCTCTCTCCACGGTGCTTGCAGCAGCACTCAGGACACTGACCGAACCATTACCAGACACCAGAGCCTGTGTAATCTCGTCCAATCGTGCCTTCTTGGTATCAATCTCCTGATCCAGTTGGTTTGCCTCACGGCTGATCTTCTTGGAGTCGGATACCTTTAAACGCTTCACAGCCTTAATGACCAATGTATCCAGATCCATCATTGGCGATTTCTGAGCACATGCACCGGACAGCGTTTTAGTGCAAATCCATCCCTTATAACGTTTCCATTCTCCAGCAACCTTGCGCTTACTCACCTTCTTGCTCATAGCCCCACCACAGGCCCCACAGCGCACCAGACCGAACAGATGGTTATGGTGTTCCTGTCCACCAGCTGAGGCCGTGTACGTGCTCTGGAAGGCTTTAAACTCTGTATAGGAGACCAGCGCCGGATAGTAATCATCAACTCCGTCACCATCTCTGAACTGGTAACGACCATAAAGGGCGGGACTACTGAGGATGTTCCGGATCGTAGTATCAGACCAATGGTCAGCCCAGCGTGGTTTGAATTCAGAAGCATTTAGGGCCATGGCAATCTTATGGAACCCTAGGCCATCTGTCCGAAGCTGGATCATCAAACTGACAGCATCAACGCCATCATTGAACTGGTAACCGTCATCATTTCTCTCAAGCCAGTAAGGCAACCGCTTGTTGATTGCCTTACCCTGCTTTGCTTGCTCCCGCTGAGCCTGCTTTGCAGCACTCACCCGTTCGGATTTCTTGACACTTTCCTTGTGTGCTAGATCTGCACTGAGTGCGATCCTAATGACCGATACCAAGTCATTTACGCTGGAACTATCCAGCTCTAAGCCATCTTGAAGAGATACGATGTTCACACCGTGGCGAAGGATTGATTTGATGATCTCTTGTGTCTTATCGATGCCCTGACGGCTCAAGCGGTCGAGGTTTTCAAGGATGATGTAATCACCAGCCTTGATAGTGCCAAGCTCCACCGCTTGCAACATGGCAGCAAGATCCACCCGCTTCTTATCTCGATATGCACTGACACCGAGATCCCTGTATGTCTTATCTGATAGCTCGATCCCACGCTGCTTGCACCAGTCTCGACTGGCTGCAATCTGCCTGTTTAGGCTGTCACCCTCTTGTTGAGCGGCTGTACTGAATCTTATGTATGAGTATGCAATGGTCATGGCACCGCCTTTAGTTCTCTACCAAGAGCAGTATACCACGGTCAATCTGGCCCCCGCCGATCTGCCCAAGGAGGGAGGCCGCTTTGATCTGGCCATCGCCATCGGTATTCTTGCCGCTTCCAAGCAGATACCTGCAAAATATCTGCTCGATCACGAATTTTTAGGGGAATTGGCCCTGACCGGAGAGATCCGCCCTGTGCTCGGGGTGCTGCCCGCCGTGCTCGCCTGCCGGGATGCGGGGCGCACCCTGCTGGTGCCGCGAGAGAACGGCCCCGAAGCCTCTCTCATTCAGGATGCCGAGGTGCGCACCGCCCACCAACTGCTGGCCGTCACCGCCTGGCTGGCAGGCCAATACGAGCTGCCGCTGCCGGATCCCCAAAACGCGGAGAGCCTGCCCGATGTGCCGGACCTGCAGGATGTGATCGGCCAGTCACAGGCCAAGCGGGCACTGGAGATCGCCGCCGCCGGCAGCCACAACCTGCTGTTCATCGGCCCGCCCGGCACCGGCAAGAGCATGTTGGCGAGCCGATTGCCCGGCATTCTGCCGCCGCTCAGCGAGCAAGAGGCGCAGCAGACCGCCGCCATCCACTCCATCGGTGGCCTCACCCCGCGCGCCGGTCACTGGCACCACAGGCCATACCGCACGCCGCACCACAGTGCCTCGGCAGTGGCGCTGGTGGGCGGTGGCAGCCACCCGCGGCCCGGCGAAATTTCGTTGGCCCACAACGGGGTGCTGTTTCTCGACGAGCTGCCCGAGTTCGAGCGCAAGGTGCTCGACTCCCTGCGCGAGCCGCTGGAGACAGGCCACATCACCATCAGCCGGGCCGCCCGTCAGGTGGATTTTCCCGCCCGCTTTCAGCTGGTGGGCGCCATGAACCCCAGCCCCTGCGGCCACTATGGCGACGGCCAGACCCGCTCCAGCCCGGATCAGATCTTGCGCTACCTCGGCAAGCTCTCCGGCCCCTTTCTCGACCGCTTCGATCTGACTGTGGAAGTGCCACTGCTACCCAAGGGGAGCCTGACCGGCAAGGCGGAGCGGGGGGAGTCTAGTCAGCAGATCCGCGATCGGGTACTGGCGGCGCGAGAGCGCATGCTGAGCCGTAACGGCAAGCTCAACAACCTGCTGGATAGCCGTGAGATAGAGAATATTTGCCGCTTATCACCGCAAGATGCCGAATTTTTGGAGAACGCCATCCAGAAGCTGGGGCTCAGCATCCGGGCCTGGCATCGCATCCTGCGGGTGTCACGCACCATCGCCGATCTGGCCGGGCAACCCGCCATCGGCAAGGAGCATCTTATCGAGGCGCTCGGTTATCGCGCCATGGACAGGCTGCTGTCGCGACTGCGCAGCAGCTGACAGAAGGGAAAGGGTGAGTCCAACCCCGTAAAGGCTCTGAATGGTCTCGCAGGCAATCGGCTGATATTATGGCCACAGATCTGACCACTTGATGGCCCTTTATCGACAGCAAGACGGACCCGACTCATGCCCAACAAGCTGACAGAGCGACTGCGCGGCAGTCTCTCCACCCTGCTCTATTTTTTCAACACCCTCTTCTGGTTTGTCCCCATCTTCTCGCTGGGTCTGCTCAAGCTCCTGCTCCCCCTCAAGGGGTGGCGCACCCTCTGCAACTGGCTGCTCGATGGCTGTGCCAGCTGCTGGATCGGTTTCAACAATCTGATCCAGAAAACCATCATCAAAACCCCTTTCGAGGTGGTCGGAGTGGACAAAGGGCGCCGGAATGAGTGGTATATGGTGATTGCCAACCATCAATCCTGGGTCGACATACTGGTATTGCAGCGGGTTTTTAACCAAAAAATCCCCTTCCTGAAGTTTTTCCTCAAGAAAGAGCTTATTTGGGTACCTTTTCTCGGCCTGGCATGGTGGGCGCTCGACTTCCCCTTCATGCGGCGATATTCCAGGAAATTTCTGGAAAAGCATCCCCATCTGAAGGGAAAAGACATAGAAACAACCCGTAAGGCCTGTGCCAGGTTCCGCCACATTCCGGTGAGTGTGATGAACTTCGTCGAAGGCACCCGCTTCACCAAGGGCAAACATCAGAAGCAGGGTTCGCCCTATCGTCACCTGCTCCAACCGAAAGCAGGCGGCATCGCCTTTACCCTGGCAGCCATGGGTGACCAGTTGCATCAACTGGTGGATGTCACCATCGCCTATCCGGACGGCATCCCCAGCTACTGGGACTTCATGTGTGGCCGGGTCGGGCAAATCAAGGTTCAGGTCCGCTATTTGCCGATCGACCGCAAGCTGGTGGGGGATTACTTCAATGACCCCGAGTTCCAACAAGAGTTTCAACAGTGGTTGAACGGGATCTGGCACGAAAAGGACCAGACCCTGAGCCAACTGCTGGCAACCAAGGCGCAGTAAACACTCATGCTATCCCTGCTTCCCGGCCCGCTGGTGCTGATCATCAGCGCGGGCCTGACCATCCTTTTCACCGCCTTGTGCGCCAGTCTGATCCTGCTGGTGTCGCTGGCCAAACTGCTGCTGCCGATCCCGGCCTTTGGTCGCGCCTGCAGTCGCCTCAACAACCGATTCATGCGTCTGTGGCTGGCCTGCAATGCGCTGGTGATCCGCCTCACCACCCGTATTGACTGGCAGGTGGAGGACAATACCAAGCTGCGCAAGGATGGCTGGTATCTCATCATCAGCAACCACATGAGCTGGACCGATATCGTGGTGCTCGGCCACCTGTTCCGGGATAGGCTGCCGGTGCCCAAGTTCTTCATGAAGCACGAGCTCATCTACATCCCGCTGCTGGGGCTCGCCTGCTGGGGGCTCGATATGCCCTTTATGCGCCGCTACTCACGGGAGTTTTTGCTGAAGAACCCGCACCTGCGCGGCAAGGATATCGAGACCACCCGCAACGCCTGCGAGAAGTTTCGCCACATCCCCACTACCGTCATCAACTTCGTGGAAGGAACCCGCTTCACCGAGCAGAAACGGGATGCGGCCCGCTCCCGCTATCGTCACCTGATGCCGCCCAAGGCGGCGGGGCTGGCCTTCACACTGGCCGCCATGGGCGAACAGTTCGACAGCCTGATCAACGTCACCATCCGCTATCCGGACAACGCCGAGACCCCGTTCAAGGACTTCCTGATGGGGCGGGTAAAACGCATTCAGGTGCGGATTGAGGAGCTGCCGGTGAATGAGCAGCTGATAGGAGATTACTTCAACGACAAGCAGTTCAAGCGCGGTTTTCAGGAGTGGCTAAACCAGCGCTGGCAGGAGAAGGACGAGGTGCTGGAGGGGTGGCAGAGCGGTCAGGCGCCGCTGCCGGTTGCCGCCAAATCCGGGGAGGAATCCAAAGAGAGCGCAGAAGCCAACTCGGCCAACTGATCTTCGGAAAAGACAGCAATCCCGTGGCGGCGCAGCAGGGCGGTGGTCTTGCCCTCGCCCGCCACAGAAACACCTTCAAAGCGGCCGTTATAGATACGGCCGCTGCCACATGAGGGGCTCCCCTCTTTCAGAAGGGCGAAGCGAATGCCCTGCGTCTGACAGATTTCCAGCGCCAGCTCGGCGCCACGGTCGAACTCGGCAGTCACATCCAGCCCGCTCGCCGTCACTACCCGCTCGCCCTGCCGTTCGGCAGGGGGGCGTGGGGTCGGCAGACCGCCCGCCACTTCGGGGCAGAAGGCCAGCACCCGCCCCTCGGCACCCAGCTCACTCAGCCAGTC
Source organism: Aeromonas sp. Y318-3 (assembly GCF_027706185.1). Classification (NCBI taxonomy): domain Bacteria; kingdom Pseudomonadati; phylum Pseudomonadota; class Gammaproteobacteria; order Aeromonadales; family Aeromonadaceae; genus Aeromonas; species Aeromonas sp. Y318-3. The sequence goes on from NZ_JAPDCN010000011.1 coordinate 145,846, forward strand.
GCTGACGATCCCCTTGCTCTGACCGTCGTAACGCACCGGCTGACCCAGCAAGCAGGCACTCACCAGCACCTTGTGAACGCTGGTCTCACTCATGCTTCCGCTCCATGCATCACCTGATCGAACATCACGCAGCAGGGACTCTCCAGCCGATAGAGAATGGCGGGGCGCTGTTTGCCGGTACGCTTGCGGCCGGTATCAACCAGAATGTCGGCGCGATGGATCCGCTTGCGAAATGCCGCCGTATTCATGGGTGTTTGCAGGATGATTTCGAAGGCGCGCTGCACCTCGGAGAGGGTGAACTCGGGCCCCAGCAGTTGTAGCGGCAGGGTGCTGTAACGGCTCTTGATCCGCAGCCGCTCCAACCCCTTGGCGATGAGCTGGGCATGGTCAAAGGCGAGACTCAGCCCCGGCAGGTTGGCGAGCGGATGCCAGCAACCGTGGATCGCCTCCACTTCCGGATCGACCAGACAGAGATAGACCAGGGTCGTGGACCAGCCGCGGGGATCCCGCTCCAGGTTGCCGAGGGTGCAGACCTGCTCGCTGTAGCAGTGACCGAGCCCCCACTCCGCCAGCAGACGGCGCTGGGCGGCATCCAGATCCCGATCCCGGGTCTCGTCGATGCGCAGCGCCGGCAGTTGCCAGCAGTGGGCAAAGGGGGGGCGATCGCGGGTCTCGAGGAGCAGCTCGAGCCGCTCCTCATGCAACCGCAGCACCACCATATCCAGACTCATTCTCAGCATGCCGATCGCCCTGCTCGCCTTCCATTAATGTTTGGTAGATAATATCACACGAATAGTATGTGCAGGAGCCAATCATGGGAACCGTCGCCAGCCTGGATATTGATGTGCAGAAGGGCTTTACCCCCCTCTGCCCGAACGAACTGCCCGTCGCGGGCGGTGATGATATTGTGGCTGCGCTAAACGCTCAGGCCACCCTCGCCACACTGCGGATCGGCAGCAAAGACTCTCACCCTGCCAATGCCGACTGGGCCGTTTCTGACCCCGCCGGCATGCTGCTGCCGCTGGATCTGCCCAACGCCGACCTCACCTGGCCAGTGCACTGCGTACCGGGCAGCAAGGGCTTCGAGCTGCTCGACGGCCTGCCCGCTCCCATCGACTATGACTTCTTCGTCTGGAAGGGGGTCGAACCGGATCTCCATCCCTACGGCACCTGCTTCCACGACCTGGCTGAACGGCGCAGCACCGGACTCATCGAATTCCTGCAAGCCCGCAAGGTCGATACCGTACTGGTCGGCGGCCTCGCCACCGACTACTGTGTCAAAACCAGCGTGCTGCAACTGCGCCGCGCCGGTTTCCGGGTGATCGTCCATCTCGATGCCTGCCGTGGCATCGCCCCCGCGACGGTTGCCAGCGCCCACACCCAGATGATTGAGGCTGGCGCCGAACTGGCCCAAACCCTGATCGATGTACAACGCCTGCTGGACGCCTGATATGCCACCGATTCTTACCAGCCTGCTCGACACCGACGCCTGCACGTTACATATGCGGCAGGGGAGCTCCATCGTGCTCACCAGTCTGCGAGGAGCCTGATATGCCCCCAATCCTCACCAGCCTGCTCGACACCGATGCCTACAAGCTGCATATGCAGCAGGCGGTGTTCCATCGCTATCCGGATGCCGAGGTGGTGGCCGAGTTTCACAGCCGCAATGAAGAGGATCTGCTGCCCATGATGGGGCAGATCGAGGAGCAACTGCGCCTCGCCGGTTCCCTGCGACTGACCAAGCCAGAGCTCGATTTTCTGGCCGAGCGTCCCTTCTTCACCCCTGACTACCTCGACCACCTGCGCCGCAAGCCGCTCGACGCCTCGCTGCTTAAAGTGTTCGAGCAGGATGGCCGCATCAATGTGCGGGTCGAGGGCCCCTGGCAGGATGTGATCCTGTGGGAGATCCCGGTGCTCGCCATCATCAGCGAGATGCGCAACCGCTTCCGCTACCCCCAGTTCGGCGTCAGCCATGCGCTGGAGCGGCTCGATCAGAAGATCGACAAGCTGGAGAAGGAGCTGAGCAGCGACGAGATGAGCGAGTTCAACCTCATCGACTTCGGCACCCGCCGCCGCTTCTCCCACGCGGTGCAGGATGCGGTGGTGGGTCGCCTCAAGGAGCGGCTGCCGGCGTTTCGCGGCACCAGCAACTACATGCTGGCCCAGAAGTACAAGCTGCCCGCGGTCGGCACCCAGGCCCATGAGTGGTTCCAGGCGCACCAGCAGCTCGGCTTCCCGCTGGAACACAGCCAGCGCGCTGCCCTCACCAGCTGGCTGGACGAGTTCACCGACCATCTCGGCATCGCCCTGACCGACTGCATCACCATGGATGCCTTCCTGAGGGACTTCGACTTCGAGCTGGCCAGCAGCTATCAGGGCTTGCGTCACGACTCCGGCGATCCCGTGGTGTGGGGCGAGAAGGCGATCAGCCACTATCAGCGGCTCGGCATCGATCCTACCGACAAGACCCTGGTCTTCTCCGACGGGCTCAACCTCGACAAGGCGGTGCAGCTATTCCGCCACTTCCGTGGCCGCATCAATACCAGCTTCGGCATCGGCACCAAGCTCACCTGCGATCTGCCCGGTGTCAGCCCGATGAACATCGTCTTCAAGCTGATCGAGTGCAATGGAGGCCCGGTTGCCAAGATCTCCGACAGCCCGGGCAAGACACTCTGCCGGGATGCGGAGTTTATCCGCAACCTCAAACAGGCGTTCCACGTCGGGGTCTGATCTTCCCGAACACCAGAAAACAAAAAGCCCGCCGGTTCGCACCGGCGGGCTTTTTATCGACTCAAGGGGTATCAGTCTTTCTTGGCCAGCAGGAACTGCACCAGCTTGTTGAACTGCTCTTGAGAGGTGATGGATTCAATCTTCACCATGTACTTGCCATTCACCAGGAAGGCCGGTACACCGCGAATGTTGTAGCTCTCGGTGTTGCGATCGAACTGGGAGACCATGCCGGAGACGGCAAAGCTGTCGACGGCACCGTCGAACTCTTCAGCCGGTACGCCATTGTCCACGAAGATCTTCTTCACATCGTCACGGCTCATCGGCGGCTGACGCTGGGTGTGGATCTTGGTAAAGATGGCCGGAGTCAGCTTGGCTTCGGCATTGAGCAGGCTGGCAACGGCATAGGCGCGCTGCATCTCGGGGCCCATCTCGCGGCCGAGGAAGGCAACCGGGTTCTTCTTGAGGGGCACACCCTCTGGCAACCCGGCCTTCAACTGTTCAACGATCGGTTCGAAGGTGGCGCAGTGCGGGCAGTAGTAGGAGAAAAACTCCATCACTTCCGGCTGGGCACTGCCAGTCTGTTTGACTACATCGTAGTTGACGCCTTCCTTGAACTCGGGGGCGGCGTGAACCATGGGGATCATCAGCATGGCAGCAAGGAAAAATAGAACTTTTTTCATGATGTTTCCTGTTAAGGGATCACTGTGAGGCACGCCCGGCGAACCGAAGCAGTGCCAAGCCTATTGTTTCGCCATGCTAACGTCAATGGTTAGGGCCGGAGATCGAGTCCCACTGGCCGCGCAATATCCCTTCCATTTCACCAGTTTGGCATCAGGCTCAGCGGCGGCGCCTTGAGTGCCTCCAGCTGATCGTGCAGTGTCGCTATCTGTTGACGCCAGTAGTGATCGGTATTGAACCAGGGGAAGTGACGGGGGAAGGCAGGATCTTCCCAGCGCCGTGCCAGCCAGGCCATGTAATGAACGATGCGCATCGCCCGCAGCGGCTCGATCAGCGCCAGCTCTCGCGAGTCGAACTCCATAAACTCCTCGTAGCCCGCCAGCAGGGTGTCGAGCTGGATCTGCTGCTCGTGGCGCTCGCCGCTGAGCATCATCCAGAGATCCTGAATCGCGGGGCCGGTGCGGCAATCATCGAGATCGACAAACATGGGGCCATCGCGCCAGAGGATGTTGCCCGGGTGGCAGTCGCCATGCAGGGAGATCTGCGCCACATCGAGGGTCATGGCGTCGCTGACATGCTTGATCAGCTCGTCCAGCACCCCGAAGAATTGCTTCGCCAGCCCGCTTGGCAGCCACTCGCCAGACGCCAGCAGCTGACGCGGTTCGTGCAGCATGCTCTCCACATCGAGCCGCACCCGATGGTGGAACGGCTTGCTGGCGCCGATCTGATGAATACGACCGAGGAAACGCCCTACCCACTCCAGCTGATCGAGGTTATCCACCTCGAACTGGCGGCCACCGACGCTCTGCCAGATGGCAAAGGGGTAACCCTCGTGCTCCAGCAGGGTCTCGCCCGCGAAGGCGAGCGGCGCGGCGACCGGGATCTCCGCCTCGGCGAGACGGGTGGCAAACTCGTGCTCCTCGAGGATCTGGGTCCGGCTCCAGCGGCCGGGACGGTAGAACTTCACCACATAGCGGCGACGATCCTCATCCTGAAACTGGTAGACCCGGTTTTCGTAGCTGTTGAGCTCGATAAGGCCGGAGTCGAGCCGCAGGCCACTGAGATCGAGCGCATCCATGATGAGGTCGGGATTGAGGTCGGAATAGTTGAAACGCATGTCATCCACCATAAAGAAAGGGGCGCCGATGCGCCCCATTCTATCACCACTGCCCGCCATTGCCGTGCTCGCTGGTGACCGGACTGGCATAACGCCCGCCCCGCAGCCACACGCAGTTACAACCGGCTGATAAACTTGCTGCCCTGGCGCAGGTTGCCCTTGCGGTCATCGGGCGCCGCCCCCTCCCGTTTCAGCACGAACTGGATATCCAGCGCCGGCCGTTTCAGGTTGTAGGGATCGACCGCCAGACTGACCGGCAGGGTGTAGATCTCGCCCGCCTTCAGGGTCACTTCACGGGGGCCGAACCACTGATACTCGGGCAAGCCCTCCACATCCAGCTGGTAGGTCTGGGACTGCAGGGTCTTGTTGAGGATCTTGAGGGTGTAGGTGTTCTCGATAAGCCCCTCGCTGTTTTCGCGGAACAGCTGGTTGCGATCCCGCAGGATATCGAGCCCCATCGGCATGATGGACATGGCGTTGTAGACAAAGACTCCCAGCATCACCGCCATCACCAAGCCGTAACCGATCAGCTTGGGCCGCGCCACATGAGTGGAGTCGTTGGCCAGCTTGTGCTCTGTGGTGTAGCTGATGAGCCCTTTCGGGTAACCCATCCGCTCCATGGTCTGGTCGCAGGCATCGACGCAGGCGCCGCAGTTGATGCACTCGTACTGCAGGCCGTCGCGGATATCGATACCGGTCGGGCAGACCTGCACGCAAAGATCGCAGTCGATACAGTCGCCCAGCCCCATCGCCTTGGGATCCGCCTTGCGGGAGCGGGCACCACGGGTCTCGCCACGCTTGGTGTCATAGCCGACGATGAAGGTGTCCTTGTCGAACATGGCGGACTGGAAGCGGGCATAGGGGCACATGTGGATACACATGATGGCACGCATCCAGCCAGCGTTGCCGTAGGTAATGATGGTGAAGAAGATCACCCAGAACAGCACCCATCCGCTGGCCTGCAGGGTGAAGAGGTCCGGCACCAGTTCAGTTACATCCTGGAAGTAGGCGACGAAGGTCAGGCCGGTCACCAGCGAGATCGCCAGCCAGGCCAGATGCTTGGCTCCCTTGCGGGCCAGCTTCTCGCCGCTCCAGGGCGCCTCGTCCAGCTTACGCCGTTTGTTGGCGGGCCCTTCCAGCTTCTCTTCAAACCAGATGAACATGAAGGTCCAGACCGTCTGCGGGCAGAGATAGCCACACCAGACCCGACCGAGGAAGGTGGTAATAAAGAAGAGTCCGAAGGCGGCGATCATGAAGAGCCAGGCCAGCAGGGTCAGATCCTGCGGCCAGATGGTGGCGCCAAAGATATGGAACTGCTGGTGACCGAGATCGAACAGCACCGCCTGTCGCCCGTCGTAACGCAGCCAGGGCAGCAGCACGAACAGCGCCACAAAGAACCAGCCCATGGCCTTGCGCATCCGCTGCCAATACCCTTTCTGGGCCCGCACATAGATGCGGTTGCCCGGGTTGAATCTGTCGTCGCTGGCTTTGAACGTATTGGGGTTGAAGGTCCCGGTTACGCCCTTGTCGGTGACGTCCTTGATATCGATTTTATCGTGGTCGGCCATTGCAAGACATCGCTCCCTTATTTGTTATGGAGCGGATTATATCTTAAACAGCATGCTAATTGTGTGGATTAGATGTATCTAATATTGGGGTTGGATCTCAATTTTCGGCAACAAAAAAGCGCATCACCCCGAGGTGATGCGCTTCCGCTAAAGATTCACTTGATTCCGCGCGCCTTGAGCAGTGCTTCTTTGAAATCGGGCACATGATCCTTGGCCAGACCGGGGATCATCGCCTGCTTGTCGGATTCCCGCATCTTGAGGTGATAGATCAGCATGTCGTCGGTCAGCTCGGACAGAGGCCCTTCAAATCCCGCTTCTTGGGCCAGTTTGGCAACAAACTGCACCAGGCTGAGATCCTGTTCCTTGATCCAGGCAGGCTGCAACAACTCCAGCAGCTCTTCGATACGATGACATTGCATAGACAACCTCTTTAATCTGTCACGTTAAATTCAGGCAACCTTACCCATCAAGGCTACTTCGATTCGATCCCGCCCATTATGCTTGGCCTGATAGAGTGCCGCATCCGCTTTTTGGATCAAATCGGCGATTTTCATGCTGTTGTCCGGTATCAGTGTCGCAACACCAAAACTACATGTGACCCGACCGGAGACCAGTGACTTCTGGTGCGGGATGGCCAGCTCCTTGAGCGCCTGCCGCACATTGTCGGCCACCTGCAATGCCCCCTGCATGCCGGTGCAGGGCAGCAGCAAGGCAAACTCTTCGCCGCCGTAACGGGCCGCCAGATCGTCCTCGCGCCGCTCCACCTCGGCCAGCAGCCCCGCCACCTGTTGCAGGCAGTCATCCCCCAGCTGATGGCCGTAGAGATCGTTGAACTGCTTGAAGTAATCCACATCCACCAGCACCAGCGACAACGGCGCCCGGGCGCGATGGCAGCGCCGCCAGGCCCGCTCCAGAGAGTCGTCGAGATGGGCGCGGTTGGCGATGCCGGTCAAGCCGTCGAGGCGGGAGGTGAGACGCAAATGCTCGGAGACCGCCTTCAGTTCGGCAACCAGTTCGGCGTTCGAGAAGCGGTGGTGGAGCGAGGCGATCTGATCCCGCCGCATCCGGCGCAACAGGGTCGGCAGAAAGACAAAAAGATAGCCCGCCAGCATGCAGGAGACGATCCGCTCCTGCTCGTTGCCATTGCCCAGCTCGAACAGCATCGCCATACCCAGCGGCAGGGCGGAACCATAGAGGGTGCGGCGGCTGCCAAACAGCATGATGGCGCTGCCGGTAAGAATGAGGCTGGAGAGCATCATCATGGCGGCCCGGTAGGTATCGGGCAGCTTGTCCATGTAGAGCAGCACCCCGAGGGCCCAGATGATAGAGGTGATGGTGGCTCCGATAAAGAGCTCCCGCTCCAGCACCAGCAACGGAGTCTGGTGCAGGCGGGCTCGACGCCAGCGCAGGTGCCAGCCCCGACCCAGCAGCCACAGGAAAGTGCCTGCCAGCCAACCGAGCGCTTCGATGGCGGGTAGATAGTCGTGAAACAGCAGACTCCAGCCAAATGCCAACACGCCCAAACAGGGGAGACTGAACGATGCATGGGTATAGAGCTGGGCCATAATGGCCTGCTTAACCTGGCGTGTCACACTCTGGGTCAACTGAGTACTCCTGTACAAGAGCCGAGCAGTCTACCATTACCCCCTGACCCGCAACAATAAAGCGCCGCTTATTAAGAAGTTAATCAATCAATAACGATTTCTTCTGCGCTGGCAGGTGAGTCCTTGCTCACCCCTTCTCCAATTCGTCGAGGATCGGGCACTCGGGATTTTCATCCCCGTGGCAGCAGCAAACCAACCCTTCCAGGGAGGTAAGCATGGCCTGCAACCCGGCGATGCGGGCGCGCAGATCGACGATCTTCTCCTGCGCCAGCTTCTTCACTTGGGCGCTGGTTCTGTGTTCGTCCCGATAGAGCGCCAGCAGTTCCTGACACTCCTCCAGATTGAAGCCGGTCTCCCGCGCCCGCTTGACGAAACGCAGCTCCCGCAGCGCCCCCTCGGTGTAACTGCGATAGCCGTTGTCACTGCGTACCGGGGCTGTGATGAGGCCAATGCTCTCGTAATAACGGATGGTCTTGGCGGTCAGCCCAGTGGCCTTGGCAACCTTGCTGATGTTCATTTATGCCTCCTTACTGATCGGGTTGGATGCTGGCCCGTGCGCCGCTCTGGGCTGCCAGCGTTTCAATAACAGGGAATTGCTCAAAACGGTGATGCTGCTCAGGGCCATGGCCGCCCCCGCCAGCTCGGGGCTCAGGTAGCCCAGTGCCGCCAGCGGAATGCCGATGATATTGAACACGAAGGCCCAGAACAGATTCTGCTGTATGGTGCGCCAGGTCGCCGCCGAGATATCGATGGCATCAGCCACCAGCCGCGGGTCAGATCGCATCAGAGTGATGGAAGCAGTCTCCATCGCCACATCGGAGCCGGAGCCCATAGCGATACCCACATCTGCCGCCGCCAGCGCCGGGGCGTCGTTCACCCCGTCCCCCACCATGGCCACCAGCCCGCGAGTTTGCGCCCGCAACGCCTCCACTTTCTCCACCTTGCCTGCAGGCAGCACGGAGTCGAAGGCACCGTCCAGCCCCAGCTTTGCGGCAATATGGGCCACCGGCGCCGGTGCATCGCCGCTCACCAGCCAGCTGGCGATGCCACGTTGACGCAGGGTGGCGATGGCTTCCGGACTCTCGGGGCGCAGGGTATCGGCCAGTGCCGCGATCCCCGCTACCACGCCGTCGATAGCGACCCAGACCCGGGTAGCCCCATCGGCGGCTTGTTCATCCTGTTGCGGCGGTTCAATGCCGAGCTGGGCCAGCAGGGAACCATTGCCGATGGCGACACTGTGGCCCGCCACCTGGCCGACTATGCCGGCACCGACCCGCACCTCGACCGCGTCGGGCTGGGGCAACACTGCCCCTTTGCCAACTGCCTCGCACATGGCCAGCGCCAGCGGGTGTTCGCTCGCCTGCTGCAGGGCGGCGGCGAGGCGCAGCTGCTCGTCGTTGCCGCTCCAGCTGGCCAGCACCGGCTTGCCCTGAGTGAGCGTGCCGGTCTTGTCGAAGATAAGCGCCTTGATGGCGTGGGCCTTCTGCAGGGTATCCACATCCTTGATCAGAATGCCGTGGCGCGCCGCCACTCCGGTACCGGTGACGATGGCCGCCGGCGTTGCCAGCCCCAGCGCGCAAGGGCAGGCGATCACCAGCACCGCCACAGCCGCCAGCAGCGCCTGACCGAAGTCGTTGCTGATGGCGTACCACACCAGCAGGGTGAACAGGGCGATGGCCATCACCACCGGTACGAACACGGCAGAAACCTTGTCCACCAGTTGCTGCAGCGGCGCCTTGCCCATCTGGGCACTCTCTACCAGCGCGATGATCTTGCTGAGGCTGGAATCCTCCCCCACGGTAGTGGCTTCGATCTCCAGCACACCGGAGCGGTTGATGGCACCGCCCAGCACCTTGTCGCCCACACTGCGCGGCACTGGCAGGCTCTCGCCGGTGAGGATCGACTCGTCCAGCTCGCTGGCGCCGCTCACGATTTTGCCATCCACCGGCACCCGCTCACCCACCAGCACCCGCAGCCGATCGCCGCGCAGCACCTCGTCGATGGCGACGCTCTGCCAGCTCTCGCCACGCCAGATGGTGGCGGTTTCTGGCCGCAGCGCCATCAGTTCGCGAATTGCGGACTGGGTGCTGCGGCGGGCTCTCGCCTCCAGCAGTTTGCCCAACGAAATGAGCGTGATGATGATGGCGCTCGCTTCGAAATAGAGCTTGCCGCTGGCGGCCATCCCCAGCGTCAACAACAGATAGAGGCTGTAGAAGTAGGCGGCGCTGGTGCCGGTGGCCACCAGCACATCCATATTGGCTGCGCGATTCTTGATGGCGAGCCAGGCGCCGCGATAGAAACGGGCACCGATCCAGAACTGCACCGGGGTGGCGAGCACCAGCTCCAGCCAGGCGGGCAGATGCCAGGGGAACAACCCGGCCATGGCCAGCATCCCCACCAGCAGCGGCAACGTCAGCAAAGCCGAGACGATAACCCGGGTTTGCGCCTGACGGGCTGTAGCGGCTTCCTGTGCTTCCCGCTCCAGCAACTGCTGGCGGCGGCCGCTGGCCGAGCCTTGTGCCAGCTGGGCGCCAAAGCCGAGCGCTTCGATCTGCTCGCGCAAAGCGGCCGGCGTCTGCATCCCGGGCACCAGCACGATCCGGGCCTGTTCGATGGAGAAGTTGACCTCGGCCGAGATAACGCCGGGCAGCGCGGCCAGCATCTTGTTCAGTCGAGCCGAACAACCGGCACAAGTCATGCCGGTAATTTGAAACAAAAAGGTCTCGCTGCCGTAGTCGTAACCCTGACTCTTGATGCTGTCGAGCACCGCCGGCAAACGATCAGGGCTGGCCAGCTCGATGGCCGCCTGCTCCAGCGCGAAGTTGACTGTGGCCTCGACCCCTTCAAGCTTGTTGAGGGCGGTCGCGATGCGGCCTGCGCAGTTGGCGCAGCTCATGCCGCTGAGCGGCAACTGCAGATGAATGGGTGATTGAAGATGAGTGGTCATGTTGTTCCTCCCCGGAACCCGTCGGCACAACAAAACGCCGACTGGCAAACCCTAACCTTTACTGCAAGGGTAAGCTCAAGCCACATGATCCACTTTTTGCAGATGAAAAAAACGGCGCCCGTTTGCTGCCAGAGAACAAACGGGCGCCGCATTCAGTTATTGCGCGGTGCGAGCGGAGTTCAGATACCGTACTGGGCGCGATAAGCCTTCATGGCCGCCAGTTGTGCTGCCAGCTCTGGTTGTTCGGCCTGCTTCTCCTCCAGATACTGGATCAAGTCGCTCATCTGGATGATGGCGATGATGTGAGCGCCATAGTCACGCTCCACTTCCTGAATGGCGGAGAGCTCGCCCTTGCCCTTCTCCTGACGGTCCAGCGCGATCAGCACGCCCGCCAGCGAGGCGCCGTTGGCCTGGATCAGATCCATGGATTCGCGGATGGCGGTACCGGCGGTGATGACATCGTCCACCAGCATGATCCGCCCTTTGAGCGGGCTGCCCACCAGATTGCCGCCCTCGCCATGATCCTTGGCCTCCTTGCGGTTGAAGCACCAGGGCACGTCCACATCGTGCTGCTCCACCAGCTGCACGGCGGTGGCTGAGGCGATGGGGATCCCCTTGTAGGCCGGGCCAAACAGCACATCGAACTCGATACCGGCATCCATCAGAGCGGCAGCATAGAAGCGGCCGAGACGGGCCAGATCGCGGCCGCTGTTGAACAGACCGGCGTTGAAGAAGTAGGGGCTTTTACGACCGGATTTCAGGGTAAATTCACCGAATTTGAGGACCTGCTTCTCCAGGGCGAACTCGATAAATTGACGCTGGTAGGCTTTCATTCTGGCTCCTTGCTTGGCTTGTCGTTGTCTTGTGTGGGGGTATAAAAAAACGCGGTCAATGCCGCGTTTGCAGGATCTGTTGACGCTTCGTCACAGCCGCGACGGAGTCGGTTTTTGCGCAGAACTAGGCATGAGATGCGAAGTTTGGTAATCCAAACGAGGCATCGAATAACGACGTTATGCACAAAAACCGCCCCGTCCCTACGGGTTGCGTGGCAAAGGATGCCATGCGTTGTTGCAGGACTTGCCAAGGGAATAACCATTGGCGGCATCCTGCGCCTAGCCTGGCATCCTTTGACACTGCAACGCGACTTGTGCCGAAACATCAACAGGTCCTGGTATCAGGAGAGCGACTGCTTCTGCAGCGCAATGATGTCGGCGATGCCGCCCTTGGCGAGCGCCAGCATCTCCAGCAGCTCCTCATGGGTGAAGGGCTCGGCCTCCGCAGTGCCCTGCACCTCGATGATGCGACCATCTTCGGTCATCACCACGTTCATGTCGGTCTCGGCGGCGGAGTCTTCGATGTACTCCAGATCGCAGATGGCTTCGCCCTGATACATGCCGACGGAGACGGCGGCGATCATCTGCTTGAGCGGGCTCTGCTTGATCATCCCCTTCTCGACCATCCAGTTCAGCGCATCCACCAGCGCCACGCAGGCACCGGTAATGGAGGCGGTACGAGTGCCGCCATCGGCCTGCAGCACATCACAGTCAACTGTGATGGAGTGCTCGCCCAGCGCAGTCAGGTCTACCGCCGCGCGCAGGGAGCGGGCGATCAGACGGGAGATCTCCAGAGTACGGCCACTCTGCTTGCCGGAGGCCGCTTCGCGGTTCATCCGGGAGTGGGTGGAGCGCGGCAGCATGCCGTATTCGGCAGTCACCCAGCCCTGGTTCTTCCCTTTCAGGAAGCGCGGAACGCTGGTGTCGACGCTGGCGGTGCAGAGCACGCGAGTGTTACCGAACTCCACCAGCACTGAGCCTTCTGCATGTTTGGTGAAATTGCGGGTAATGGTAACCGGGCGAAGTTGCGCGGCACTGCGATCGCTTGGACGTGACATGGAACGGACCTCTGGGCTGGCTCAAATTGGCGGGGGATTATAAGTGATCCCGCCCCAAATATCAGCCGCTAAAACCACGGCATCGGCTGACGAGCAGGGCCGGGCTGAGTATACTGGCCGCACACTTCATCAAGCCCGGAACAATCAATGATTCACAGCATGACCGCCTACGCCCGCAAGGAATTCAAGGGCGACTGGGGCACAGCCGTTTGGGAAATTCGTTCGGTCAACCAGCGTTATCTGGAGACCTACATTCGCCTGCCGGAACAACTGCGCAGCCTGGAACCGGTTCTGCGTGAGCGTTTCCGCGCCAAATTGCAGCGCGGCAAGGTGGAGTGCAACCTGCGCTTCGAGGCCGCTCAGGCCGCTGCCAGCCAGCTCCATATCAATGAAGAGCTGGCCAAGCTCATCATCGACAGCGCCAGCTGGGTAATGAAAGAGGCGGGTCAGGGCCAGCTCAATCCGGTCGATGTACTGCGCTGGCCGGGTGTCATGGCTGCCGCCGAGCAGGACATGGACGCGGTCGCCACCGAGCTGCTCGGCGGCTTTGACCAGACCATGGAAGATTTCCTCGCCTCCCGCGCCAGCGAAGGGGCCAACCTCAAGGCGCTGATCGAACAGCGTCTGGCCGGTATTCAGGTGGAAGTGAAGAAGGTGCGCGTCCACCTGCCGCAGATCATCGAGTGGCAGCGCCAGAAGCTCACCGACCGTCTGGCCGAAGCCAAGGTGGAGCTGGATCCGGCCCGCATCGAGCAGGAGATCGTCATGCTGGCCCAGAAGATCGACGTGGCCGAAGAGCTGGATCGTCTGGAGATGCACATCAGCGAGACCAACAAGATCATGAAGAAGGGTGGCGCCTGCGGTCGTCGTCTCGACTTTATGATGCAGGAGTTCAACCGCGAGTCGAACACCCTCGGCTCCAAGTCAATCAATGCCGAAGTGACCCAGTCCGCCGTCGAGCTGAAAGTCCTCATCGAGCAGATGCGCGAGCAGATCCAAAATATTGAATGATGGTTTTCTTTATCCAAGCAGGATAATAAATCTATTAAAATCAAACCCTTTTCTTGTTTTGAAAATCACAACATTCATCCAAACGCATTTTAGTTTGGGTAGTGATGGGTAGTAGATTGGGGAGTTCAATCTCGCTATAGTTTTGCTAGCGAAATTGTACTCCCCAATTTTTTAAGGCAGGAAAATGGGTAAGCTGTACGACAAAACAGTCAAAAAACTGATCAAGGAAAAATCCGCCGTCCGGCATGCCGATGGTAACGGGCTATACCTGATGACCCCTGCTCGCGGTGAAGCTTATTGGATGCTGCGCTACACCACGCCCACGACAAAACTTCGGCGAGAGTACACCATAGGTCAGGTATCTGACTGGTCTCTAGCAGATGCCCGGGACGAAGCGGCCAAGCTGCGGCTGGCCATCAAGCGCGATGGTGTTGACCCGGTTCAGGTTCGCCTCAAGATCAACAGGAACCCGTTCAAGACACTGAACGACCTCTTTGAGGATTATCACCAGTTACGCAAACGCGAAATAACCTCACATGAAAAAGAGCGCAGCCTCTATGAGCGTGAGATCGCCGGGCGCATCGGTCATCTTGAACTAGATACAATCAGGCCGCTGGAAATCAGTGAAATCCTGCGCGATATCACCAACGGATATGGCGGAAAACCACCAAGACCGACCATTTCGAATGATGTGATGCGTATGCTCAAACGTACCTTTGATCATGGTATGAAGCTGGATGTCACTCGCTTTAATCCTGCCAGTCCATTCCGCCCCAGAGATGCAGGTGGGCCAGAGCGGGCCGCCAACTATCCAATGACAGAACCGGAGGTGATCGAGTTTTTCACCAAGCTTCGTGCGATCCCGGCCCAGTTCAGTCGTGAAAACTACCTGGCCTGTGCCCTACTGATCGCTACCTGCACAAGAAAAATGGAGCTGCTGGCTGCGCCATGGAGCGAGTTTGATCTGGAGCAGAAGGTTTGGCATCTCCCCAAAGAGCGCACCAAAAAGCGCAAGTCTATCGACATTCCACTCAGTGAACCTGCCATGTCCTGGCTGAAAGAGCTGAAAATTCGTAGCTGTGGCAGTGAGTGGGTTTTCCCGGCCAGGAGGATCAGCAAGCAGGCTCGAACACCCCATGTCTGCGAAAACACTCTGAATCATGCAATCAAAAAGTTGTTCGAACAGAACTTCTTCTCGTTTGATAAACGACGCGTTCATGACCTGCGCGGTACCGCGAGGACAATGCTCGGCAAAATGGGATTTGATGATGCCCTCGCCAAACGCTGCTTGAACCAGCAAGCGGGGAGTCGTGTTGATGAAATCTACAACCGCCATGCCTACTTTGCAGAGCGCACAGAGGCACACATAAAACTCGGTGAATGGTTGGCCCCCATCGTCAATGGCCCGGTCAACTACACTGGTGCCAAGCTTGATGAAGTCAGTTAATACAAGAGCCCCATAACAGGGGCTCAACTCTACCTCTAGGCAGCCTTGCGTTGCTCAATCCACCAAAGCAGATCAGACAGTCGCCAGGCAACACAATGGATGCTCAGCCTCACCCGCTTTGGCGCCAGCCCCTCCCTCTCCATCTTCCACCACAGCGTTCGAGTAACGCCAGTAATGGCTCGGCGATCCGCTTCTCGAACCAACCGCTCACATTGGCCAGAGCAGTGAAGCACTTGGGCTCTCCTTTCATCATTCGGAGCCGCAAATAGAGATTTATCCATGGTATGACACCTCAAAACAGCGCTGGGAAAAATGGGAAAGTGGGAAACATTCATTCATCGCAGTCCAACTCCTGTATTCCCGCATAAATGCGATCCGGCCACAGGGCAAAGAAGCGATAGAATTTCCCTTGAATCATGATCTTCACTGTCGCCCGTTCCGGTTCATTGGTAGCTAACCACTCTCGCTGCAGCAGCGGCATTACCTCCCGCATGTACTGGCTAGGCAAACCCAATTGCTGCAGAAACTGACTTTTATCGATCAGCCACTGCCTCTCGCCACTAACCTCTCGGGTATATCCCAGCGACGAAACGGTGCGATGTTGATCTAATGCCTGCAATCCCTTCTCCCATTTCGGCAACAGCTCTTTCAAACGCGCTAACACCTGATGCTCTTCCAGGTTCATCACATGGCCTCTGGCAGCCAGCCATTGCTGCCACACTGCTCGTACAGATGCGATGGATTCCTCCTCTTCCCAGGGCACCAGATAATTGCGTGATGCCAACCCCAAGGCCGTTGCAACCAGCGCAAATCGCCTCAGCACTCTGACAACCTGGGAGGACATTTGATTTGTACGCCAGAGATCGGTGAGCCGCTGGGTCTCCCCTGCGACATAGCCAGCCAACTCATCGGAGGATGTCAGCAAATGCAGCCAATCCTTAAACAAGATTCCGTGATATTGGCCTGTCTGAAGCTTTATGTGATCGGCAAACTGCTGTGAGCTCTGAAGGTTGTGCAATTCATCAAATGCACCATACCTGCCAAAGGTCGGAATCTCGATCAATCGGGTCTGCTGACCGGCCAACGGCCTTTTGCCCAACGATGCAAAAATCTCAGACAGGTATATCTCCCCAGAGCTCAATGCCTGTGTGCGCCAATGGGTTGATCTGGCGAGACTACCATTCTCCGTGGCGCGCAGCTTGCTAGCCCCGGATACAAGGTGGTAGATGATGACATCCACGTCCTCAGGCTTAGCCATACCGATCTCATCCAGTGGCAGCAGCATGTCATGCTGTTCGGCGGCCACTGCCGCCAGGCCATTGGCGGTAGCAATCCACCCTCTCACAAACTGATGTCCTGCATAGACTGATGCGGCGACCGCCAACAGGGTCGTTTTCCCTGTGGATGAATGGCCCACCAGATGAAATAAGCCGCTTTCCAAACCCGCGGGATACAGAAGAGGAGCCATCAGGGCCACGCCCACAGCAAAAATCATCATCGGATTACCGATACAGTGTTCACCGATATTTGCCTGCCACTGAGCCAATGAACCTGAACATTGCGGCCTTACGTCACCCAGCTGGCCAGCATAAAAATAGGGTTCCCCAGCCGAACCCACAGACCAATCCGGTGTGACAAATACCCGTTCATGCCACCCTGTGCGTTCCACACAGATACCGGTGGGTGCCTTTGCCATTTCTCGAATCAGATAGAGCTGCAGGCGAGGCCAGCTCTGTGGATATGGTTCCAACCAATAACCCGCATCGACCAGTTTTTCGCGGATTTGTCGCGACTGCTCCCCATAGAGCACTCGGTTGAAAATCACTTCCTGCTGCACCACACCATCCAGATTTCGCCACTGGATCAAGGCGCCAAATCCCCTTTGATATGAGGCGTCCCGTGTTCTGGCCGACACCCGGATCCAACTACCAACACGCAACCATCGGTCCCGGTCCAGGCACTCCAATCCATCATCCGTCAATCGAAACTCCATCCCGCCTCCCTATCACAGCTCAGCCATCCAGCGACGCACGTCGGCGGCTCGGAATCGCACAGCTTTTCCAACTGGATTGGGTTTGATCGGGTGGGGAAAGCGCCCAGCTTTTACATATCGGCGCAATGTCGGCTGAGACAGTCTAGTGACCGCACAAACCTCCTCATAGGTAAGAAGATTGTCGGTCGTGAACTGAAAATGAGCATTCATATGTCCTCCCATAACATCGTGATGTGTCATGAGCGATCATAAGATGCAGACTCGTTCAACCTCGCCTCTGTAACTGCCCGTTTTGGGCACTTACAGCGTTTTCTGGAAAATTTTTCGCATGTGAAATTTAAGATGGAAACAGAAAGGGGGTTGGTAGAGCCAGATGAAATGGAAAAAATTTCACATGTGAAATTTTACCGCCAGTAAAGTCATCAGGCTCCACCAAGTTAGCTATCTCAAACCAACCACAGGCTCAGCGATGGTTCATTGCTTTGATCCAATCGGCCACGCTATCAGGGGCGGCAAGCAGCTGGGCGAGCGGCAGATGATTGGAGCAGATCTCAAGCTGATGACATTTGTCACTTTGCTGCCAGTCAGGTTGATGAGCAGGCCAGCTAACCTGCTTGAGCAGATCCCAGAAGTGGTTATCACTATCCTGCAGGCAACGGTACAGATTCACTTCAACCACTGCGTTACCAGACAATTGCAAAGGATCGGGCTGGCCCTTCGTACTTGCACGCAAGGTTGAGTTTTGACGGAAATCATCATCGATATAGAGGCGAAAAATCAGCGTCTTATCACCTTTCAGAGCCGTATCGCTATTCCTGTCCCGGTAGGCATGACTCGATGCAAACAGTGGCAGATAGTCCCATGCCCAGCTGCTGGAAGGGCGGGTTCCTGAGCGGCAGGGGCGGCTATTTTCGCTGGGCTCCCAATACCAGAACTCGGCGTCCAGCGCCTGACTGGCGATCTGATCGAATAGTGGGAGGATACGCTGATAAAAACCGGCGGCGAGTCGGTGAGCTTGTTGTAGTTGGGTAACCAGCTGGGTGGTCTGTTCAAGATCGTGTTGCATGGCGGCATCCTTAGCCAGAGTCAGTGATTCAAAAAAGAGAAATCGGGGCGAGAGAGGTGCAATGTCCCGGCATAGTCGAGCAGAGCAGCCCAACCAGTAGGCTCAGCCGGTGGGGGAGTTTCCCGCTCTGACATCACTTCGCAATCCAGATCCAGCCGCCCTGCATAGGCAAACAACGGCGCCCATTCAGGCACCACCGGGGCCATGTCAAACAGCTCAAACGCCTGCAGCCACTCATCGCGAATAGCGCGATCCTGACGGCAGGATTCAAACTCGGAGGCAGTTTGCAGATAGCGGCGCAGTGGCTCCCATTCACGCAAGGTCATCTGGACAAAGCGTTCGGGCAGATCGGGGGGAGACAGCGGAGCGACTGGGATATTGCCAAGCGCAACGTAATAGAGCCGGTCTTCATAGTCATCAAACTCGGCTTCGCTGACCACAGCCTTGACCTGGGCCAGCCACTGCTCCCGATACTGGTCGCCCCCGAACGGGGGCTTCACCTCGATAACCACCAGCGCGTCGTCAAAGTGGAGCAGCACATCGGGCTCGACATAACGGCGATCCTGCAGCGATGCCAGTTTTGGCCACAGCTCCAGCCGTTGAAAGGTGGCCGGGTCTAGCGGATTGTCACCGAGTAGAAAGCGCAGTAAGGCTCTCAGTGCGCCGTCCGATAGGTGGGGCAGACGGCCAAAGAAGGTAGCAGTCAGCAGATCTTCGCTGCCTTTGAACAGGTCGCGCCAGCGCAGGGATTCCCCTTCCCGCTCGATACGCCCAGCCTTGCCATGCAGGATTGCATGTAGCATCGCAACTCCTTGTAATATTGATATTTCAAGCAGGCTCTCACATAGCTGAAAAGCCTTCGAGATCCTGCTTCAATACCCACTCGACTACCAGCCTATCCGTCACAAAATGGGGTAAAAATGTTTGACTGAATGAGGGCGCCCCTTTAAGGTTGCCCGCAACATGACCCCGGCCGCTTGGTTGCGTTGCAACTTACGCCGGGGTTGTTGTTTGACGGTTTTTGGCCTGCCAGCGTGGTTTGCTTATTGGCGATATTGCGGCCAGTCCATCATCGGATGGATGGCACGTCAAACCTCAATATCCCCTCACATTGCTAGAGCTTTTCAATCTGGTAGCCCAACTGTGTCATCCCCTGCAGCAACCGTTCGGTATCGGTTCCCCACTGGTTGGAGATGGCGATCTGCTCACCCGATGGCAGCTCAATCAGGTTGCCCTCGCCTACATGCCAGCGATTAAGGTTTTTTTCCGGGATCTGGTCAACCGGCGTTACCTTTCTGGCCAGATCAAGTTGCGCAAGATAGGTAGTGATCTCGGTCAGATCGGCAAGTTGCCGGTCTTTTATCCAATGGCTGAGTACCGCCAGGGCAAAACGGCGTTTGTTGTAAACCTCGCCGTTAAAGCGGTACCTGCTGTAGTCTCTGGTGTTTTGCTGGCTGGCCCGTTGCTCGGCACGCTTTTCACGAAACTGGATCTGATAGGACTCCGCCTCTTCTAACGGGATGATCTGCGTGGCATTGATCAGTACCTCTCCCTGATAGCGGAACGGGGTCAGCCGCACGCAGCGAATATCGATGCCCTTGTCCCGCAGCCACAACACAGAGGTGGTCAGCTCTTTGCCAAAGTCAGCCGACGCCAGAACGATGCGCACCTCGTTGCCGAAATCATCGAGCTGGTTTTCGTCCAGATCGACAAACTCCAGCAAGGTGGTGCGGGCATCGATTTGTAGCTCTTCTTGCTCGATATAGGCCTCAAAGTATTCACAGGCTTTATCAAAGGTCATATTTGCGATCATGGCGGCATAGCGCAGGGCCTGAAGCTCCATATGGGCGCCAACTTCATCACGTTTTAGCTCGATCACCACCAGATTGGCATTACGGTCGATGGCCAACAGATCGATACGGCGGCGGCTATCTTCCCAGTCGGAAAACTCGTCGGCAATCACCAGGCAATCGGGGGCGATGGCAGCGATATTCCGCTTTAACGCCTCCTGCAGATCCTGACGCTCTTGCAGCCCTTCGGCAGCAAAGGTGGTTTGGGTTAACGGGGTCAGCTGTTGATTGGCGATATGAAAGAGGGTCATGGTAAATCGATCTGTTATAGGGTTTGGGGAAAGAGGAATCGATAACGTAAAGCAGGATGCAGGGCGCCATTGCGGACGCCCTGCCAACATTCAGGCAAGGGCTCCTTCCGCCAGCGACTCGGCCAAGGCAAGTTGGGTCTGCTGATTGGTTTGCAGGCGGGATTTAAGTTGATCGCAGAGGGTCATCAGTTCATCGACTTTGGCGACGATGCGATGCTGCTCTGTTATCGATGGTAGTGGTAATACAATCGAAGATATATGGCCTTGATTGACCGTTTTTTGCCCTGCAGTACTGATAAAAAGATCCGCGATCTTAGAACGAACAATATTGCTAGAACCAAGTAGAGATAGATATCGAGTATTAAACACCTCTACCAAGAAGCGCATTCTGATAAAGTGATCACAGTAAATAGCATCATAACTTTCATCACAACCAATAAACCTACCCACGATATCAGAGCTACCATTCACACGGATTATTAATGTATCACCTTTCTCTAATAAGTATTTATCTATCGATTTAGAATCGATAGATAATTCTCTTGTGTCAGAAAGGGATACTTTCCAATCTTTAATATCAGCCAGTCGTAATACTGTGATAGGGATACCTCCACTATCACCACGACTAGAGGCTCCGTTTTGAAACTGTGGCATCAGCGCACCTAATCTGCACCACACCCATCCCTTCGGCAGTTCAAACGGCTTTTCGTTTTCACTAATCTCAGGTAGTGGTTTCTCTTTTTTTATTTTCTTCTCTTTGACCAACTGCGCTTTTTTGGCGGCGATACGCTCCAGCAGGGCGGAGGCGGGTTCATCGCTCGGGTCTTGCGGCACCAGCTTGCCCATCACTGCCAGTTGCAGGATGGTCTGTTTCAAGGCGTCGATGCTGACCTCGGTAGTAAAGAGGGTATCGAAGTGAGCGCTTAGCCGCGTCCAGTTTTGGGCCAGCTCATCGGCGTCGGTGCTGTCTGTCAGGGTCGCCAACAGGGCCTCCACCAGGGTCTGGTGCGCCGCCAGTTGCGCCTCGCTTTGCTGCTCCAACTGGTCGCAGATGGCCATTAACTCATCAACTTTAGCGACAATGCGGTGTTGTTCTGCAAGCGGGGGAATAGCAATTACAGATTCTGCAATTTGCCCTCCAGATAAGTGATCTACAGTGGTATATGCTTTTACCCCTTGAAGAGATATCAGTCGCAATTGTAATGATTCAGCTATGAATCTTTTTGCAGTTTTTTCAAAAAAGAAAATTAACCGTGTTACTCGTTGATTTAATAATGCCTCTGAGCCGGACCAAAGAGCA
Source organism: Aeromonas sp. Y318-3 (assembly GCF_027706185.1). Lineage (NCBI taxonomy): Bacteria > Pseudomonadati > Pseudomonadota > Gammaproteobacteria > Aeromonadales > Aeromonadaceae > Aeromonas > Aeromonas sp. Y318-3. The sequence continues at coordinate 167,299 of NZ_JAPDCN010000011.1, forward strand.
ACACGAAAATTGCCATCCATACTGATAAGATATTCACCACTCATCACAACAAACTCTGGCTTGTACTCACCATTGTAATAAGTACCAGAAAAGACCTGCCCAACATCTCTAATTCTGATTAGCGGAATGCCTTCCCCATGCTCATTAAAACCATTTGATTTGAATGCGAAACCTGCTTGTGGAAATGCTATATCTGATAGCCGACACCACTCCCACCCATCAGGTAATTCAAACAGCTTCTCTTCCTCACCTATTTCCGGCAAGGCTTTAGACTTTTTAATTTTCTTCTCTTTGACCAGCCGCGTTTTTTCGGTGGCAATCCGTTCCAGCAGCACGGAGGCGGGTTCATCGCTGGGGTCTTGCGGTACCAATTTGCCGCGCACAGCCAACTCCAGGGCGGGATCATACCCTGAGATTTAATGGAACTTTCTGATTTTTCAGCGATCTGATCGGGTGTTCTCATCTTAT
>NZ_JAPDCN010000012.1:0-468 GCF_027706185.1 Aeromonas sp. Y318-3
TTACCGACTTGGCTTTCTGCGTTGCCGCTTGCCCTGTCGATGGAGGCGCATTATAGGGAACAGATTCTTTCTGGCAACCCCTTATCTGCAATAAAATTGCAAAAAACAGCACTTTTTTAGTTATTCATATCCGACCACAGCTTTTATACAAACTTATCCACAGAAACACCCTTCTGGTTGCTAGAATGGCCGAAAACATGGAGGCCAAGATGGACTTGCGACTGAGACCTTACAAAGGAAAACGCCCGCAAATGGGCAAATGGATATATGTAGGGCGATATCAAGCTGGCTGACGATGTTCACGCCAAGTGAGCCAACTATTCACCGTTCTGCAGGGCTTGGGAACAGCGCTTACTTCTATAGAAGAATAAGAGGTGAATGATGAGTTGAGGCAGTTGAGGCAGTTGAGGCAGTTGAGGCAGTTGAGGCAGTTGAGGCAGTTGAGGCAGTTGAGGCAGTTGAGGCAGT
>NZ_JAPDCN010000012.1:478-164558 GCF_027706185.1 Aeromonas sp. Y318-3
GCAGTTGAGGCAGTTGAGGCAGTTGAGGCAGTTGAGGCAGTTGAGGCAGTTGAGGCAGTTGAGGCAGTTGAGGCAGTTGAGGCAGTATCAGAATGGATTAAAAGAAAAGCCGGGACAAGCCCGGCTTTTTCTTTATCACTCAGCAGCTGCTTCAGCAGCGGCCGGGCGGTCTACCAGCTCAATATAAGCCATAGGGGCGTTGTCGCCTGCACGGAAACCGCATTTCAGAATGCGAGTATAACCGCCGGCGCGCTCCAGGTAGCGCGGGCCCAGTTCATTGAACAGCTTAGCCACGATCGCGTTATCGCGAGTACGGGCAAATGCCAGGCGACGATTAGCAACGCTATCAGTCTTGGCAAGGGTGATCAGCGGTTCAACTACACGACGCAGCTCTTTTGCCTTAGGCAGAGTCGTCTTGATGATCTCATGACGAACCAGGGAGCTGGCCATGTTGCGGAACATTGCCTGACGATGGCTGCTGTTCCGGTTCAGTTGACGACCACTCAAACGATGGCGCATGACCTTATCCTTCTAACTAAATCTGTGAAACCCGTAATCTGGATTACTCGTCAGCGATGCTGGCGGGCGGCCAGTTCTCAAGGCGCATGCCAAGAGACAGACCACGGGAGGCCAACACGTCCTTGATCTCAGTCAGGGACTTCTTACCGAGGTTAGGAGTCTTAAGCAACTCAACTTCGGTACGCTGTACCAGATCACCAATATAGTGGATAGCTTCTGCCTTCAGACAGTTCGCAGAACGAACTGTCAGCTCCAAATCATCGACAGGACGTAGCAGAATCGGATCAAACTCGGGTTTCTCTTCTTTCTTCTCGGGCACGCTGACATCGCGCAGATCCACGAAAGCTTCCAGTTGCTCGGCCAGAATAGTGGCAGAACGACGGATGGCTTCTTCAGGATCCAGGGTACCATTGGTCTCCATGTCGATGACCAGCTTGTCCAAGTCGGTACGCTGTTCCACACGTGCTGCCTCAACATTGTAGGCAATACGAACGATGGGGCTGAACGCGGAGTCCAGCAGCAGGCGACCAATCGGGCGCTCTTCGTCATCGTTGTGAACACGAGCAGAAGCAGGCACATAACCACGACCGCGCTGAACTTTCAGGCGCATGCTGATTTCAGCATTGGCACCAGTCAGGTGGCAGATTACATGCTCCGGGTTTACGATCTCGACTTCATCACCGTGAGTGATATCACCAGCGGTAACGGGGCCTGTTCCAGACTTGGTCAGGGACAGAGTTACCTCGTCCTTGCCTTCCAGCTTCACAGCGATACCTTTCAGGTTGAGCAGGATTTCAAGAATGTCTTCCTGTACACCTTCTTTGCTGCTGTACTCATGCAGTACCCCGTCAATTTCGACTTCAGTAACTGCACAACCGGGCATAGATGACAGCAAAATACGACGCAGGGCGTTGCCCAGCGTGTGACCAAAGCCACGCTCGAGTGGCTCAAGAGTCACTTTCGCATGAGTCGGGCTAACTTGCTCGATGTCAACTAGCCGCGGTTTAAGAAAATCTGTTACAGAACCCAGCATTGTGTCCTCTCTTTAGAAGCTAGCTTTACTTGGAGTAAAGCTCGACGATCAGCTGTTCGTTAATGTCGGCAGACAGGTCGGAACGCTCTGGCAGACGCTTGAAAGCACCTTCCATTTTAGCGGCGTCAACCTCTACCCAAGTCGGCTTCTCACGCTGACCAGCAACTTCCAGGGAAGCTTTGATACGCGCTTGCTTCTTAGCCTTCTCACGAACGCAGATCACGTCCTCAGGGGAAACCTGGAAAGAAGGAATGTTCACAACGCGACCGTTAACCATGATGGCCTTGTGGCTCACCAGCTGACGAGATTCAGCACGGGTAGCGCCGAAGCCCATACGGTAAACAACGTTGTCCAAACGACCTTCCAGCAGCTGCAACAGGTTTTCACCGGTGTTACCCTTTTGACGGGCAGCATCGCGGTAGTAGTTGCGGAACTGTTTTTCCAATACGCCGTAGATACGACGAACTTTTTGTTTCTCGCGCAGCTGAACACCGTAGTCGGACAGACGCGCTTTGCGCGCACCGTGCTGACCAGGGGCGGTGTCAATCTTGCACTTAGAATCAATCGCACGAACACCTGACTTCAGGAAGAGGTCGGTGCCCTCACGACGGCTAAGCTTAAGCTTAGGACCGATATATCTTGCCATCTTCTTTCTCCAACAATCCTAGACCAAGTAGCTACAGCGTTATACGCGGCGCTTCTTGGGAGGACGACAACCGTTGTGCGGGATCGGAGTCACATCAGTAATGTTAGTGATGCGGAAACCAGCCGCGTTCAGGGCGCGGATGGAAGACTCACGACCGGGACCCGGACCTTTGACCATGACTTCCAGGTTCTTGACGCCATATTCTTTGGCCATCTCACCAGCGCGCTCGGCAGCTACCTGAGCAGCGAACGGGGTGGACTTACGAGAACCACGGAAACCGGAACCACCAGAAGTAGCCCAAGACAGAGCATTGCCCTGACGGTCAGTAATGGTCACGATTGTGTTGTTGAAAGATGCATGAACGTGCGCAATACCGTCGCTCACTTGCTTTTTAACGCGCTTGCGAGCACGAGTCGGAGTTTTAGCCATTTTCTACCTTCCCGTTACTTCTTGATAGCCTTGCGCGGACCCTTACGGGTACGAGCGTTGGTCTTGGTACGTTGACCACGAACAGGCAGGCTACGACGGTGACGCAAACCACGGTAGCAACCCAGATCCATCAATCGCTTGATGTTCATGGAAATCTGACGACGCAGGTCACCTTCAACGGTGAATTTACCTACTTGTTCACGCAGACTCTCGATCTGAGCTTCGTCCAGGTCTTTAATTTTCACATTCTCAGCGATACCGGCTGCGGCACAGATGGCCTTGGAGCGGGTACGACCGACGCCATAAATAGCAGTCAAAGCGATGACTGCATGCTTATGGTCAGGAATGTTAATGCCAGCGATACGGGCCACTATTCACTCCTACATATAGTAGATTACGACCACCACAAAGCCCGTGAGCGGATACGTGGCGGTCAACCAATACACAACAAAAGTTGGCTGGCTATATTAGCCAGCACAACTATTTGTTGCAAGTACTAACCGTAAAAAATTAGCCTTGGCGCTGTTTATGCTTTGGCTCGCTGCAAATCACACGCACCACACCGTGACGCTTGATGATTTTGCAGTTACGGCAGATTGCCTTAACGGAAGCACGAACTTTCATTGCTTAACTCCGTAACTACGCCGACCTTTAGCGGCCGTAGCCCTTCAGGTTGGCCTTCCTCAGGACGTCGCCATATTGATGAGACATCATATGGGTTTGTACCTGAGCCATGAAGTCCATGATAACTACCACGATAATCAGCAGCGAAGTGCCACCGAAGTAGAACTGTACGTTCCAGGCAGTCATCAAGAACTGGGGTACCAGACAGATAAAGGTTATATAAAGCGCACCTGCCAATGTCAGGCGAGTCATAACCTTATCGATGTAACGTGCTGTCTGCTCGCCCGGGCGAATCCCCGGGATAAAGGCTCCACTCTTCTTCAGATTATCTGCTGTCTCGCGGGGGTTGAACACCAGCGCGGTATAGAAGAAACAGAAGAAGATAATGGCTGCTGCATACAGCATCTCGTAAAGCGGTTGACCCGGCTGCAGGACCATAGAGACCTGTTGCAGGATATCAGCTACTTTACCCTCACCCTGACCAAACCAGGAGGTAATGGTCCCCGGGAAGAGGATGATACTGGATGCGAAAATCGCAGGAATCACACCAGCCATATTCACTTTCAACGGCAGGTGTGTGCTTTGCGCGGCAAATACCTGGCGGCCTTGTTGACGCTTGGCATAGTTAACGACGATACGACGCTGACCACGCTCCACGAACACCACAAAGTAAGTCACTGCGAAAACAATCAAGCCCAGCAACAACAACAGCAGGATGTGCAATTCCCCTTGACGTGCCTGTTCGGCCGTAGCGCCAATGGCATGCGGCAGACCAGCAACGATACCTGTGAAAATAATCAACGAGATACCATTACCAATCCCACGCTCGGTTATCTGCTCACCCAACCACATCAAAAACATGGTACCGGTGACCAGACTCACAACCGCTGTGAAATAGAAGCCCAGACCCGGATTAGTCACGAGTCCATGCATCATATTCGGCAGACCGGTTGCAATACCAATGGCCTGGAAAGTTCCCAAAACCAGCGTGCCCCAACGGGTATATTGGCTAATCTTGCGACGGCCGGATTCACCTTCTTTCTTGAGTTCAGCAAGAGCGGGGTGAACCACTGTCAGCAGCTGGATAATGATCGATGCCGAAATGTACGGCATGATCCCCAACGCAAGAATAGAAGCACGCGAGAGTGCACCACCACTGAACATGTTGAACATCTCAATGATGGTGCCCTTCTGTTGCTGGAACAACTCGGCCAGTACGGCGGCGTCAATACCAGGAATCGGCACATAAGAGCCTGCACGGAAAACGATAATCGCCCCGAGAACGAAGAGCAGACGGCTCTTCAGTTCACTCAGACCACCCTGTGCTTTAACATCCAATCCTGGTTTCTTAGCCATTGTACTGATTATTCCTCGATTTTACCGCCAGCGGCCTCGATGGCTGCGCGTGCACCTTTGGTGACGGACAGACCACGAACGGTCACAGCACGGTCAATGTTGCCTGACAGAACAACTTTAGCGAACACGATGTTCTTAGTAACAACACCGGCTTGCTTCAGAGTGCTCAGGTCGACCACATCACCTTCTACCAGGGCGATTTCGTTCAGACGCACTTCGGCAGAAACCAAAGATTTGCGAGAGAAGAAACCGAACTTCGGCAGACGGATTTTCAAAGGCATCTGGCCACCTTCGAAACCGTTGCGAACTTTGCCGCCACCGGAACGAGAGGTTTGGCCTTTAACACCACGACCACCAGTCTTGCCCAGGCCGGAGCCGATACCACGACCACGACGTTGTTTTTCAGGCTTGGAACCAGCGGCCGGAGACAGAGTGTTCAGACGCATGCTTAGCCCTCCACCTTAACCATGTAATAAACCTGGTTGATCATGCCGCGTACGCAAGGAGTATCTTCCAGCTCAACGGTGTGACCAATGCGACGCAGACCCAGACCACGCAGAGTCGCCTTGTGCTTTGGCAGACGGCCGATAGAGCTGCGAGTTTGAGTTACTTTTACAGTGTTAGCCATGTCGCATTACCCCAGAATTTCTTCAACGCGCAGACCACGCTTGGCAGCGATCTGTTCCGGTGATTGACCGTGAACCAGAGCGTCTACAGTAGCGCGAACAACGTTGATTGGGTTGGTGGAACCGTAGGTCTTGGCCAGCACGTTGTGGATACCGGCAACTTCCAGAACAGCACGCATAGCGCCGCCTGCAATGATACCAGTACCTTGGGAGGCCGGCTTCATGAACACGGTGGAGCCAGAGTGAACACCACGCACCGGGTGGTGCAGAGTGCCGTTGTTCAGCTCAACCTTGTTCAGGTTACGCTTAGCCTGTTCCATTGCTTTTTGAATAGCAGCCGGAACTTCACGGGCTTTACCGTAACCGTAACCTACACGGCCGTTACCATCACCCACCACGGTCAACGCGGTGAAGGACATGATACGACCACCTTTAACAGTTTTCGAAACACGGTTTACTGCAATGAGCTTTTCTTGCAGTTCGCCGGCTTGAGATTCGACTTTAGCCATCTTCGACTCCTAGCTTAGAACTGAAGACCAGCGTCACGTGCGGCAGCTGCCAGGGCAGCGATGCGACCGTGATACTTGAAACCGGAACGATCGAAAGATACGTTCTGAACGCCTTTGGCAATAGCACGCTCAGCGATAGCCTTACCTACAGCGGTAGCAGCATCTGCATTACCGGTGTATTTCAGAGCTTCACTGATGGCTTTCTCTACTGTGGAAGCAGAGGCCAGAACTTCGGAACCGTTGGCTGCAATAACCTGCGCATAGATATGACGCGGGGTACGGTGAACAACCAGACGGGTAGCTCCCAGTTCCTGCATCTTTTTCCGAGCACGAGTAGCACGACGGAGACGAGCTGCTTTCTTGTCCATAGTGTTACCTTACTTCTTCTTAGCTTCTTTAGTACGCACTTGCTCGTTGGCATAGCGTACACCCTTGCCCTTGTAGGGCTCCGGAGCGCGGTAAGCACGGATATCGGCGGCGACTTGGCCAACCAGCTGCTTGTCGACGCCACGCAGAACGATTTCTGTAGCAGTCGGGCACTCAGCGGTCACACCAGCCGGCAGCGCATGCTCTACCGGGTGAGAGAAGCCCAGAGCCAGCGCAACAGCATTGCCCTTGATGGAGGCTTTATAACCTACACCAACCAGCTGCAGCTTGCGCTCGAAGCCTTGGGTAACACCGATTACCATGTTGTTGACCAATGCACGGGCAGTACCGGCCTGAGCGTCAGCACCAGCGATGCTGCCGCGCGGGGCGAACTTCAGTACATTGTCTTCTTTGGTCACTTCTACACCGGCGTGAATAGAGCGAACCAGAGAACCTTTACCACCTTTGATGGTCAGTTCCTGGCCGTTCAGAGTCACCTCTACGCCAGCAGGAATAGTGACGGGTGCCTTAGCAACACGAGACATTTCCTACCTCCTATTAAGCGACGTAGCAGATGATCTCACCGCCCATGCTTGCTTTGCGAGCAGCACGGTCAGTCATCACACCTTTAGACGTGGACACGATAGCAACACCGAGACCGCCCATAACTTTCGGCAGATCAGTAGTGCGCTTGTAAATACGCAGGCCTGGACGGCTTACGCGTTGGATCAGTTCTACAACTGGCTTGCCCTGGAAATATTTCAGTTCAATTTCCAGTTCCGGCTTCACGTCACCAGCTACGGAGTAGCCAGCGATGTAACCTTCTTCTTTCAGCACTTTGGCGATAGCCACTTTCAGCTTGGAAGAAGGCATGGAAACCGCAACTTTGCTCGCCGCCTGACCGTTACGGATGCGGGTCAGCATATCCGCGATCGGATCTTGCATGCTCATAAGTCTAACTCCCGAGATTCGTTACCAAGAAGCCTTCTTCAGGCCCGGAATTTCGCCCTTCATGGCATGCTCACGCACCTTGATGCGAGACAGGCCAAACTTGCGCAGGAAACCGTGCGGACGACCAGTAATATTGCAACGGTTACGCTGGCGGGACGGACTGGAATCACGGGGCAGCTGTTGCAGTTGCAGTACAGCATCCCAACGCGCTTCTTCAGAAGCGTTCATGTCAACGATGATAGCTTTCAGCTCGGCACGCTTGGTCGCGTACTTGGCTACCAGCTTGGCACGCTTTGCTTCGCGCGCTTTCATGGATGTTTTAGCCATAACCCTAACCTTACTTGCGGAATGGGAAGTTAAAGGCAGCCAGCAGAGCACGGCCTTCTTCATCGGTATTCGCGGAAGTGGTGATGGTGATATCCAGACCACGGACGCGATCGACTTTGTCATAGTCGATTTCCGGGAAGATGATCTGCTCACGCACGCCCATGGAGTAGTTACCACGACCATCGAACGCTTTAGCGTTCAGGCCACGGAAGTCACGGATACGCGGTACGGAGATGCAGATCAGCCGTTCCAGGAACTCCCACATACGCTCGCCACGCAGGGTTACTTTACAACCTATCGGGTAGCCTTCACGAATCTTGAAGCCCGCAACAGATTTGCGAGCTTTGGTGATCAGCGGCTTCTGACCGGAAATGGCAGCCATATCGGCAGCAGCATTTTCCAGCAATTTCTTGTCAGAGATCGCTTCACCAACACCCATGTTCAGGGTGATTTTCTCGATCCGAGGGACTTGCATGATAGTCTTGTAACCGAACTGCTTGGACAGTTCATTTACTACATCGGATTTGTAGTAATCATGCAGTTTCGCCATCGTTAAACTCCAATTACTTCACAAGTTCGCCGGTGGATTTGAAGAAACGGACTTTTTTGCCGTCTTCAATCCGGAAACCAACGCGGTCAGCTTTGCCAGTGGCAGAGTTGAACAGCGCTACGTTTGATACATCGATGGGGGCTTCTTTGGTGACGATACCGCCAGCCTGACCCAGTGCGGGTACCGGCTTCTGGTGTTTCTTCACCTGGTTGATGCCTTCCACGATTACCTTACCTTTTGCAATCAGGACTTGAGTGACTTTGCCACGCTTGCCCTTGTCTTTGCCGGTAAGAACAATCACTTCGTCTTCGCGACGGATTTTAGCTGCCATCGTTCGACTCCTTACAGTACTTCGGGTGCCAGGGACACAATCTTCATGAACTTCTCATTACGCAGTTCACGGGTCACCGGGCCAAAAATACGAGTACCGATTGGCTGTTGGTTGTTGTTAAGCAACACAGCCGCATTGTTGTCGAAACGGATGACAGAGCCGTCCGGACGACGAACGCCTTTACGGGTGCGTACGACCACCGCGTTATACACATCACCTTTCTTCACTTTACCGCGAGGAATGGCTTCCTTGATGGAAACCTTGATGATGTCGCCGATGCCGGCGTAACGGCGGTGCGAGCCACCCAGAACCTTAATACACATTACACTGCGAGCGCCGGAGTTGTCGGCAACACCCAGCATACTTTGCATCTGGATCATCTTAGTGCTCCGCTTTGTTTACTTCTTATCCCTAATGGGATCTGGCTGCCTTCAAAAGGCGCGAAACTATAACACAGGATTTTCAGAAAAGGTAGCCTAAAAAACAAACGGCCCCTGAAAGGGGCCGCTTGGACTACAAAGTACCGATTAGGCCTTTTCTACAACGGCAACCAGGGTCCAGGACTTGGTCTTGGACAGCGGGCGGCATTCGCGGATTTCCACGAGGTCGCCAGCTTTGCACTCGTTGTTTTCGTCATGCACGTGCAGCTTGGTAGTGCGCTTGATGATCTTACCGTAGATCGGGTGCTTTACCTTGCGCTCGATAGCAACAGTGATGGACTTGTCCATCTTGTCGCTGATTACACGACCTTGCAGAGTACGGATCTTGTCAGTCATTACGCACCTGCCTTCTCAGTCAGTACAGTCTTGATACGTGCGACGTCACGACGCACTTGTTTCAGAGTGTGAGTCTGAGCCAGCTGGCCGGTGGACGCTTGCATGCGCATGTTGAATTGCTCGCGCAGCAGGCCCAGCAGCTCCTGGTTCAGTTCTTCGACGCTCTTTTGACGCAGATCTTGGGCTTTCATCACATCACCGTCTTAATTACGAAAGTGGTCTGAACAGACAGCTTAGCTGCGGCCAGGGCAAACGCTTCACGCGCCAGAGCCTCAGGTACACCGTCCATCTCGTACAGAACCTTGCCAGGCTGGATCGGGCAAACCCAGTATTCCACGTTACCCTTACCTTTACCCATACGAACTTCGAGGGGCTTTTCGGTGATGGGCTTGTCCGGGAACACACGGATCCAGATCTTACCTTGACGCTTAACGTGACGGGTCATGGCACGACGGGCTGCTTCGATTTGACGAGCAGTCAGTTGACCACGGGATGTCGCCTTCAGGCCAAAGGTACCGAAGGATACTTCGTTACCAGAGGTGGCCAGACCGCGGTTACGACCCTTGTGGGTCTTGCGGAATTTAGTACGCTTAGGTTGCAACATTTACCGAATCTCCTTACTTAGCAGCGCGGCGCTTGTTGTCACGCTTGGGCTTTGCAGGAGCTTGCTCTTGAGCAGCGGCAGCGTTAACAGCAGCCAGACCGCCCAGAACTTCGCCCTTGAAGATCCAAACTTTAACGCCGATCACACCGTAAGTGGTGTGGGCTTCAGAAGTTGCGTAGTCGATGTCGGCACGCAGGGTGTGCAACGGCACACGACCTTCACGGTACCATTCGGTACGCGCGATTTCAGCGCCGCCCAGACGACCGGAAACTTCCACTTTGATGCCCTTGGCACCCAGGCGCATTGCGTTCTGTACGGCGCGCTTCATAGCACGACGGAACATTACACGACGCTCCAGCTGGGAAGTGATGCTGTCGGCAACGAGTTTGCCATCCAGCTCCGGCTTGCGGACTTCGGAAATGTTGATCTGAGCAGGCACGCCAGCAATAGTGGCTACAGCTTTGCGCAGTTTCTCAACGTCTTCGCCTTTCTTACCGATGACAACACCCGGACGAGCGGTGTGAATGGTCACACGGATGCTCTTGGCCGGACGCTCAATGGTGATCTTGGACAAGGACGCGTTTTTCAGTTCCTTGGTCAGGAACTGGCGTACTTGAAAATCGCTGTACAGGTTGTCAGCGAAGTCTTTGGTGTTCGCGAACCAGGTAGAATTCCAAGGCTTGGTAATACCCAGGCGAATGCCATTAGGATGTACTTTCTGACCCATTGCTTATCTCCCAGCCTTAGCGTCGGATACCACTACAGTGATGTGAGCGGTACGCTTGAGGATACGATCCGCACGACCTTTGGCACGCGGACGGATGCGCTTCATGGAGGGACCTTCGTCGACCATGATAGTAGCAACACGCAGCGCGTCGATATCGGCGCCTTCGTTGTGCTCAGCGTTTGCAATGGCAGATTCCAGCACTTTCTTAACCAGCACTGCAGCCTTTTTCGGGCTGAAGGTCAGGATATTCAGAGCCTTGTCTACGGACAGACCACGTACTTGATCGGCTACCAGACGAGCTTTCTGGGCAGAAGTACGGGCATAACGGTGTTTAGCGATAGCTTCCATCATTTATCCCTTAGCGCTTCTTAGCCTTCTTATCAGCAGCATGGCCGCGATAAGTACGAGTCGGTGCGAATTCACCCAGTTTGTGACCGATCATTTCTTCGGTAACGAAAACCGGAACGTGCTGACGACCATTATGGACAGCGATGGTCAAACCGATCATGTTCGGGATGATCATTGAACGACGGGACCAGGTTTTAACCGGCTTTTTATCCCCGCTTTCCACCGCTTTCTCTACCTTCTTCAGCAAGTGCAGGTCAATAAATGGACCCTTCTTGAGAGAACGTGGCATGGTGATTCCTCTATGTTAACAATTACTTGTTACGACGACGTACGATGTACTTGTCGGTACGCTTGTTCTTACGGGTCTTGAAGCCTTTAGCCTTCTGGCCCCATGGGGACACAGGCTGCATGCCCTTGTTACGACCCTCACCACCACCGTGCGGGTGGTCAACCGGGTTCATCGCCATACCGCGAACGGTCGGACGAATACCACGCCAGCGGTTTGCACCGGCTTTACCCAGTTGACGCAACATGTGCTCGGAGTTACCGACTTCACCGATGGTAGCGCGGCACTCGGCCAGAACTTTACGTACTTCGCCGGAACGCAGACGCAGAGTTACATAGTTACCTTCACGAGCCAGGATCTGGATGAAAGTACCAGCGGAACGAGCCAGCTGGGCACCTTTACCAGGCTTCATCTCTACAGCGTGAACGGTAGAACCAACCGGGATGTTGCGCATCGGCAGGGCGTTACCTACCTTGATGGCTGCATCAGCACCAGAAGCGATCGCGTCACCAGCTTTCAGGCCTTTCGGAGCCAGGATGTAACGACGCTCACCGTCTGCATACAACACCAGAGCGATGTTAGCGGTACGGTTCGGATCGTATTCCAGGCGCTCTACTTTAGCCGGGATACCGTCTTTGTCGCGCTTGAAGTCGACGATACGGTAGTGCTGCTTGTGACCACCACCGATATGACGGGTAGTGATACGGCCGTTGTTGTTACGACCACCGGACTTGCTTTTGCTGTCCAGCAGAGCGGCGAAGGGCTTGCCCTTGTACAGCTCTTGATTGACGATCTTGACGACGTGGCGGCGGCCCGGAGAAGTAGGCTTGCACTTAACGATTGCCATTTTTGAGAACTCCTCTTACTCGGCTGCGCCCATGAAGTCGATGTCCTGACCAGCTTTCAGGGTCACATAAGCCTTTTTCCAATCGGAACGACGGCCTACGCGTGCACCTGCGCGCTTGGTCTTACCCTTCATGTTCAGGGTACGGACGGTCTCAACTTCGACCTCGAACAGTTTCGCAACTGCAGCTTTGACTTCCGCCTTGGTAGCATCAACAGCAACTTTGAACACGATAGTGTTCTGCTTTTCTGCAACCATGGTGCTCTTTTCAGAGATGTGCGGAGCCTTCAGAACTTTCAGCAGACGCTCTTCACGGATCATGCCAGCATCTCCTCGATTTGCTTAACTGCGTCAGCAGTCATCAGAACCTTGTCGAAAGCGATCAGGCTGACCGGGTCGATACCGGCAACGTCACGCACGTCAACTTTGTACAGGTTGCGAGCAGCCAGGAACAGGTTCTCATCGACTTCAGCAGTCACGATCAGAACGTCAGTCAGTTCCATTTCTTTCAGCTTGGCGATCAGTTCTTTGGTCTTCGGAGCTTCGATGCCGAACTTCTCAACAACGATCAGGCGCTCTTGACGTACCAGCTCGGACAGAATGCTACGGATAGCGCCGCGGTACATCTTCTTGTTTACTTTCTGGCTGTGATCTTGCGGCTTAGCAGCAAAAGTCACACCACCGGAACGCCAGATGGGCGAACGGATGGAGCCAGCACGGGCACGACCAGTACCCTTCTGACGCCACGGCTTTTTGCCGCCACCAGACACTTCAGAGCGAGTCAGCTGCGCACGAGTACCCTGACGGGCACCAGCGGCATATGCAACGACGACCTGGTGAACCAGAGCTTCGTTGAATTCGCGCCCGAAGGTAGTCTCGGAAACTTCAAGAGCGCTCTTGGCGTCTTTCATTACCAATTCCATTACTATCTCCTCAGACGTTACGCTTTGACGGCAGGTTTGACGATCACGTTGCCGTTGGTTGCACCCGGTACTGCACCTTTGATGAGCAGCAGGTTGCGTTCAGCGTCAACACGAACCAGTTCCAGGTTCTGAGTCGTTACACGCTCAGCACCCATGTGACCAGCCATCTTTTTGCCCTTGAATACACGACCCGGAGTCTGGTTCTGACCGATAGAACCCGGAACGCGGTGAGACAAGGAGTTACCGTGGGTCATATCCTGGGTGCGGAAGTTGTGGCGCTTAACAGTACCAGCAAAGCCCTTACCTTTGGATGTGCCGGTAACGTCTACCAGCTTAACGTCAGCGAGAAGATCTACTTTCAGCTCGCTACCAACAGTGAAAGTTTCACCGTTGTTCAGGCGGAATTCCCACAGACCGCGACCGGCTTCTACACCAGCTTTGGCGAAGTGGCCAGCTTCCGGCTTGGTCACACGGCTGGCTTTCTTGGCGCCAGTGGTAACCTGAATAGCGTTGTAGCCGTCGGTTTCTACAGATTTGACCTGAGTTACACGGTTAGCTTCAACTTCGATAACAGTCACCGGGATAGAAACGCCATCTTCAGTGAAGATGCGAGTCATACCCACTTTGCGACCTACAAGACCGATTGTCATTGTTATCAACCTCTTTCCGTAATTAACCCAGGCTGATCTGGACGTCTACACCAGCTGCCAGATCCAGACGCATCAGGGCGTCAACGGTCTTGTCAGTCGGCTCAACGATGTCTACCAGACGCTTGTGAGTGCGGATCTCGTACTGATCACGCGCATCTTTGTTGACGTGCGGGGAGATCAGGACGGTGAAGCGCTCTTTGCGAGTCGGCAGCGGAATAGGACCGCGAACCTGCGCGCCAGTGCGCTTAGCAGTTTCAACGATTTCCGCAGTGGATTGATCAATCAGGCGATGATCAAAAGCCTTCAGGCGGATACGGATTCTTTGGTTCTGCATTGACAGAGCTCCAATAGATAAAAGAACATAAATCAACACCGCCCGACCGAGATTTCTCCCGCCAGAGGTGTGATTTTTCACGTTTCCCCCCATATCGGGAGGACTGTATGGCTGGCTCCTGTAAACAGGAAACTCAGCAGCAGACATATCGTCTGGCTTACCTCATGGGTAAGCGGAGGGGATTATACGGATTTTTCAAATTTGCGCAAGGGAGAGCGAACAGATTATGCGCAGTTTTATGTGACAGATGGATCTCGCCTGCGGCAACGCACTCTGCAGCCAACACCAAGGTAACGACAATGTTACAAGCAGACTGGTAGACTGTGCGCTTGCCTCTGTCAGTGGAACGACATCCCATGCTCAAAGATCAAAAGAAAGCCTATCAGTATGGCCTTTGCGCCGTTGCCCTCTGGTCGACGGTCGCCACAGCCTTCAAGATCTCCCTCGCCTATTTCGAACCTGTGCAACTGTTGCTTGTGGCCGCCTTCACCTCGACTCTCACGCTGACAGCCGTCGTCGCCAAACAGGGCAAACTGCCGCTGCTGAGGAGCTACATCAAGGCCAGCCCTTTCTACTACCTGACTCTGGGCGTGCTGAACCCCTTTCTCTATTACCTGTTGCTATTCAGGGCCTATGACCTGTTGCCTGCCCAGCAGGCACAGACCCTCAACTACACCTGGGCCATTACCCTCAGTCTGCTGGCCGTCCCCTTCCTCGGCCAGAAGCTGCGTCGGCGTGATGGCGTCGCTATCGTGCTGGGGTATTTTGGCGCGCTGGTGATCGCCACCAGAGGGGATGTATTCGGCCTCCAGTTCGACAGCCCCCTCGGCGTGACGCTGGCGCTGGTCTCGACCCTCATCTGGGCCAGCTACTGGATCCTCAACACCCGCAATCAGGGCGATCCCATCGTCAGCCTGTTGCTCGGCTTTATGATCAGCCTGCCTTTTATCGTCGTTGCAACCTGGTTGCTCTCCGATTTTGCCATGACCGCCTGGCAGGGATGGGCTGGTGCCATCTATGTGGGACTGTTCGAAATGGGCTTCGGTTTCGTGCTCTGGCTGATGGCGCTGCGCCATGCCACCAACACGGCCCCCATCAGCAACCTCATTTTCATCTCGCCGTTTGCCTCACTGGTGCTGCTCAATCTGCTGATCGGCGAAGCCATCCATCCGGCCACCCCCATCGGGTTGGCGCTCATCGTTGCCGCCCTGTTGATCCAGCAGCTCAAGTACGGCAAACGCTATCGAGCATCAGTCGAAACCAAGAGCTGACCATGCAGAAGGGCGTATCCACAGATACGCCCTTCTCTCAATCCATCCACTCCTGTGGCTGATGTTTCGGCAGCCGCATCTCGACCAACAAGCCGCCGAGATCCGAGCTTCCCAACCGGATAGTGCCATGGTGCTGGGCGACTATCTTGGCCACGATGGCCAACCCCAAGCCACTACCGCCAACGGTACGCGCCACATTACCCTGAGTAAACGGCTTGAGCACCCGGGAGTAGTCCTGCTCCGGAATGCCGGGGCCATCATCGGAAAGGCGCAGGCGCACCCAGTGCCCGTCGTCCTTCAACTCGGCATACAAGCGGCTCGCCCCATAACGCTGCGAGTTGCTTGAGAGGTTGTTCAACACCCGCCGGATACTGACCGGATTGCAGGCCACCCGCACCGCCTCTTGCGGCAGCGCCAGATCAACCTCCAGCCCCTGCTCCGAGTAGATCAGTAAGGTATCGTGCACCAGCTGGGTCAGATCGATCGGCTCCAGATCCTGGCCCTCATCCGGGCGGATGTAATCGATGAACTGATCGATGATGGCATTGGACTCATCGATGTCGGCGTTGATGCTCTCCTTGAGGTACTCGTCACCGGAGGACATCATCTCGGTCGCCAGCCGGATGCGGGTCAGCGGGGTACGCAGATCGTGGGAAACCCCCGCCATCATCAGGTTACGCTCTTCGATCAGGCTCTTGATGGAGTGGGACATATGGTTGAAGGTGCGGGTCAGTCGCCGCACTTCCCGTGAGCCAAGCTCCCCCAGCGCCTCCGGGAAATGGCCCCTGGCAACAGCAACGGCACCAGCCTCGAGATCTTCGAGCGGGCGCACCAGCTGCCGGGCAAAGCGCCAGGCCGCAAACAGGGTGATCACCAGCAGCACGCTCAGATAGATGATAAGGGGTTCGATATCGTCATCTTCGATCTCGGTCAGCGGGATCCGCACCCAGATTTTGCTGGCCTGCGGCGGCTGGATCCAGATGATGTAGTGATCCTGGATCTCGACCCGCACCTTGGCCGGGCCACCCAGTTCGCGACTGATGTTCTCCTCCAGATAGGGGTACGGCTTGGCCTCGTTGAAGCCATGCTGCACCGCCTCGCTCTGGGTATAGATATCGGTACCGGTCGTCACATAAACCAGCGCCTCGGCATCTTCGCTCAGCGCCAGTTGTTCAGTGTTGACCGGAAAGATCAGCTTGACCTGATTGGCCAGCAAGTGACTGATCTGCTTGACGGTTGGCGCAAGCAGATAGTTATAGAAGGTGACGTAGGAGACCGCTTGATAGACCACCAGGACAGCAGCCAGAAACCAGAGCATGCGCGAGAACATGCTGCCGACTTTTTTCATGCACCGTCACCATCTGGCACGAACACATACCCCAGACCCCACACGGTCTGCAGGTAGCGGGGCTGGGCCGGATCCTGCTCCAGCAGGCGGCGCAGGCGAGAGACCTGCACGTCGATGCTGCGCTCGGTGGCGGTGTATTCGCGGCCACGGGCCAGATTCATCAGCTTGTCGCGGGAGAGCGGCTCGCGCGGATGACTGACCAGCACCTTGAGCACCGCAAATTCACCGCTGGTGAGCGCCATCGGTTCGCCATCCCGACTCAGCTCGCGGGTCGCGAGATTGAGCTGGAAGGCACCGAAGTTGACCACCTTTTCTGCAGCAGAAGGAGCCCCCGGCAGCTCGACGGTATGGCGGCGCAGCACGGCACGGATCCGCGCCAGCAGTTCGCGGGGGTTGAACGGCTTGGGCAGATAGTCATCGGCCCCCATCTCGAGCCCGACGATGCGATCCACTTCATCCCCCTTGGCGGTGAGCATCAGAACAGGGATCTGGTTGCCCGCTTCCCGCAGACGGCGGCAGATGGAGAGCCCATCCTCCCCCGGCAGCATCAGGTCGAGCACCATCAGGCTGAAGTTTTCACGAGTCAGCAAGCGATCGGCCTGCTCGCCATTAGCTACGCCGCGCACTACGAATCCCTGCTCGGTGAGATAGCGTTCCAACAGGGAACGTAATTTCAGGTCATCGTCCACGACCAGGACCTTGTATTGCTGCTGACTCATTGCTTTGCCTCTTCATTCTTTAGCTGCCCCCAATACTAGGGGGGGATATAGCGGGAGCAAAGCACAAATATGTTACCGGTTATTACCCATCCCGAGAGCGTGACGACCATCAAGTCACTGCGCTGTCCAGCCACATCCTCAATGGCTCCCGCCAAGCTGGCGCAATTTCTCTCGACAGCAAGAGGACAAAAGCTAATATTCCCGAGCAGTTAGCGATGAATACCCCTCTTTGACCAGGTCCGCATCACCATGAAGACAAAGCTGATCACCCGCGAAGGCTACAACAAGCTGAAAGAAGAGCTCGATTTCCTCTGGCGTCAGGAGCGCCCCGAGGTCACCAGGAAGGTGGCATGGGCCGCCAGTCTGGGGGATCGCAGCGAAAATGCCGACTACCAGTACAACAAGAAGCGGCTGCGGGAGATCGACCGGCGGGTGCGTTACCTGCGCAAATGTCTCGAAGAGCTGGGGATCGTCGACTATGCCCCCGCGCAGGAGGGCAAGGTCTTCTTCGGCGCCTGGGTCGAGGTGGAAAACGAAGAGGGCGAGACCAAGCGCTTTCGCATCGTCGGCTATGACGAGATCTTCGAGCGCAAGGATTACATCTCCATCGACTCCCCCATGGCCCGCGCCCTGCTCAAGAAAGAGGTCGGTGATGAAGCCATCGTCCGTACGCCAGTTGGTGACGTCTGCTGGTATATCAACGAGATCAGCTACCCCAAATAGCCGGACTACTGGTGAGCTGCTTGCCACAGGCACATCCTGAGTCACAGGTGCAATGGCAAGATATGCGCTCTCCCCTGCGACTTATCAGTCTGACGGGTGCAGACCCCGGCGCAGGGTGGCATCCCGCAACACGACCCCATATAGTGCTCACACTTGGCGCCTGATGGCGCGGACTCGACCACAGAGGCCCTCAACAACATCATGATGCAAACCATAGAGAGACAGATTGCCGGTGAGCTCAATGCTCGCCCCGAGCAGGTGCAGGCCGCAGTGCGCCTGCTGGATGAAGGCTCGACCGTGCCCTTTATCGCCCGTTACCGTAAAGAGGTGACCGGCGGTCTGGACGACAGCCAGCTACGTACTCTGGAGAGCCGCCTCGGCTATCTGCGTGAACTGGAAGATCGCCGTCAGGTGATCATTCGCTCCATCGAGGAGCAGGGCAAGCTGACCCCCGAGCTGATGCGCGAATTGAACGGTGCCGACAGCAAGACCCGGCTGGAAGATCTCTACCTCCCCTACAAGCCCAAGCGCCGCACCAAGGGGCAGATGGCGATCGAAGCCGGGCTGGAGCCGCTGGCCAACCTGCTGCTCAGCGACCCGATGCAGGATCCCGAGCAAGCGGCTGCCGCCTTCCTCAATCCCGAACAGGGCATTGCCGACAGCAAAGCGGCTCTCGATGGCGCCCGCTATATCCTGATGGAGCGCTTCGCCGAGCAGGCCGACCTGCTGGAGAAGCTGCGCGACTACCTGTGGCAGAACGCCACCCTGCGCGCCCGCGTGGTGGCAGGCAAGGAGCAGGAAGGGGCCAAGTTCAAGGACTATTTCGAACACGACGAACCACTGCACAAGGCCCCCTCACACCGGGTGCTGGCCATGCTGCGCGGCCGCAATGAGGGGATCCTCAATCTGGCGCTGGTCACCGGTGACGATGAGAGTGCCAGCCCCTGCGAAGGGATCATTGCCCACCACCTCAAGCTCAATCTGCAGAACCGCCCGGCCGACAAATGGCTGCAAGGGGTAGTGAGCTGGACCTGGAAGATCAAGTTGTCGCTTCAGATGGAGACAGAGCTGATCGGCCGCATCCGCGAGTCGGCAGAGGAGGAGGCGATCAAGGTGTTCGCCATGAACCTCAAGGATCTGCTGATGGCGGCCCCGGCGGGCATGCGCTGCACCATGGGGCTGGATCCGGGCATCCGCACCGGGGTCAAGGTTGCCGTGGTGGATGCCACCGGCA
Organism: Aeromonas sp. Y318-3; assembly: GCF_027706185.1. Classification (NCBI taxonomy): domain Bacteria; kingdom Pseudomonadati; phylum Pseudomonadota; class Gammaproteobacteria; order Aeromonadales; family Aeromonadaceae; genus Aeromonas; species Aeromonas sp. Y318-3. The sequence continues at coordinate 19,533 of NZ_JAPDCN010000012.1, forward strand.
AACTGGTCGATCACGCAACCATCTATCCGTTCGAACCAAAACGCCAGATTGATCAGAGCCTCAAGACCCTGAGCGAGCTGTGCCAGAAACACAAGGTCGAGCTCATCAGCATCGGCAACGGTACCGCTTCGCGGGAGACCGACCGCCTGGTCAGCGACCTGTTCGAGCGCTACCCCGCCGCCAAGGCGCAGAAGATAGTGGTGAGCGAAGCGGGAGCCTCGGTCTACTCCGCCTCCGAACTCGCCTCCCAGGAGTTCCCGGATCTCGACGTCTCGATCCGTGGCGCCGTCTCCATCGCCCGCCGCCTGCAAGACCCGTTGGCCGAGTTGGTCAAGATCGACCCCAAGAGTATCGGGGTAGGTCAGTATCAGCACGACGTCGGCCAGAGCCAGCTGGCCCGCCGGCTGGATGCCGTGGTCGAGGATTGCGTGAACGCGGTCGGGGTCGATGTGAACACCGCCTCGGTCGCCCTGCTCAACCGGGTTTCCGGCCTCTCCCAGACGTTGGCCCAGAACATCGTTGCCTACCGGGATGAGCACGGCGCATTCAAGAGCCGTCAGCAGTTGCTGAAAGTGAGCCGGCTCGGCTCCAAAGCCTTCGAACAGTGCGCCGGCTTCCTGCGCATTCGCGGCGGCAGCAATCCCCTCGACAGCTCGGCGGTGCACCCGGAGTCCTATCCGGTGGTGGAGCGGATCCTCGCCAAGCTGGAGCAGACCGTGGAGAGCCTGCTCGGCAACAGCAGCCTGCTGCGCAGCCTGAAACCGGCCGACTATACCGATGAGCAATTCGGCGTACCTACCGTCACCGACATCATCGGCGAGCTGGACAAGCCGGGCCGCGACCCGCGCCCCGAGTTCAAAACCGCGACCTTCAAGGAAGGTGTGGAGCAGATCAGCGACCTGGTGCCAGAGATGGTACTGGAAGGGGTGGTCACCAACGTCACCAACTTCGGCGCCTTCGTCGATATCGGTGTTCATCAGGACGGTCTGGTGCACATCTCCTCCCTGACCGACCGTTTCGTCAAGGATCCCCGTGAGGTGGTCAAGGCGGGCGACATTGTGCGGGTCAAGGTGCTGGAAGTGGACGCCCCGCGCAAGCGGATCAGCCTCACTATGCGCCTCGACGAAAAGGCAGGGCAACCCGCCCGCAAGCCGGCTGAAGCGCGCAACAGCAGTGCTGGCAACACCAAACCAAGAAATGAGCCGCGCCAAAGCCCCCCTATTGGTGGTGCCATGGGCAACGCTTTCGCGGCAGCGCTCTCCAAAGCGAAAAAGTAGCGACACCTTCCAGAACACCTCTGAATGCAAAAAGCCCCACAAGGGGCTTTTTTACACGCGAAGCTCAGGATCACTGCGTCAGGGCAGCAAGTATGCTCTCGGGCTCTCCATGCTGGGCCAGCACCTCCCGCAGTCGATTGAATGCCTTGCAGGCCTCTTGCGGATACTTGCCGTAAGAGACAACGCCGGTGTGGCTCCAGCCAGCCGCCAGCATCACTTTCTTCTTGAAACTGGTTCCTTCAGTTCCCCCTCCCCCGAGCTGCATCAGAAACTGCTCCATCTGCAGGTGGGGAGGCGGTACACGGGAGAAGGTGGTGAAATCTTCCGCTTTGACTTCATCGAAATGCATGACAGCTCCTGTGAAATTGGAATGGGCCTGATCTTCAGGTTAGTTGCAAAACAGGCAAAGGAGCTGAAAGTTTGGCGAGGGTGATTCAGATATGCAGACTGAGGGACTGGGTAGAAGCCGGGCTGACAGCCTGTCGATAGTGGCCCGCGATGACGCTGTTGCGCTTGTCCATATAGGCACTCAGCACACCGCCAGATTTCGCGCTCTGCTCGGCCATCAGCTCTTTGCGCGCCTTGGCTTCACTCGCGGCGGCGCTGCGTGCAACGGCCAAATCCTGCGCGGAAGGCTCGGCAGGCGCCAGCGCTGCAGAGCGGATCTGCTGCATCTTGGCGATGGTAGCGGCAGGGTCACCGGGTACGACACTGGTATCGATTTGGACTTCGCCACCCGTCGCATAACGCTTGCCATCCGGCCCTTGCGTAAACTGATAGGTGGGCGAGCTGGCGTACTCTCCACCCGCAGACTGGTGCGCCTGCTCGTGAGTGCGCACCTCCTTGTCACGCTCGACAAGATCCTGAACCTGCTGCTCTTGCCGCTGTTGCTGCTCCTGCTGTTTGGGATCTTGCTGCTTGCGCTGCCCATCCTCACCGGTAGCCTCGACAAAGCGATTATCTGGCAGTGTCGTCGGGGCTAATTGCCCGGTTTCACGGCTGTTCTGGGAGCTCTGATTGCTGGAGGCCTGACCGGCTTTGGATTTCTCTTTCTGGGAGCCGACTTCAGATTCGGCAACGGAGGCTTGGCCCGCACGGGCCTGCGGGATCAGTTCTGCCCGGCGATTATCCGTCCTCGCCGCTTCCACCTGGGGTTGCAGCTGTGTCGGGATAAGGGGAGGCAGACTGACATTGATGTTCATCTCACACCCGGATGTCGATCAGGGTTCCCATCATATCGCTGGCAGTCTGCACTACCTTGGCGGAAGCGCCAGCCTGTTCCTCGGCCACCTTGAGATTGACAAGCTCATCGGTCACTTGCACCTGATCCCCGCTGGGGGTGTTGAGGCGGGCGATCTGATTGGATGCCTTGTCGGCAATCTGCTCGGCTCGCTGAAATCCCTGTACCCCGCTGTTGAAAGCAGAATCAATACGCATGGTGTTACTCCTCTGGTCACAGCTTAATTATCCGCCAGACCAGAGGATTAATGAAGCTTGCCGGCTGTTTTTTAGCCAACAAAATCTCGAACGATTTCAATGAATTCGTCAGGGTGGGAGATAAAAGGTGCGTGTGAGGCCTTATTGATAGTCACGCTGCGGCTGGCAGGGTAGAGATCATCCAACAGGGGAATGGCCGCCTTGGGCACCAATGAATCCAGTCGGCCATAGATCCGCAACCAGGGCAGATCTAGCTCCCGCAGCGGTTCGCGCAGGTCAATGTCGGCCAACAGCGTCAGCCCGGCCTCAAGTGCGGCAAACTGGGGCGCCGGGCGCTCGGCCAGCCAGTGGCGCAACTGACGGATATCGTCCCGGGCGTGTTCACTGCCCATTGCCTGGATCGCCAGAAAGCGCTCTATGGTCTGGCGAAAATCCCCCGCCAGCATCTGGTTGAAGCCTGTCAGTACCTTGGGGGCGATCCCCGGCCACTCATCGCGGGCCATAAAACAGGGGGAGCTGGCTACCGTGATCAGGGAGTGCAGCCGATCGGGATGAGTCTGCGCCAACTGGCTTGCCACCAGACCGCCGAGCGACCAGCCAAGCAGATGGCACTTCTGCGGCAAGATGGCGGCCACCTGCTCGGCAAGCCAGAGCAGGCTGTAATCCACCTCGTCTGCCAGCGGGCTGTTGCCAAAACCGGGCAAATCCACCAGATGAACCCTGTAGTGGGGCGCCAATTGCTGGGCAACACCATGCCAGACCGCACCGTTCATCCCCCACCCGTGCAACAGCACCAGATCGGGCCCCTGGCCAAACTGCTCTACCGATATGCTCATCTAGACTCAAGATCCCTGTTCATGCTCATGGGGTCAGCATGTTAAAGCGACTGCTCGCTAAAGCAAGCCCGCTGCTCGGCAGCCACGGTGACTGGCAAGGGAGTTGCATCCTCTGTCATCAAGCTTGCGACAACGAGCCCCTGCTCTGCAGCTGGTGTCGGCAGGCGCTGCACCAGTCACAGCCGAGATGCCGCCTCTGCGCCGCACCGCTGGCTGACTATATAGAAGAGAGCATACCGGTCTGTGGCCGCTGCCAGCGCAGACCTCCCCCCTGGGATCGGTTACAGGTGATTGGCGACTACCAAACCCCCTACCCGATACTGATCCCCCAGCTCAAATATTCCGGCCAGATCCTGCTGGCGCCACTACTGGCACGCCTCTTCGCCGATCATCTGGATGACAACGAGCCGCCGGAGGCAATCATTCCTGTTCCCCTGCACTGGTGGCGGCAGTGGCGGCGCGGGTTCAATCAGGCGGAGGAGATCGCGCAAGCCCTTGGCGAGTTCACCGGCATTCCCTGCGACAACACCCTGTTGCAGCGCATCAAGGCAACACCGCAGCAAACAACCCTGAGCGCCGGGCAGCGGCGGCGCAATCTGCGCGGGGCATTCCGGATCCGCTCCCACCAATACCATCATGTCGCCCTGCTCGATGACGTTGTGACCACAGGCGCCACCGCCGGTCAGCTCAGCCGTCTGCTCCATGAGAGCGGCATCACAAACGTAGAAGTGTGGGCGATCTGTCGTACCCTGCGGCACAGCAAGTAGCCATCGGCATGCTACCCAAGCATTAATAACCGCGTTATCATGAATACCCTAGTCGTACACTCAGGTTTATGAGGATAGTGATGATCAGCATTTCCGACGCCGCCCAGGCCCATTTCCGTAAACTGCTGGAAAAACAGCCTGATGGCACCAATATCCGGGTGTTTGTGGTCAATCCGGGAACCCAGAATGCCGAGTGTGGCGTATCGTATTGCCCACCCGATGCCGTGGACCCGGAAGATCAACACCTGCCCTTCAGCGGCTTCGACTGCATGGTCGATCCCCTGAGCGCCCCCTTCCTGGTGGATGCCACCATCGACTTCGTGACCGATCAGATGGGCTCCCAGCTCACCCTGAAAGCACCGAACGCCAAGATGCGTAAAGTGGCCGATGACGCGCCGCTGATCGAGCGTATCGAGTACGTGTTGATGTCCGAAGTGAACCCCATGCTGGCCGGTCACGGTGGCAAGGTCACCCTGGTCGAGCTGACTGAAGACAAACTGGCCATCCTGCAGTTTGGCGGTGGTTGCAACGGCTGCTCCATGGTCGATTACACCCTGAAAGAGGGGATCGAGAAGCAGCTGCTGGAGAAGTTCCCGGGTGAGCTCAACGGTGTGAAAGACGCCACCGAGCACCAGCGCGGCGACCACTCTTACTACTGATTTGCAGCCCTTGCAGCAAAGAAAAGGCCCCGCCATCTGGCGGGGCCTTTTGCATGGGCAATCGGCAGATTACTCGTCCTTCTTGTCTCGCGACAGCAGGGCGATGGCCGCCTCTTTCGGGTTCTTACCCTCGTAAAGCACCTTGAAGATCTGCTCGCAGATGGGCATCTCGACGCCGCAGCGGGCCGCCAGCAGATGCACCTCTTTGGTGTTGCGATACCCCTCCACCACCTGACCGATCTCGGTCATGGCAGTGTTCACATCCTTGCCAGCCCCGAGGGCCAGCCCGAAGCGACGGTTGCGCGACTGGTTGTCGGTACAGGTGAGCACCAGATCCCCGAGCCCCGCCATCCCCATAAAGGTTTTGGCATCGGCACCCAGCGCCGCCCCCAGACGCTGCATCTCCACCAGACCCCGGGTGATGAGCGCGGTTCTGGCATTGGCGCCAAACCCGAGCCCGTCGGAAAGGCCGGCACCGATGGCGATGACGTTCTTCACCGCCCCACCCAGCTGCAGACCGACGAAATCCGGATTGGTATAGACCCGGAACGAGCGGCCACAGTGCAGCAGGTGGGAGAGATCGTCGGCGAACTCGTCGTGAGTCGAGGCGACCGAGATGGCGGTCGGCAAACCGGCAGCCAGCTCCTTGGCGAAGGTGGGGCCAGAGATCACCGCCAGCGGCATCTCGTCACCCAGCACTTCACGAGCCACATCCTGCAGCAGACGGCCACTGTCCGGCTCCAGACCCTTGGTGGCCCAGGCGATACGGGTATCGGGGCGCAGGAAGGGCTTGATCCGGGTCAGCACATCGCCAAATACATGGCTCGGCACGACCAGCAGCAGCACGGGGGCAGCCTGTACCGCACGTTGCAGATCCGCAGTTAGCTGCAGATCGGCAGGAAAAGGGACATCAGGCAGAAAAGCCTTGTTGCAGCGGTCTTGTTCCAGCTCGGCGACATGAGCAGGGTCGTGACCCCACAGCAGGGTCGGATGACCGTTGCGCGCCAGAGAAATGGCAAGGGCGGAGCCATAAGACCCCGCCCCCAAGACCGAGATAGCGATCTGGTCAGCCATTATCAGGCTTCCGCAGTCGCCTGCTGGGCCTGTGCTTGCGCCATGTGCTGGGCAAACAGGGCATCGAAGTTGACCGGTGCCAGGTTCAGCTGCGGGAAGGAACCCTTGCTCACCATGTTGGCCACGGCTTCGCGGGCATACGGGAACAGGATGTTCGGGCAGAAGGCAGCCAGGCAGTGAGCCAGTTGCGGCTCCGGCAGGTTACCGATGGTGAAGATACCAGCTTGCTGTACTTCGCACAGGAAGGCGGTTTCGGTTTCCAGTTTGCAAGTTACGGTCAGGGTCAGGACAACCTCGTACACGTTCTCAGCCAGGATGTTGGTCTTGGTATCCATATCCAGCTTGACGTCCGGCTGCCACTCTTTCTGGAAGATGTGCGGGGTATTCGGCGCTTCGAAAGAGACATCCTTGGTGTAAACACGTTGGATGTGGAATTCCGGTTGTACTTCCTGGTTGTTGATCTCGTCAGCCATTTCGTTTGATTCCTTGTTATATGGATAAGTGGGCTCAGGCCCTGCTTAAATCAGCGTTTCTTGGTTACCGGCAGATTTTCTGCACGCCATTGGGCCATGCCACCGCCGAGCACGTAAACCTGCTTGAAGCCAGCTTTGCTCAGCTGACGGCCCGCGCCGCCCGCAGTCATTCCCGACTCGCACACCACTATGATTGGGGCATCTTTATGCTTTTCAACCGGGCCCAGATTATTGCTCTGGATCTGGGTCAGCGGCAGGTGCTGGGCACCGGCCAGATGGCCCTTGGCGTACTCTTCCTGACTGCGAATATCCACCACGGTGGCATTCTCGCGGTTGATCAGCAGGGTCGCGGTGTGGTTGTTGACGGTTTTTACCGGGGACAAACGGGCACGCACAGTGGTGTAAACCAGGGTGCCAGCCAGACCCAACCAGGCTGCGGTCAGCAGCGGGTTACGGGCCGCAAAATCCAAATACTCTTGCATCTTCTACTATCCAGGGACCAAGACAAGGGCCCGAGTATACATGGGGGTATTGATAAGATCAGCCATCTTGGCGGCAAAGCGCGAGCAGGCTCCCATCATCATTGGGCTGCGAGCATGGCAGGAAGAGCGTGGCTTGCGGGGCCACGGGAGCGCCCCTTGGCTATCAGGTGACTATTTCGGCAGATGTAGTAATATTACGCTAGTTTCATTTCCCGCATTTTTTCCAATCCGAGAGGACATAGTCTTATGTCAACAGCTAAGAAACCTTTGGTTCTGGTCATCATGGACGGTTGGGGCTACAGCACCAAGCAAGAGCACAACGCCGTCGCTGCCGCCAAGACTCCCAACCTCGATCGTCTGGCCCGTGACTACACCAGCACCCTGATCTCCGGCTCCGGTCTGGATGTCGGTCTGCCGGATGGCCAGATGGGCAACTCTGAAGTAGGCCACGTCAACATCGGTGCCGGTCGCATCGTCTATCAGGAGCTGACCCGCATCTCCAAAGACATCCAGGACGGCGAATTCTTCCAGAACGTCGAGCTGGCCAAGGCTGTTGACGCTGCCGTGACCAACGGCAAAGCCGTTCACATCATGGGCCTGATGTCCCCGGGTGGCGTACACAGCCACGAAGAGCACATCATGGGCATGATCGAAATGGCCGCCAAGCGTGGCGCCGAGAAGATCTACCTGCACGCCTTCCTGGATGGCCGCGACGTTCCGCCGCGCTCCGCCCAGTCCTCCATCGAGCTGTTCGATGCCCTGTTCGCCAAGCTCGGCAAGGGTCGTTTCGCCTCCATGATCGGCCGTTACTTCGCCATGGACCGTGACAACCGCTGGGATCGCGTGCAGCAAGCCTATGACCTGATGACCCAGGGCAAGGGCGAGTTCACCGCCGAGAGCGCCACCGAAGCGCTGGCTGCCGCCTATGCCCGCGACGAGAACGACGAGTTCGTCAAAGCGACCCGCATCGGCGAAGCTGCCCCGATGGAAGATGGCGATGCGCTGATTTTCATGAACTTCCGTGCCGACCGTGCCCGTGAAATCACCCGCGCCTTCGTTGACACCGACTTCACCGGCTTCGCCCGTGCAGTCGAGCCGAAGCTGAACTTCGTGATGCTGACCGAATACGCGGCCGACATCAAAACTGCCTGTGCCTACCCGCCGACCGCTCTGGTCAACACCCTGGGTGAGTGGCTGGCCAAGCAGGGCAAGACCCAGCTGCGCATCTCCGAAACCGAGAAGTATGCTCACGTCACCTTCTTCTTCAACGGTGGCGAAGAGTCCTGCTTCACCGGCGAAGATCGCGAGATCGTGGCCAGCCCGAAAGTGGCGACCTATGACCTGCAGCCGGAAATGAGCTCCGAAGAGCTGACTGACAAGTTGGTTGCAGCCATCAAGAGCGGTAAGTACGACGTCATCATCTGTAACTACCCGAATGGCGACATGGTTGGTCACACCGGTGTATTCGATGCCGCCGTCAAAGCGTGTGAAGCCGTTGACCACAGCATCGGTCGTGTCACCGACGCGCTGGCCGAAGTGGGTGGCGAGTGCCTGATCACTGCCGACCACGGCAACGCCGAGAAGATGCTGGACGAAGAGACTGGTCAGGCCCACACCGCCCACACCAATCTGCCGGTTCCGCTCATCTATTTCGGTCGCAAAGCCGAGGTAGTTGAAGGTGGCAAACTGTCCGATTTGGCCCCCACCATGCTGACCCTGATGGGTCTGCCGGTACCGCCGGAAATGACTGGCAAGCCCCTGATGATTCTGAAATAATCCTTCCCCATGCGGGGATGCGAAGTTATTTCACAGAAAACCAGTCGCGTCGGCCTGTTGGCCGGCGCGCTGTTTTTTTGCCTGTCATTTGGCGCCAGCACACCGGCTTTGGCCGCCAATCAGCAGCTGGGCACCATGCAGTCCCAGATCAAAGAGCAACAGAAGACCATCAAGCTCAGCAAGCAGGAGCTTGCCAAGCTCAATACCCAGCTCAAGGCTGACGAGCAGGCCATCTCGGCCGCCGCCGCTAAACTCAACCAGACCAGGCAGCAGTTGAAGCAGAACCAGCAGACGCTGGCGACCCTGCAAAAAGACAAGCTGGCGCTGGAAGTTCAAGCCAAACATCAAAAACAGTTGCTGGCCAAACAGGCGGAGAGCGCCTTTCAAGCGGGCAACCACGACTACCTCAAACTGCTGCTCAATCAGCAGGATCCGGCCAAACTGAGCCGCTCGCTCGACTACTACGACTACCTCAACAAGGCCCGCATCGACGCCATCGACGCCCTGCGCGCCACCCGTGACAAGCTGGCGAAAAACCAGCAGGCCACCAAAGAGACCGAGACCAGACTGCAGACCCTGCTTGCCGAACAGCAGGAGCATCACCAGACCCTGCTGGCCAGCCAGCAGAGCCGGGCCAAGGTGCGCAACCAGTTGCAGCAGTCGGTACAGGATGACGAGCAGAAGCTCACCAAGCTGGTCAAGGCGGAGAAAGCGCTGAAAGCCCGGCTGGAGGAGCTGCGCCGCAAGCGAGAAGAGCAGGAGCGCCGTGAACGGGCCGAGCGGGAGCGGTTGGCCAAGCTGAAAGCGGAGCAGGAGCGTCAGCGCAAGCTGGCCGAACAGCGCCGCGCCGAGCAGCAGCGACTCGCCGCCCAGCAGAACAAAACCGTCAAACCGGCAGAACCGGTCGAAGAGGTGGCCAGCAGCAAACCGGAGCGTGGCTCGGGCATCAGCAGTGCCGGTCACTATAGCGGCCTCAAGACCAATGGCAGCCTGCGCTGGCCGGTACAGGGACCGATCCTCATCTCCTACGGTTCGCCGCGCACCGCTCAGCTCAAGTGGAAAGGCACCCTGATCGGCGCCAGCGAAGGAACCCAGGTCAAGGCGGTCGCACCGGGACAAGTGGTCTATGCCGACTGGCTCGACGGTTTCGGCATGCTGCTGGTGATCGACCACGGTAAAGGCTATATGAGCCTCTACGGTCACAATCAGTCGCTGCTGCGTCAGGTGGGCCAGAATGTGGAACAGGGTGAACCTGTGGCACTGGTCGGTGACAGCGGCGGTCAGGACAGACCGGGCCTCTACTTCGAAATTCGCTATCAGGGCGAAGCCATCAACCCGACCAAATGGCTGGCCAAGGGGTGAGTCAACCCGGCCGACAAATGCATCACACGCTCACTAGCAAAAGCCTGCATCACGCAGGCTTTTGTCGTTTCAGGAGTACAGCAACCCGCTGTCGCTCCCATTTGATGAAAAATTACCTAATTTTTCGCTAGGCTCAGGGGAAGACAACCAGACCGATCTGCTCCAGCAAGGTCTGCTGCTGATCCTCGTTGATCTGCACCCCTTGCAGATCGACCCGGCGCAGATCCAGCCCCGGCAGATCGCACTGGCGCAGATCGCAGCCCTGCAGCTTGAAGCTGGTCCAGTCGATCTGGCCAAACTCGGAGCCGCTGAGATCGGAACCCGCCAGCGAGGCACCAAACAGGTTGGCTCCCTGCCAGCGGTTGCCGGTCAGCTCGCACTTCTCCAGCAGACAACCCTCGAAGCTGGCATAGCTGAAGTTGTTGCCGGTCAGATGGGCCTCGCAGAAGTAGCTTTTGGCGGTGATCTGGTTGGCGAAGCTGGCATGGCTGAAGTTGATACCGACCGCCTGACAGTCGCGCATCTCCAACCCCAGACACTGGCTGCGGCTGCAATCGGCCATGGTGAGATCGCAGCGCAGGAAGCTGGCCTCGCGCAGATCACAACCCTGCAACAGGCAGCCCCGTTCACTCTCCCGATCGTAGAAGCTGCAGTCGATGAAGCGACTATCGCTCAAATCCAGCCAGGAGAAGTTGCAGCCGATAAAGCGGCACTCCGAGAACTGCTCCCCCTCCACATCCTGTTGCTCGAACCGGACATCCACGAACTGCTTGCCTCTGATCATCGGAAAACTCCTGCAAAAACGGCTTCATATGCTGACTTTATCCGCCAAAAACGGTAATGTTACATGTAACATCCACGCTGGACACCCCTATGAGCCCCACCCGCAAGCGCCGCCCCACCCTGCAAGATATCGCCGACCAGACCGGCGTGACCAAGATGACTGTCAGCCGCTATCTGCGTGACCCACAGACCGTAGCGGAGGGGACCCGCGAGCGGATCGCGGCGGTGGTGGAAGAGCTGGGTTATATCCCCAATCGGGCGCCGGATATTCTCTCCAACGCGACCAGCAAGGCGATCGGCATCCTGATCCCCTCCCTCTCCAACCAGGTCTTCTCGGCGGTGATCCATGGCATCGAGTCGGTAACCCGACCGGCAGGTTACCAGACCTTGCTGGCCCACTACGGCTACAGCCCGGAGCGAGAAGAGGAGCAGGTCGCATCCCTGCTCTCCTATCACGTGGATGGGCTGATCCTCTCCGACAGCCAGCACACCGAGCGCACCCGCAAGATGATCGCCACCGCTGGCATTCCGGTGGTGGAGACCATGGATCTGCCGCAAACCCCCATCGACATGGTGGTCGGCATGGACCATAGAGCCGCCGCCCGGGCCATGGTAACAGAGATGCTGCGCCGGGGCCGACGCAAGGTGGTCTATCTGGGGGCACGGCTCGACGTGCGCACCCAGCTGCGGATGGAGGGTTACTATCAGGCGATGACCGACTTCGGCCTCACCGGCCAGCATCTGCTGACCGAACAATCCTCCAGCTTCACTCTGGGGGGCGAGCTGCTGGATCAGGCGCTGGTACGCTATCCCGACCTCGACGGCCTGTTCTGCACCAACGATGACCTGGCGGTGGGCGCCCTGTTGCAGTGTCAGGCCAAGTGGATCCCGGTGCCCCAGCAGATCGCCATCGCCGGTTGCAACGCCCTCGACATTGGCCACGCCATGACCCCCAAGCTGGCCAGTATCGCCACCCCGCGGGAAGCGATCGGCCGGGAGGCAGCCACCATGCTGCTGGCGCGTCTCAACGGCCAATCCCAATCCGACACCCGCAAGGATATCGGCTTCTCCCTCTATGTCGGGGAGAGTCTGGGTTAATCCCTTCCCTCACCCACTTAAGTCACGCCGATAACAAACAGGCCACCCGAGGGTGGCCTGTTTGGTTTTCTGCACAACGGAGGCTTAGCGTTTAACCAGCTCAACCGCTTCGCGGGAGAGGCGGGTCACCTCTTCCCAGTTGCCGCTCTTGACCGCATCGGCCGGCAGCATCCAGGAGCCGCCGACGGTGGCAACGCACTTGAGCGCCAGATAGTCGGCCACGTTTTTCGGGCCGATACCACCGGTGGGGCAGAACTTCACCTGGGGCAGTGGGGCGGCAATGGCGGAGAGCGCCTTGGTGCCGCCGTTCGCTTCGGCCGGGAAGAACTTCAGGTGGTCATAGCCTGCTTCCAGCGCCTGCATCACTTCAGACGGAGTCGCCACGCCCGGGATCAGCGGTGCAGTGCTCTTGGCCGCGTGGGCCAGCAGGGCCGGGGTCATGCCCGGGGAGATGACGAAGCGGGCACCGGCAGCGACGGCGGCGTCAAACTGCTCGCAGTTAAGCACGGTACCGGCACCGACCATGGCATCCGGCATCGCCTTGGCGATGAGGGCGATGGCATCGAGCGCCACCGGGGTGCGCAAGGTGATTTCGAAGACAGAGATGCCGCCGTCGAGCAGCGCCTTGGCCATCGGCAGGGCCTGATCCAGCTCGTTGATAACCATCACGGGGACCAGCGGGGAGGCGGCAAACACCTCGGCCGGGGTCACTTTCCAGTTCTGCATAGCTCTTCCTTAGTCAAAGATGGTAGCGCCACACTCGGCGCTCGATACCGCGCGACGCATCACGCTGAACAGTTCACGGCCCCACCCCTCTTGTTCCAGAGTGAGGTCAATCTCGGCCTGGGTACGGCCACTCAAATCGGTCAGGCAGTCGAGGCTGCCGTTTACCGCATCAACCCGCAGCAGATCGCCGTCAGCAAGCAGGCCGATGGCCCCGCCGTGCAGCGCTTCCGGGGTGACGTGGATGGCGGCCGGGATCTTGCCGGAGGCGCCGGAGAGACGGCCATCGGTGACCAGCGCCACCTTGAAACCCGCCTTCTGCAGGTTGCCGAGCACCGGCATCAGCTTGTGCAGCTCCGGCATGCCGTTGGCGGCCGGGCCATTGTGGCGCACCACGATCACGGCATCCTGATTGAGATCGCCCGCCTTGTAGGCTGCTTCCACCGCATGCTGGGAGGAGAAGACCCGCGCCGGTGCTTCAATCACCCGATACTCGGGAGCCACGGCGGAGACCTTGACCACGGCGCGGCCCAGATTGCCCGCCAGCAGCTTGGTGCCGCCAGTGGCCTGGAATACGCTGCCGGAAGGCGACAACACGCTAGCATCGCCGCTCTCGCCCACCGGCTGCCATACCAGCTGGCCATCCACCAGTGCCGGACGGCTGAGGTAATCCTGCATCTCGCCAAAGACCGGAGTGGCGTCCATGTGGATCAGCCCCTCTTGCGCCAGACGGCGCATCAGGCCGGGCACGCCGCCTGCCTGTTCGAAGGCGTTCACGTCGGCCGGGCCGTTCGGGTACATGCGAACCAAGAGCGGCACTACGTCGGAGAGATCGCTGATGTCATCCCAGGTCAGTACCAGACCGGCCGCGCGAGCCAGCGCCACCATGTGGATACTGTGGTTGGTGCTGCCGCCGGAGGCGAGCAGGGCCACCAGACCGTTGACCAATGAACGCTCGTCCAGCACTTCGCTCAACGGGCGATAGGCCGGGGAACCCGGGATCATGGCGCTGATACGGCGGGCCGCTTCGGCGGTCAGGGCGCGGCGCAGCTCGCTATGGGGATGCACAAAAGCGGAGCCCGGCAGCATCAGGCCCATGGCCTCGAATACCAGCTGGTTGGTGTTGGCGGTGCCGTAGAAGGTGCAGGTGCCTGCCGCGTGGTAGGCGCCGCACTCCATCTCCAGCAGGGCATCGCGACCCACTTCACCGGCAGCGTACTTCTGACGCACCTTCACCTTCTCGTCATTGCTGATGCCGCTCGCCATGGGGCCGGCAGGCACAAATGCCGTCGGAAGGTGAGCGTGGGAGAGGGCCCCCATGATCTGGCCCGGAGCGATCTTGTCGCAAATGCCGAGCAGCAGAGTGGCGTCGAAGGTGTTGTGAGAGAGCGACAGCGCGGTCGCCTGGGCGATCAGGTCACGGGAGAAGAGGGACATGTCCATCCCCGGCTGACCCTGAGTCACGCCGTCGCACATGGCGGGCACGCCGCCGGCGACCTGGGCGCTGTGGCCCAGCTCGGCCAGTACCGCCTTGATCTGATCCGGATAGCCCTGATAGGGCTGATGGGCGCTCAACATATCGTTGTAGGCGGTGACGATGCCGACGTTGGCGCGGGTCATATCGAGAATGCGACCCTTCTCGTCACTGCTGCAGGCGGCCACGGCGTGAGCCAGGTTGCCGCAGGCCAGCGCGGCGCGGGTCTTGCCCTGCTCTGCCTGACGCTGGATGCGGGCCAGAAATGCCTGACGACGGGCGACACTGCGCTCGCGGATGCGGGCGGTGACGTCGGAAATTACCTGATGAATCATTGGGCTTGCTCCAATGCTGTGACGGCGCGGTCAACCACCTGTTCGAAGGTGCCGTCTATATCAATGTGGAATACACCGGCTTCGCCATCCGGGCGCTCCAGGGTATCGAACTGACTTTGTACCATGCTTTCACGCATGAAGTGGCCCTTGCGGGCACGCATCCGCTCGAGGATCAGCGGCTGGCTGCCATCGAGGAAAATGAAGCTGACCGACTCGTTGCCTTCGCGGATCTGGTCGCGGTACTTCTTTTTGAGGGCGGAACAGACAATGATGCCGGTCTCGTTCTTCTGCTCGAGACTGTAGGCGGCGTCGCGGATCCGCTCCAGCCAGGGGGCACGATCCTCATCGTTGAGGGGGTTGCCGCCAGCCATCTTCTGGATGTTGGCCTTGGGGTGCAGGTCATCACCATCGATGAACTTGGCGCCCAGCGCTTCGGCCACTTTCAGACCCACGCTGGATTTGCCGCTACCACACACACCCATCACGATAATGCACTTACCCGCCATAATTTGACCTCTGTCCCACTTTTCAAAAAACCAGCTGTTGATGGGTTCTAATCTAACACGTTACCGGTAACATGTTACCGGTAACGATTGAAAATGTGAAGTCTGCCACAGACTGAGCAAACCCATAGTCACCTGGGCATATGATGTTGAGCCCTTGCCATAAATCTAAATAAATCATAAAGATATGGTTTGCCGACGGATCGGCAAGGTGTCACGACTGAACTTGGAAAAAGGAACGCATAACAATGTCTGACCTCTCCCTGATCATGACAGCCGCCGGCTCGATTGTGCTGCTGCTCTTCCTGGTGATGAAGGCCCGGCTCCACGCCGTGGTAGCCCTGATCCTGGTCTCCATGGTGGCGGGTCTCGCCGCTGGCATGAACCCGGCCGATATCGCCAACACCATCCAGAAAGGGATGGGTGGCACCCTCGGTTTCGTCGCGGTAGTGGTGGCGCTGGGCGCCATGTTCGGCAAGGTGATGGAGGTGACCGGTGCCCTCGACCGGGTAGCCCACACCCTGCTCGGCAAGTTTGGCGTCAAGCGCGCCAACTGGGCCATGGCCCTGACCGGCTTTGTCTGCGCCCTGCCGCTGTTCTTTGACGTGGCCGTGGTGCTGCTGATCGGCGTCGCCTTCGCCATCGTCCGTCGTGGCGGCGGCAGCGTGGTGAAGATCGGTATCGCCCTGCTGGCCGGTATCGCCACCTGCCAGGCCTTCCTTATTCCGGCGCCGGGCCCGATCCTGGTGGCATCTCAACTGGGTGCCGACTTCGGCTACATGATCCTGTTCGGTCTGATCGCTGCCGTACCGGCGCTGATCCTGGCGGGCCCGCTGTTCGGTGACTTCATCAGCAAGATCGTCGATGTGCCGCTGCCTGCCGATGCCCAAAACAGTGTCCACGATGACAGCAAATCCCTGCCCTCCTTTGGGCTGGCCATGGGCCTCATCGGCCTGCCGCTGCTGCTGATCGGCCTCAAGACCATCGTCGGTCGTTTCGTCGAGGCGGGCTCCACCCTGCACAACTGGCTGGAGTTCATCGGTCACCCCTTCACTGCCATCATGGTCGCCTGTCTGGCCGCCTTCTATCTGCTGGGTATTCGCCGTGGCATGTCCCGTGACGAGGTGATGAGCGTCTGCAACAGCGCCATCCAGCCGGCCGGTGTCATCATCCTGGTGACCGGTGCCGGTGGCGTCTTCAAGCAGGTGCTGGTTGATTCCGGCGTAGGCGCCGCGCTGGGCAACATGCTGGCCGACTCCGGTCTGCCTATCGTCGCACTGGCCTTCATTCTGGCCGCTGCGGTACGGGTGATTCAGGGCTCTGCCACCGTCGCCATGCTGACCGCCTGCGGTCTGGTGCTGCCGATGCTGGAGCCGCTCGGCCTGAACGGTGCCCAGCTGGCGGCCGTCACCATCGCCATCGGCGGCGGTGCCATCGTGCTCTCCCACGTCAATGACTCCGGTTTCTGGCTGGCCAACCGCTACCTCGGCCTCTCCGAGAAGCAGACTCTGCAGACCTGGACCGTGATGGAGACCATCATCGGCACCACCGGCGGCGTGATGGCGATGATCATCTACAGCTTCCTCTGACAAGGGCGAAATGCTGACAAAAAGGCCTCACTCGTGAGGCCTTTTTCATCTTTCTGATGATTCTTTCTTTGGCTGAGAGGGCGAGATTGCTAGAATCGCCTATTCATCGCTCCGAGTGGAACGCTTAACCCCGTGATTTCAGGTTTATCTATGCATTCATCGGCCCATTATCGACAACTGCTGGCGCGCCTGCCCCAGATCGCCGTCGCAGCGGATCAGTTTGAAGTGCTCTACAGCGCCCAGGATTTCAAACGCCGCATTCTTGCGCTTATCGCCAGTGCCACCCGGCGCATCTATCTGGTCGCGCTCTATCTGCAGGATGACGAAGCGGGCCGGGAGATCCTCTCCGCCCTCTACGCCGCCAAGCAGCGCAATCCGGCCCTCGACATCAAGCTGTTCGTCGACTTCCACCGTGCCCAGCGCGGCCTGATCGGCAAAGGCAAGCAGGGCGGCAACCACCTGATGTATCAGGCCATGGCTGCCGAACACGAGCACCAGATCGAAATCTACGGCGTGCCGGTCAAGGGGCGCGAGCTGCTCGGCGTGCTCCACCTCAAGGGCTTCATCTTCGATGATGTGGTGCTCTACTCCGGCGCCAGCCTCAACGACATCTACCTGCACCAGCAGGATCGCTACCGCTTCGATCGCTATCACCAGATCACCAGCCCGGAGCTGGCCCGCAGCATGGTCAACTATGTGGATGACCTGTTCGTGAAGAGCGACGCGGTGCAGCGACTGGATCACAGCGACATCCCCAGCGCCAAACAGCTGAAGGGGCCGATCCGCCGCTTCAAGCAGAACCTGCGCCAGAGCCAGTACCGCTTCAGCACCATGCCGGTCAACACTCAGGAAGTGGCCGTCACCCCCATGGTGGGTCTGGGTAAGCGCAACAATCAGCTCAACCTGATGATCCGCAATCTGGTGCGCGCCACCGAGCGGGAGATCTTCATCTGCACCCCTTACTTCAACCCCCCCAAGGAGTTGAGCAAGGATATCGAGGATCTGCTGCAGCGCGGTTGCAAGGTGACCATCGTAGTGGGCGACAAGACCGCCAACGACTTCTTCATTCCACCGGAAGAGAAGTTCTCGACCATCGGTGGCCTGCCCTATCTCTACGAGACCAACCTGCGCAAGTTTGCCGAGCGCAACCAGCGTCACATCGACGACGGCCGCCTCAACCTGATGCTCTGGTGTTGCGAGCGCAACTCCTACCATCTCAAGGGGATCTTCGTGGATGACGAGTGGGCCCTGCTCACCGGCAACAACCTCAACCCCCGCGCCTGGGCGCTGGATCTGGAGAATGGCCTGCTGGTGCACGATCGTCGCCACCTGCTGCGTCCCCAGTTCAACGCGGAGCGGGAGAACATCCTGACCAACACCAAGCGGATCAGTCACTTCGATCAGGTGGAACAGATCCAGGACTACCCGGAACAGGTGCGCAAGCTGCTGGGACGGATCCACCGGGTCAAGGCTCACCTGCTGCTCAAGCGCATCATCTGACCTTGGGCGCCATGCGCCCGCACCTTGCCTGTTGGCAGCCGCACAAAGGCCTCCCGTTTTCGGCAGGCCTTTGTTATATCCGCCGTTCCCCCCGCCTTGGCGACCCTGCCAGCAGCAACTCGGCTTGCATCGGCCCCGCAACAACCCCTATCATCTGGACATATTTACAGTGTTTTCGGGCATCTAATTGATGAAATTGGATAAAATTCCTCTCGATAGCCTCAAGGGTGTCGGCAGCAAGATGCAGGAGAAGCTCGAGCGGCTGGGACTGGCCACGGTACAGGACCTGCTGTTCCACCTCCCCCTGCGCTACGAGGACCGCACCCAGGTGTGGCCCATCGGCGATCTGCCGCCCGGCCTGCACGGCGCCGTCGAGGGCGAAATCCAGGACACTCAGCTGGTGATGGGGCGCCGCCGCATGATGGTCTGTCGCATCAGCGACGGTACCGGCACCCTCACCCTGCGCTTCTTCAACTTCACCGCCGCCCAGAAAAACAGTCTGGCGGCGGGCCGCCTGATCCGCTGTTTTGGCGAGGTGCGCCCCGGCAAATACGGGCTGGAGATGGCTCACCCCGAGTACAAGCTGCTCGGCGAGGAGCAGGTAGGCCAGACCGAAGAGGCGCTCACCCCCGTCTACCCGACCACCGAAGGGCTGCGCCAGCTCACCCTGCGCAACCTCACCGATCAGGCGCTGGCCCAGCTCGACCTCTACGGCGTCGAGGAGTTGCTGCCCGCTGGCCTCTATCCCCATCAGATTGAGCTGGCCGCCGCCCTGAAATTGCTGCACCGCCCGCCTCCCTCGGTGGCGCTGCCGCTACTGGAAAGCGGCCAACATCCGGCCCAGCAGCGACTGGTACTGGAGGAGCTGCTGGCTCACAACCTCTCGGTCTTGAAGGTGCGCGCTCAGGCACAAACCCAGCTGGCCCGCGCCCTCAAACCAGCGCCCGAGCTGGTTGAACAGCTGCTCGGCGCCCTGCCGTTCAAGCCCACCGGCGCCCAGAGCCGGGTAGTAGCGGAGATAAGTAAGGATCTGCAACAGAGCCACCCCATGATGCGGCTGGTGCAGGGGGATGTGGGATCCGGCAAGACCCTGGTCGCAGCGCTGGCCGCCCTGCAGGCCATCGGCAACGGCTGTCAGGTGGGGCTGATGGCACCGACCGAGCTGCTGGCAGAACAGCACGCCATCAACTTCGCCAAGTGGCTGGAGCCGCTCGGCATCGGAGTCGGCTGGCTGGCGGGCAAACAGAAAGGCAAGGCGCGGGAAGAGTCGCTGGCAGCCATCGCCGATGGCAGCGTCAAGATGGTGGTGGGCACCCACGCCATCTTTCAGGAGCAGGTGGTGTTCCAGCGCCTCGCCTTGGTCATCATCGATGAACAGCACAGATTCGGGGTGCATCAGCGCCTAGCCCTGCGCGAGAAAGGGGAGCGGGAAGGGGTACATCCCCATCAGCTCATCATGACCGCCACCCCCATCCCTCGCACCCTGGCGATGACCGCCTATGCCGACCTCGACACCTCGGTCATCGACGAACTGCCGCCGGGCCGAACCCCCATCACCACGGTGGCGCTGCCCGACAGCCGTCGCGGCGACGTGATCGAGCGGGTCAAGCTCGCCTGCACCGAGGGCAAGCAGGCCTACTGGGTCTGCACCCTGATCGAGGAGTCGGAGGTGCTGGAGTGCCAGGCCGCCGAGGATACCGCCGCCGAGCTGCAGAACCTGCTGCCCGGTCTGCATATCGGGCTGGTGCACGGCCGGATGCGGCCGGTGGAGAAACAGCGGGTGATGGAGGAGTTCAAGGCGGGCATACTGCAACTGCTGGTCGCCACCACCGTCATCGAGGTGGGGGTGGATGTGCCCAACGCCAGCCTGATGATCATCGAGAACCCGGAACGACTGGGGCTGGCCCAGCTGCACCAGCTGCGCGGCCGGGTTGGCCGGGGGGCGGTGGCCTCTCACTGCGTGCTGCTCTATCATGCCCCCTTGTCCAAGACGGCCCAGAGCCGGCTCGGGGTGCTGCGGGAGACCAACGATGGCTTTCTCATCGCCCAGCGCGATCTGGAACTGCGCGGCCCGGGGGAACTGCTCGGCACCCGCCAGACCGGTCTGGCCGATCTCAAGATCGCTGATCTGGTACGGGATCAGCCGCTTATTCCACAGGTGCAAAAAATGGCGCGCTTCCTCATGGATAGGCATCCTAGTCATGTCGAACCCTTGATTCGCCGTTGGCTCGGTCTGCGAGACCACTACTCAAACGCCTGACAACAAATCCCAAAACAGGAGGAAAGCAACCATGAATTCCTGGCTACGCGGCCTGCTCTACACCTTCGCCTTCCTGCTGCTGTTTGTCTGGGTTGCCCTCGGCCTGTTCGACGCCGAGCGCGCCAAAGGCCCCATCGCCAGCTGGATCAGCCAGCAGACCGGCGTGCCGGTCACCATAGGGCGACTGGTGTTCAACCCGCTGCACCCTTACACCCTGCTGGCAGAGCAGGTACGCTACGGCGATGCAGTCTCACTCGACAAGATCTATCTGGAGATCGAGAGCATCGACTGGCTGAGCCGCGACGTGCGGATCGCCCATCTCGATCTGATCCGTCCCGCCATCAAGCTGCCGCTACCCAACCAGCTGCCCAGCCTGCCGGTGCACTCCCTCACCATCAGCGACAGCACCATAGACCGGCTAAGTCTGGAAAGCCCCGAGCTGACCCTGCGCGGCCTCAATGCCACCCTGAGTGACTGGGAGCTGATCGATCCGAAACGGCAACCACAGGCCAACCTGAGCCTCAATATCGGCCAGCTGGAGACCCCGCAATTCACCTTCGCCCGTCTCAACCTGCAAGGACGGCTGGAGGGGGAAGTGCTGCGCACCGACAAGCTGGTGACCAACCTGTTTGACGGTCTGCTGGAGACCGGCATGGTACTGGACTGGCCCGCCCGCACCCTGCAACTGCACGATCTCAAGGCGCGCGGCATGCGGGTGGAGCTGGGAGATCTGACACAACAAGGCTTTCCGCAGCGCTTCCCGTTGCAAAGCGTGTCGCTGGATCGCGGTCAGCTGGACGGCGTCAGCCTCAACGACATCAATCAGGAGCTCTCCTTCAACAACTTCAGCGGCCAGCTCACCGCCTTCAACTGGCAGGCGGGCAGCCAGCCCACCGGCTATCTGAGCGGCACCCTGGGGGACATGGGACGCGGCCTGTTCCAGCTGGAGGAGATCAAGGGCAAGCTCGCTTTCTCCTCACAGCAGATCGATGCCGAACTGCAGGGCAAGGCCTATGAAGGGAAGTTCAATGTCGAGCTCTCCCTCGATACCCAGCAGCAGAAGCTGACCCTGAAAGACGTGGCGCTAAGCGGCATGGATATCAGCCTGCCGCAGGGTTGGTGGCAGGATTGGCAGAGCTGGCGCCCGCAGCAGGTCGATATCCGCAAGCTGGCGTTCGACAAGCTCAAGGTGCTCTCCTTCGACGATACCCAGCCCCTGTCGCTGACCGGCTGGCAGCTCTATCTGAGCGATCTCGCCCTGCGCGATAACCAGCCAGGCCCGCTGCTCGGCCGTGCCCGTATCGAGAGCAAGTGGTTCGAGCTGGTGTGGGATGGCCTCAGCGCCCGCAACGGCGAGCTGGATGGGGAGCTGACCCCCAGCTCCTGGCAACTGGGAAAACTCACCAGCTCGCTGCCGGATGAGGGCACTCTCAGCCTGAGTGGCCAGTGGGGCCGCGAACCGGGCCAGAGCAGCCGCCTCCAACTGCAGGCGACCAAGCTGGATCTGCAGCAATGGGGCAAGATATTCCACTCCCCTGTCTCGTTCGCTGGCAAGGCGGACGTGAGCGCCGATCTGCAAGCCGAACATGGCAAAACGGCGGGCGAGTGGCGCCAGAGCCTGCAGGGCAGCTTTGCCCTCGATGCCGACGAGCCGTTCTGGGACAAGGTGAAGATAGATCCGCTGCTGGATGAGTGGTTCAAGGGAGCGACCCCGCCCACCCTGACACCGGATCAGCTGTGGCAGGCGATGCAGGAGGGTGACACCCCCTTCTACCGCATCAAGCTGCAGGGCAAGATCGACAAGGGGCAGCTGCAGCTCGAACAGGCTGGCGCCTCCACCATCACTCATCTGCTGGCGCTGCAAGGGGGGATCGATCTGGTCAACGAACAGTGGCAGCTCGATCTGGGGATCCTCAACGGCAACCGCTGCGCCGAGCTGCTCGGCCAGTGGCGCGGGCCGCTGACGGAACCCACACTGGCCTGGAGCTTCCCGCAGAAGCAGGACGCCTGCGGCTGGGAAGTGGGAGTACGCTATCCGCCGCAAGGCAACAGCGCCCCGCTCTGGCGACCGGCTCCCGCACCGAAAGCCCAAAACCAGGCCCAAGTGCAGACCCAAGCCGGGCAGACAAGCGACAGCCAGCAAGGGTAAAAACAGACAAGGCCTCATGATGAGGCCTTGTTGTTTGATGGGGAAACGACGCAGTTACTGGCCCGGACGGCGGGGCGGCTGCACCACGTAGTGGCCGCAGAACTCCGCCGCCAGTTTGCTGCCGCTGAACAGCTGGATCTTGAGGCTGAAAGTCGCAGGCTCGCCCCGTTTGAGCGGCTGCAGTACGGCGGGCATCCCCTCGCGGGCCACTCGCGCCTCCGGCTCCTCATCGACCGGGCCATGATATTTGATGGTGCTCTCGGCCAGCACCGGCTCGCCCACCAGCCCCTCCTCTTTAAGCTGCAGCCAGATCAGCCCCCAGCCCGCCAGCACGCACTGGCTGTAGACACTGCCGGCGAACATGCTGCCATGCACGTTGAAATTGGCCGCCAGATTGGCCTTGAGGTGGAAGGTCTGGCCGTCGTAGTGGCTGATGTGCATCCCCATCTTCTCGCTGATGGGTACCCCGCGCGACCAGCGGGTGGTGAGATCCTGACACCACTCCGGCCGATACTGGATAGTCTGCAACGGGCTCAGGGATTTGATCATCTGGCGATGGGGAATCCGGCCAAAGGAGACGGGGCCGCCCCCCACTTCGAGAAAGCCGCACTTGCGATAGAACTCCACCGCCTCCTGACGGGCGTTCATCACCAGCCGTTTCACCTTCTCGCTGCGGGCCAGCTCCTCGAGATCCTCCACCATTCGGGCGCCCAGCCCTTGGCCGCGATATTCGGGCCGCAGCGCCATAAAGCGGATCTGCGCCTCGTCGCCGCCGATAAAGAGGCGCCCCACCGCAATAGGGGTACCATCGGGTGCCAGCATCAGTCGGTGAATGGCGACCGTGTCGTATTCGTCCCGCTCGGAACCGACGGGCAGATTGAAGGGTTTACGCAGAAGTTCCCAGCGCAACTGGTAGTAGGCATCCAGCTCGGCGACTGTCTGAGGGGTGACTACCCGGTACATAGTTTCATCCTTGAGTTACACTGGTCGGAAACCATCTTGCCGTGCAAATTCATGGACTTCAATCTGCAAGCGTACCAAGCCGATCACTTGTTGCACCTCAGCGTCAAACCCCAGCGCCGCCTCACGGTACAGGAAAATGACCAGCACCGCTGGCTGGAGATAGACGGCGTGGTGCAATCCGCCATGTCGCTCGCCGACCCCGCGACCCTCTGTCTGCCCCATCAGCGGCTCATCGCCTGCCTGCTGCCGGAGCGGGCTGAGCAGATCCTCGAACTGGGGCTGGGTGGCGGCGATCTCACTCGCCATCTCTGCCAACGCTGGCCCGATGCTCGCCACGAGTGCGTCGACCTCGACGAAGAGGTGCTGACCGTTTATCAGCAGTTTTTCCAGCATCAGGAGAGCGATGAACGCGCCGCTCCGGCACTCCATCAGGCCGATGCCCTCGCCTTTCTCGAGCAGAGCGAGCAGCAGTACGACCTCATCCTGCTCGATCTCTTCAGTCAGGATGGCAACCCGCTGCTGCTGTTTCAGGAGCGGCTCTACCGGGCGCTGGCTCCCCGCCTCTGCGGCACTCTGGTGATCAACCTGCTGCCGCGCACCGAACTGGAGCTAACCCACGCCCTGACACTGATAGAACAGTGGATTGGCCCCGCCACCCCCTATCCGGTTGCGGGGCTTATCAACGTGATCGTCCACGTCACACCGCGGGACGAAATATCCTCAGACCTGTAGCCAGAAGGTCGTCGGTCCCTCGTTGACCAGCGCCACCTTCATGTCGGCGGCAAAACGGCCGGTTTCGGTCGGGATGCCGCTGGCGGCGGCCTTGGCCACGAAGTAGTCATAGAGGCGCTCGGCCTCGCTCGGGTGAGCACCGCAGGAGAAGCTGGGACGCATCCCTCGCTTGGTATCCGCCGCCAGCGTGAATTGGGAGACAACCAGCAGACTGCCGCCGATCTGGCTGACATTGAGGTTCATCTTGCCCTCCTGATCCGGAAAGATGCGATAACCACTGACCCGATGCAGCAACTTGTCGGCCTTGGCCTCGTCATCCCCCTGCTCTACCCCGAGCAGTACCAGCAATCCCTGACCGATGGCGCCGGTCACCTCCCCCTCGACAGTCACGCTGGCCTCGCTGACCCGCTGAATCAATGCAATCACATCCCTCTCCTTTGAAAACAGAACGACCGCCCCCTCACAGGGGCGGTCGTCGATGCTACCAATAAACCGGTGGCCAAGGCGATGGCTTAGCCAAGCTCCTCACTCGCCGGTTTCTCATATTCACCGAGGCAGGCCGTGGTTTCAGCCCCCAGCAGCACCACCAGCCAGCTGAGATAGACCCAGACAAACAGGATCGGGATGGTGGCCAGCGCGCCGTAGATTGCCTGATAGGAGGGGAAGTTGGTTATGTAGATGGCAAAACCGCGCTTGGCCAGCTCGAACAGGGTCGCCGCTACCAGCGCACCGATAAAGGCGTGGATCAGCCGCACCTTGCAGTTCGGCACCACGGTATAGACCAGCAGGAAGGTGAGCACCGAGAAGAGGAACGGCAAGCCGCGCAACAGCAGATAGCCGATGCCGAACAGGCTCTCGGCGCCAAACAGCCGCAGCGAGAAGATGTAGGAGGAGATGGCGATACTGGCCCCGATAAGCACGGGCCCCAGGGTGAGGATCATCCAGTACATGGCAAAGGCCTGCGCCAGCGGGCGGCCCTGGGTCGAGCGCCAGATGTAGTTGAGGTTCTTGTCGATGGCGGAGATCAGCATCAGCGCCACCACCACCAGCGCCCCAATCCCCACAGCCGTGGTGTTGGTGGCATTGGCGACGAAGCCGTCGATGTACTCCTTGAGCATATCGCCCGCGGTCGGCACGAAGTTGTGGTAGACGAACTGCTCCATCGCCTGTTTGAGGCTCTGGAACACCGGGAAGGCGGACATCATGCCAAAGACCACGGCGATCATCGGCACCAGTGAAAGCAGGGTGACATAGGCCAGATAACCGGCGGTAACCGTCAATCTGTCCTGCTGGAAACGGCCCCAGACAAACTGGGCAAAGTGGCGGCCATCATGGCGCAAGAAGGAGAGGGCGTGGGCCAAACGGCCGCTGACAGGCTGCTGCATCTTGATTCTCGTTAGCGTCATAGTGGCAATATTGTGTCAGAGGAGAGCGCTGTTTGACCACCTTTGCACCCGATTTGCCTCCATATGCCCCAACCTGTCGCCCGGCTGGCGTCTCTGGCTGTCGCCAGAAGCAGAAATAAAAACGGCCCCGCTATGGGGCCGTTTGCAACGCCGGATTACAGCATGTAGTCCGCGGGCAGCTCGATGCGGGCAACGCCGGAGGCCACCGCTGCCAGCGCCACGGCGCGGGCTACGCGCGGCAGCAGACGGGCATCCATCGGCTTGGGAATGACGTAATCCTTGCCGAAGGCGAGCTCGCTCACCCCGGCGGCGGTCAGCACCTCGGCGGGCACCGGCTCCTTGGCCAGCGCACGGATCGCCTCGACCGCAGCAATCTTCATAGCATCGTTGATGCGGCTGGCTCGGGCGTCGAGGGCGCCGCGGAAGATGAAGGGGAAGCAGAGCACGTTGTTGATCTGGTTCGGGTAGTCGGAGCGGCCGGTGCCCATGATGAGGTCGCTGCGTACGGCGTGGGCCAGCACAGGCTTGATCTCCGGGTCCGGGTTGGAGCAGGCGAAGATCACCGGGTTGGGCGCCATCAGGGCGACCGCTTCGGCGGGCAGCACATCGGGGCCGGAGACGCCGACAAATACATCAGCCCCTTCGATGACATCCATCAGGGTGCGCAGCGGAGTCTCGTTGGCGAAGCGCTGCTTGTACTTGTTGAGATCGCTGCGGCCGGTGTGGATAACACCCTGACGATCCAGCATGAAGATGTTGTGTGCTCTGGCGCCACACTTGATCAGCAGATCCATGCAGGCGGTGGCGGCAGCCCCCGCCCCCATGCAGACGATGCGGCTGTCACTGATCTGCTTGCCCTGCACTTCCAGCGCGTTGAGCAGCCCGGCGGCGGTGACGATGGCGGTGCCGTGCTGGTCATCGTGGAACACCGGAATGTCGCAGCGCGCGATCAGCGCCTCTTCAATCTCGAAACACTCCGGCGCCTTGATATCTTCCAGATTGATGCCACCGAAGGTATCGGCGATAGCCGCCACCGTGTCGATAAACTGCTGGCTGGTCTCGTGCTTCACCTCGATGTCGATGGCGTCGATACCGGCGAAGCGCTTGAACAACAGGGCCTTGCCCTCCATCACCGGCTTGGAGGCCAGCGGCCCCAAATTGCCCAGACCCAGAATGGCAGTGCCGTTGGAGATGACGGCCACCAGGTTGCCCTTGCCGGTATAGCGGTAG
Organism: Aeromonas sp. Y318-3; assembly: GCF_027706185.1. Lineage (NCBI taxonomy): Bacteria > Pseudomonadati > Pseudomonadota > Gammaproteobacteria > Aeromonadales > Aeromonadaceae > Aeromonas > Aeromonas sp. Y318-3. Next base: position 46,421 of record NZ_JAPDCN010000012.1, read on the forward strand.
GCATCGGCCGGGTTGGCGGCGATCTCGCGCACCGGCTCGGCAACACCCGGGCTGTAGGCCAGCGCCAGATCACGGGCGGTTTCGGCAGGCTTGGTCAGGGCGATGGCAATTTTGCCCGGTACGGGCTGGGCGTGGTAATCGAGTGCTTCTTGACGCAGATCGGACATGGGGGACCCCGATGTGGTTGGTGCAAATGAGGTGCCGACAGGGGGCACGCAGAAGGGCGGGGATCATAAAAGAAAGCGGTGGACATGCCCAGCAGATCATGCTGCCATCAGCCAGATCAGACCAGTTATTTCAGCACCTTACCCCACCCACACCTACCACTTTAGTTATAGATCCTGCTATGTGGGGTAAAAATGGAGCAAAAAGGGCGGCAAGTTGGCCTTGCCGCCCTTTCTGTCAGTGCTGTAGACCTGACTCAGTTGCCCAGATAGACCGGCAACAGATTTGCCATCGACAGGAAGTGGAACAGCGCGGTCGCCAAACCGAACAGGATCAGCAGCCAGGCCATCAGCTTGCCGCCGGGGGTGACGAAGTGGGGTGTCACTTCGCCCCGCTCGGCCCGCGCCCGGGTGCGCAGCACCAGCAATGCCGGGATGATGCAGGTCCAGATGGTGGCGGCGGCACCGGCATAGCCGATGGCCAGCAGGAAGCCGAACGGGAAGAGCAGGGAGAGCACCAACGGCGGCAGGAAGGTGACCGCCCAGGTCTTGCAGCGACCGGCGCGGCTGTTGTCGAACTTGAACAGATCAGCCAGATAGTCGAACACCCCGAGCCCCACCCCGATAAAGGAGGAGAGAATGGCCGCCATGGAGAAGCCGTTGATGGCGCTGGCCACCTTCTCCGATTCGATCACCCCTGAAAGCGCGGAAAGCAGCACACTCACGTCACCCCCCTTGGCAATCACGGGAGCAAAATCCTGACGGGGCAGGTTGCCGAAGATCCCCAACAGCCAGAGTACGTAGAGCGCCAGCGCGATCAGGGTTCCCCCCAGAATGGCCCATCTGGCCTGCTGCTCGTTCTGGTAGTAGGCACGCAGGGAGGCAACAGAGTGGTGATAACCAAACGAGGTGAGCGCCACCGGCAGCATCGCCATGGCATAGGGGGCGTAGCGACTCTCGCTGCCCGCCAGATCGAGCAGGGTCGGCAGCTTGATACTGCCGAGCAGCCCGGCCACCCCGAGGGCGAAACTGAGGATCATGAAGGCGATCAGTACCACCGAAATACGGTCAACAGCGCGAGTCGAGTGCCACACCACCGCAGAGAAGAGCGCCACGAACAGCACGGACGCGAGCTTGCTGTCGATCCCCAGAATGCCCTGCAGGATGGCACCGGAGGAGGTGATATAGGCGTAGAGCAGAATGCCGCCAACAAAGTAGACCGAGAGGTTGTTGAGGAGATTGAGCTTCTCCCCCAGCAGCTCGCGAGTCACGGTATTGAAGGAGACCCGCATGTCGTGGTGCTGGAAGGATTCCAGCAGCATCCAGCCGGAGAGGGTCATCATCACCATGGTGACGGTCAGCGCCAGCACCGACCAGAGGGTCCAGGCCCCCGCCCCCGAACTCGGCAGACCGAGCATGCCAGCTCCCACGCAGACGCTGGCAATGATGCAGGCGCCCCCCAAAATTGACGGTTTTTTCTTCATAATCCCTTCTTTTTCTGACTGATTATCTATCCGCGGTAAACAAGACCGCGGCATGATGCCAGCCTTTGCCATGAGACGCCTACCACTATCTGCCATAACCGGGCATGGCCGCCGCATAAAAAGTGCCCCGAACGGGGCACTCTATCAGCGGGGATGGTGTGAATAGGGGTTAATCCATCACCGGGATACCTGCCCTCGCCTCAGCCTGACGGGCGATGGCCTCGGTCATCCCCTGAAAAATGAAGAGGTGGAACGGCAACATGGCGAGCCAGTAGGCCAACCCCCAGGCGCCCTGCGGGTGCCAGTGAGCTGTGACCCGGATGCGGGTCAGGCCAGATTCCTCCGGCAGGATGTTGAACTCCAGCCGCCCGACGCCCGGGGCCTTCATGTTGAACAAGAGATCGAGCCTGCGCCCCTCATCCACCCCGAGGATCTGCCAAGAGTCGAGCATGTCACCCTTCACGAAGCGATCCGGATTGGTGCGACCACGAGTGCGGGCCGGGCCGCCGATCAGATGATCCATCCATTCGCGCACCACCCACAGCTGGTTCATGTAGAAGTAGCGCTGCTCACCCCCCAGCTGCTGCAACACCTGCCACACCACCTCGGGCGAGGCGAGGCAGATGGCATCGCCGCTGGCGGTGCGGTCGTAGAAACCATATTCGGGATGGCGCCAGCGCAGGCCGAGCGGCGTCTCCTGCCCCTGCTGCTCGGCACCCAGCTTCTGCTCCAGCGCCAGACTCTCCGCCAGCGCCTCGTCGAAGCTGAGCAGGGTCTGTGGCAGCAGGGCACGCAGCGGGCCGTCATCGGCCGGAATATCGTGCTTGAGACCGCCCACCAGCGCCTTGGCCACCGGCTGCGGCACCGAGGTGACAAACTGCAGCCACCAGGCGGAGAGACGCGGACTCAAAAACGGGATGGGAATGATAGGGCAACGCTTGCCGATATGGGCGGCGAACTTCTGCAACTGCTGTTGATAGCTGAGCAGTTCTGGGCCGACCGCATTGAAGATGCGGCCATCCACCTCGTCGGCTTCCACCAGCCCACCCAGATAGTGCAGCAAGTTGGAAAGCGCAATCGGCGGCGTACGCGAGCGCACCCATTTGGGTGTCACCATCAGCGGCAGGTTGAACACCAGATCCCGCATCACCTCGAACGCCGCCGAGCCGGGCCCGACAATGATGCCGGCACGCAGCTCCACCGTAGGCACACCGGATTCGCGAAACAGCTCGCCACAGTGGCGGCGGGAGTTGAGATGGCGACTGTTGCAATGCTCCGGCTGGATTGCCCCGAGATAGATGATGCGGCGCACCCCGGCGGCGCGGGCGGCGGCAGCAAAGTTCTTCACCCCCTGCTGCTCCAGCCGGTGAAAATCGGCCCCCGCCCCCATGGCATGCACCAGATAGAAAACGGTATCTATGCCCGCCAGCGCAGGCAGCAAAGTGATGGGCTTGAGGCTGTCGGCGAGGCGAAACTCGACTCCCTCAGGCAAGCGGCAGGGACGGCGCGCCCCGGCAATCACCTTGTAGCCCAGGGTTTGCAGGTGGGGCACCAGATAGGAGCCTATATAGCCCGCCGCTCCCATCACCAGACAATTACGCATGAGTGAAGCCCTCAACATCATTGATGCAAGGGGCGCCAGACAGGAATCCACCATAGCCCGCCACGTCCATCACCAGACAATTTCTCATGTAATTCTCCCTATCCTCACCGATGCCGCTTGTCAGCCAGAGTGCGCCGCGTTACCTGAAAATGTTCAACTACAGCGCCACCATCCAGTCTCTTGCCATCCTGCCACGCCACCACCTTGCAACCTAGTACTAACCACCTCCCTGATTAGTCCGATTTGGTGTTAAGCCCTGCTCACTAACCGGTCGATAACTGACCAGATGTATAGCGCCGAGGGCGAATGTATGCGCATCGATCACTACGACCTCCAGGGGGAGGTGCAATACCGGCAACAACAGGCCCAGAGCCGCAAGGTGCGCAACCTCGGGCCAGTGCCACCCGCCGTCAATCCACCGGAGGGCAACAACACGGCAGTGGCCGGCGAACGCAGCAGCACTCTGACCCTCACCAGCGCCCTGACGCTGCAAACCGCGAGGCAATCAGCCGCCAGCCAGCAAGCGGCAACACCTCCCGCCCCGCCCGCAGCGGAAGTCGGCAAAGAGCAGGATGGCATTCCCGACGATGGGCTGGATAACCGCCAGCGGCTGATCAAGCTGATGATTGAGGCGATGCTGGGCCACGAAATCGAGCTGCCCAAGCCGATCAAGCCCACCGAAGAGGGGGGCGAAGGGGTGACCCAAGGAGAAGCAGCAGCTCAGGCCGCCGAGCCGGATCAACTGGTGGAGGTGACAGACACCCTGCTGCAACAGGAGCAGCTCAACGTGGTGGCATCGGCCAGCGTAGCGACTCGGGATGGTCAGACTATTCAGCTCGATCTCGGCTTTGTGCTCGACTGGCGCCAGCTGGAGGTGAGCCAGCGGCGCACCACCCTCAATGCCCTCAAGGATCCGCTGGTGCTCAGCCTGGACGGCAAGATAGCCGGCCTGACCGACGCCCGGGTCAAGTTCGACATCGATCAGGATGGCAAAGAGGACAGCCTGCCGGGCCTGAGTGAAGGCAGCGGCTTCGTGGCGCTGGATCGCAACGGCAACGGCACCATAGATGACGGCGGCGAGCTGTTCGGGGCCCGCTCCGGCAACGGTTTTGGCGAGCTGGCGACCCTGGATGAGGATGGCAACGGGGTGCTGGACGAGCGGGATAGCCAGTTCTCGGCGCTGCAGTTCTGGCAGCCGGAGCAATCCCCCATCGCTCTGGTGGAGCTGGGGATCGGCGCCATCCTGCTCCATCCCCTCGACACCCCCTTCAACCATCTGGGGGAGAGCGGCAATCAGGGGGTGCTGCGCCAGTCCGGTCTCTATGTAACCGAACAGGGCAAGGGCGGCTGGGTGCAGCAGATCGATCTGCGGGTCTGAACCCGGCACCCGCATGGCAAACCCGGTCGCTGACGAAGCCCGTCAGCGACCGGAATCTGACTCAGTTCAGCTCGGTGGGGTCGATATCGAGGCTCCAGCGTACCCGCTTGGTCTCGGGCCACCCCTCCAGCTCCTTCACCGCCCAATCCAGCAGCTGGGCCAGTGGCGCCCGGTTGGGCCCCTGCACCAGCAACTGCATGCGGAACTTGCCCGCCTTGCGCTCCATAAAGCCGCTGATGGGCCCGAGCACCTGAACGTGGGGATAACGGGCGCTGCGCAGGGTATCGGCGAGGCGGGCGAGGAACAGCTGCACCTCGTCACGGCCGTTGGCCTCGGCCCGAAACAGTCCCTGATAGCTGAACGGCGGCAACCCCAGCAGGCGGCGCTCTTTCAGCGCCGTGTCGGCGAAGTGGCCGTAGCCATTCTGGGTCAGATCCTGCAGCAGGGCGTGCTCCGGATGGTGGCTCTGCAGCACCACCAGCCCGGGTTTGCTGGCGCGACCGGCGCGACCCGCCACCTGGGTGTAGAGCTGGGCAAGCTTCTCGGCGGCGCGAAAATCGGCGCTGAACAGGGCACCATCCACATCCAGCAGACCCACTAGCGTCACGTCCGGGAAGTGGTGGCCCTTGGCCAGCATCTGGGTGCCGATCAGGATCTTGTACTTGCCCGCCTTGATGTCGCCGAGGTGAGTCTCCAGCTCCCCCTTGCGGCGGGTGTTGTCCCGATCGATGCGCACCACCGGATATTGCGGGAACACCGTGGTGAGCAGCTGTTCCAGCTGTTCGGTGCCCACTCCCGACCCGATCAGCTCGTTGCTGCCACACTCGGGGCAGTGGTGGGGCAAGGGGCGCACGCTGTCGCAATGATGGCAGTGCAGCCGTCGTCCGGCCTGATGCCAGGTGTACCAGGCATCACAACGCTCACAAGCGGCGCTCCAGCCACATTGGTGACAGATCAGAGCCGGGGCATAGCCACGGCGGTTGAGAAACAGCATCACCTGATTGCCCGCCGCCAGATGCTCTGCCATCAGCTGCTCCAGCTGGGGGGAAAGCCCGGCCTGCAACCGCACGTTTTTGATATCGAGGATCACCTGACGGGCGGTCTGGGCGTTACCGGCACGCCGAGTCAGGGTGAGATGGTGATACTTACCGGTGCGGGCGTTGTGCAGCGTCTCCAGCGACGGGGTAGCCGAGCCAAGCAAAATGGGGATACCGGCACGATGAGCCCGCATCACCGCCAGATCCCGCGCGTGGTAGCGAAAACCGTCCTGCTGCTTGAAAGAGCCGTCGTGCTCTTCGTCGATGATGATGATGCCGAGGTTGTGAAACGGGGTGAACACCGCCGAGCGGGTGCCGATCAGGATGGCGGCGCCGCCGTCGCGGCAGGCGAGCCAGGCGTCGAGCCGTTCCCGATCGTTCATGGCGGAGTTCATCGCTACCACCGGCACGTTGAAGCGGCGCCGGAAGCGGTTGATGGTCTGCGGGGTGAGACCGATCTCCGGAACCATCACCAGCGCCTGCTTGTCCGCCTTGAGCAGGGGCTCAAGGATGCTTAAATACACCTCGGTTTTGCCGGAGCCGGTAATGCCATCCAGCAGGAAGGCACCGAACTTGTCGCTCTGGCTGGTAACGGCAGAGACAGCCAGCGCCTGCTCGCCATTGAGGCGCAGCCCCTCCCCCGGTTCAAAACGGGCGGCCCAGTCGCCGTCATGGCTTGGCTCCAGCGAGCGCTTCTCCAGCAGCCCCTTCTTCTCCAGCGCGGTGAGAGCGGCGCTCTGGATCTCCTCCTGCTTGAGGGCGGAGGGGGTCTGCGGTCCTTTGCGCAGCAGGGCGAGCGCTTGCTGCTGCTTGGCCGCCCGCTTGAGCTCGTTAAGGTCGATGGCCATGCCCGCCTCGGTGGCAAACCAGAACTCCAGCTCCCGATAGGCGGCTGGCTCCCCCTTGCGCACCAACACCGGCAGGGCATGGGGCAGCACTTCCCCCAGCGGATGCTGGTAGTAGCTGGCGCTCCAGTTCATCAGCGCCAGAATATCCGGCCCCAGCACCGGAGCCGTGTCCAATACCCGTTTGATGGGCTTGAGCTTGTTGCGGGGCACCTGGCTGTCGGCCGGATGATCCACCACCAGCCCGACCAGGGTCTGGGGACCGAAAGGGATCTCGACCCGGCAACCGGGGGCAGGTAACGGCAGGGGAGAGAGATAGTCGAAGTGACGGCGTAACGGTACCGGGACAGCGACACGAACCAGATCCAGCGTTTGGGAAGAATTCACCAGGGGTTGCCTATTTTTTCTGCGAAGCCACTTGCCTGATCTCAGGCATTTCCTATATTATTCGCAGCCTTTGAAACTGTGTTCAACAATCGTGTGGTGTCCGACAAGAGATCGGATGGCGACACGGCCTATTAATTGAGGTTGTCCATGAAAGCTGGTATCCATCCTGACTACGTAGCCATCACCGCCAAGTGCTCTTGCGGTAACGTCATCAACACTTTCTCTACCATCGGTAAAGATCTGAACCTGGACGTGTGCTCCGAGTGCCACCCGTTCTACACCGGCAAGCAGAAAGAAGTTTCTAGCGGCGGCCGCGTAGACAAGTTCAACAAGCGTTTCGGTGCGATGACCACCAAGAAGTAATTTTACTTCTGAAGAATTCTGAAAAAGGCGCCCAATGGGCGCTTTTTTCATTGTCTTTGTCCCGTCCTGAATATGGTTTATCCCTTTCCCTCAGCCAGACGCACTCTCCCCTACTGGCCAAACCCTTTGGAACGACGCAAATAGACATACCCCTCACCCGGGCTACCCCAGCGCGGGCTCCCTGCGTTGTCATAGGCGCGATCCAGCAATCTGACGCTATCGGGGCCAATCCAGATATGCTGCACCAGCGTCGTGGCACCACCAAAATCGGTAGAGCAATGGCCCACCCGGGTATGACCGGCATATTCGCCGGAGGGAGTGCGTGTCAGCCAGATCTCGCATCCGTGACGCAAGGAGAGCTGCTGCGGGGTCAGACTGTCGAGCAGGGCGGGATCATGCCAGGCACCGGCAAAATCGGTGGCTCGGGGCATGGTCAGCTCTGCCATCAGGATCCGCCCGTCAGGGGCAGGTGAGAAGCGATAGATGCGCTGGCGGAAAGGACGGACGGAGCGCATGCTCAGATACTGCTCGGCATAGACCCAGCGATAGCCCTGATAGCCGGGCCAAATCTCCATCAGGCGCAGCTCGGCACTGGTAAAGCGGCTGTCGTAACTGGCCTGCTCCCGGCTCGTAAAGGCCCCGTTGAACCAGCTGAGTAGCGGCTCCATACCGGGCTTGAGTGGGGTAGCCTGAGGCGCCGATCCTGCCAACACCAGACAGGAACAGAGCAGCCCGAATACGGCCACCAGCAACTTTGCCATCGAATCCTTCCGAATCATCATAGTGGCGGCGATTATATGAGCGAATGTCCCCAATAACAGCCATTACGATCAAATCATTGCCACTCTGGTGCAAAAACCTCATAAGGATGCCAGTCCGCTCACTAAACCCGATATTTTGCCACCGCCTTGTTGAGCAGCTGGGCCTGCTCGTTGAGGCCCTCGCTGGATCTCGCATTTTCCTCCGCCATGATGCTCGACTCCTGGGCGATGTCGCGGATGTTGTTGACGTTGCGGTTCACCTCGTTGGCCACCAGACTCTGCTGTTCGATGGCTGCCGCAATCTGGGTGCTCATATCCATGATGTGGGTAACATCCTGAGTGATCTGCCCCAGCAACTCCCCTGCGGTACTGGCCTGATCCGAGCTGCGGTTGCCCTGCTCGCGGCAGGTTGCCATCACCTCGACGATGCTGCCGGTCTGTTTCTGCAGCGAGCTGATGATGCCGGCAATCTCCTGGGTCGATTTCTGGGTACGGATGGCCAGATTACGCACCTCATCGGCCACCACCGCAAAGCCGCGCCCCTGATCCCCTGCCCTGGCTGCTTCGATGGCTGCGTTGAGGGCCAGCAGGTTGGTCTGCTCGGCAATGCCACGGATCACGTCAAGCACGGAGCCGATGGTCTCGCTCTCTTTTTGCAGCTGGCTCACCTCGCGGGATGAGCTCTCCAGATTGCCCGCGAGCGAGCGGATCTGCTCGACAGTATTCTCGACCGCAGCCCGCCCCTCCATCGCCTTGTTGTTGGTCGCCTGCGCATTGTTGGCCGCCTGCTCGGTGTTGCGGGCGATCTCTTCGATGGTGGAGCCCATCTCGGTGGACGCGGTCGCCACCATGTCGGTCTCTTGCAGCTGGCGCGCCGCCCCTTCACTGGTGCGCTTGACGTTGGCCGAGAGGTGATCCGCCGCTTCGGTAAGGGTGTGCACGCTCTGCTTCACATCGCCAATCAGGTTGCGAAACCCGCCCAGCATCACGTCAAGATTGCCTGCCAGCTGGGCCATTTCATCTGCCCCGCGCAACTCTATCTTCAGACGCAGGTCATTATCCTGACGAATGCGGTTGACGGTGTCATTCACCTGAGTAATGGGACGGTCGATACTGCGCCCCAGCAACACGCTCATGATGCCGATCAGCACCACAATCACCCCGCCACAGACCAGCATCAGGCTGTTGAGGCGAGCGCTCTGCCGCTCAAGCTCAGCGATAATGTGCTGATCGACGGCGGCAAACCCCTGTTCGGTCTGATGCACCAGATCCCGCATCTGGTTACGCAGCCCTTCATCCTCTTTCAGCCCCAGTACCTGCATCCCCTGCACCAGCGCCACAAAGTCCTGCCGGTACTGCTTGCTGGCCTGCTCCAGCTTGCCACGATCCCCCTCCGGCAAGGTGGCAAGGCTATCCTGAAAACTCTTGTGCAAGGTCTCGAAACGCTCCAGATACTGGATATCGGAGCGCAGCATGAAGTCCTTCTCCGCCCGCCTCAGTTGTAGCATGGTGATGAGCAGCCCCTGCTGATCCAGCTGCTTGAGCCCATTCTCCACCTCATGTACCGCCGCCCTCAACTTGCCATAGAGCCCCTCCTCCGGCCCCAGACCAATCTTCTGCTGCTGGGCCACCAGATCGTTGAAGGCTTTGCCATAACCGCTGATCTGCTGATCCAGTCTGGTCAGCTCCCCCTCAACGGCCGCCAGATTGTCATCGGTCACCAGCTCCCGGTTGTGCTGGTGAAAGTCAGACAGCCCCTGATTGAAGCGCTCGACGAAGGTCATATCCTTGCGGATCAGAAAATCCTTCTCGGCCCGCCGCAAGTTGAGCATGGCGATCTCCAGCTGGTCGATATTACGCTGGGCTTCGGTCAGATGACGGTGCACCTGGCTGGAGTAGATAAACAGGCCGCTCAGTACCAGCATGGCAACGGCAACCAGCACGGTATTCAGGATCAACTTATGACGGATAAGCACGATGGACCTCTCGCAAACTGGCAGTGAACTGCATTGAGCTTATGCAGAAAAGCGGCGACAGGTGATCTGTGCAAGGAATATTCATTGAAATGCCACACCCACTCCTTATACTGGTTGCACCTGTTTCCAGCCGTGGATTTGACACTATGGAATACAATACTTCTGAACTGTGCGACATCTATCAGGACATGGTGGATGTGCTTGAACCCATGCTCTGCTCCTTCGGCGGCCGCGCCTCTTTCGGCGGCGTCATCACCACCGTCAAATGCTTCGAATCGAATGGTCTTATCCGTGAACTCGTCAAAGAGAACGGACTGGGACGCGTCTTGCTGATCGATGGCGGTGGCTCCATGCGCCGCGCTCTGATCGACAGCGACATCGCCACCACAGCAGCAGAGAACGATTGGGAAGGGATTGTCTGCTACGGCTGCGTCCGCGAAGTCGATATTCTGGAAGATCTGGATATCGGCATTCAGGCACTGGCAGCCATTCCGGTCGGTGCCGACAGCAAGGATGTAGGGGAGACCGATCTGCCGGTCAACTTCGGTGGCGTGACCTTCCTGCCTGACGACCACCTCTACGCCGATACCACAGGGGTGATCCTCTCCCCCGAGGCACTCGATATCGAGTAAACTACAAACAGCGTGACGACGGGAGCCTTGGCTCCCGTTTTTTATGCCTGCAACTTGCTGAAAAATGACAAAAAAAGAGGGCCAGATAAACTGGCCCTTAACTGGAAGCAATGTGAGCAATGTCGTGCCTTCACAAGAAGTCCATCACGTTGGAACGAATGAAGTCTTTCCCGGAAAACAAGTTAACAATAATCATTCTCATTTAACTAGGCAAGCGCTATTTGCAGAAAGTGCAAAAAAATTGACCACCGCGAAGGGTGGTCAATCTGGTCAGGCTTGCCGGGTGGCCGTTTGCAGGCTGGATAATCCGGCCTCGCCCACCAGCTTGCGGCTGAGGTAGCGCAGCAAGACACCGTAGAGCGGCACGAACAAACCAAGGCTTATCAGCAACTTGAATACGTAATCGACGGTTGCGATCTCGACCCAGTGCTCTGCCATGAAAGGATCTGTGGTGCGCCAGAAGGCCACACTGAAGAAAGCGATGGTATCGACCAGATTACCGAACAGGGTGGAGGCAGCAGGTGCAATCCACCACTGCTTGAGCAGACGCAGCCGGTTGAACACCACCACATCCATGAACTGCCCTACCAGATAGGCCATAAAGCTGGCCAGCGCGATACGCGCCACGAACAGGTTGAATTCGGCCAGATGACCAACGCCTTGGAAACTCCCTTCGAAGAAGAGCACAGAGAGCGCATAGGAAACCGCCAGTGCTGGCAGCATCACGGTCTGGATAATCTTGCGTGCCAGACCGGCACCGAAGATCCGCACTGTCAGGTCGGTCGCCAGGAAGATAAACGGGAAGCTGAACGCACCCCAGGTGGTATGGAAGCCAAACACGGTGATCGGCAGCTGCACCAGATAGTTGCTGCTGGCAATGATCAGAATGTGGAACAACGACAGGCGAACTAGCGCCGTTTGGTACTGCGCAGGGGTCAGATTCATCTTGTGACCTTTTTGGTTAATGGGGTTAGGGAACCCATATCGCCACCATTGGCGATAATCGAGGGGCGAGATTATACGCCCCCAAACCGATAGTTCAATCTTTATGCGATTGGGCTCATCCAGGTTGGCCTGCGGCAGAGCAGGCCTTGCAGGCGATAGTCACACCTTGTGCTGTCTGGCGAGCCAGAGCAGCGCCTCCCGATCCGCCGGGCGCACAGCCTCCAGCCAGCAGCCGCTGTAGTGTTCGTACTCCAGCCGAAACTGGCTCCCTTCAAACTCCAGCAACCAGCTATGGCGATCGGCCCCCGCATCCTGCTCGAGCGGCTGCAGCTCCCACTCTCGCAGCAAGACCTGCGCCAACAGCGGAAACGTGTCCCAGTCGAGTGCCGGACAATCCAGCGTCACTACGCCAGCTTCGCTATCTACCTGTTTGATTTGCCAACTCATTCCCTGTCTCTCAGCTACTGCAGGAGAGCTCACCACCGCAATACCATGCCGGAGTCGGGGTGGCGAGATCCTCATATTCGGGTTGTTCATCATAGGGGTGCTGCAAGGCGGCGAACAGCCGCTCGAACGGCCGCATATCCCCTGCGTCGGCGGCGTCGATCACCTGCTGGGCCAGCGCATTGCGCAGCACATACTTGGGGTTGATGGCATCCATCTGCGCCTTACGCACGGCATCCTCGCTGCCTTCGCGCATTAGCCGCGCCCGATAGCGCTCCAGCCACGCCTGCCAAACACCAGGTTCAGACAACAGGGCCAGTAGAGATGCGGGCCACGTCCCCTCTTGCGTTACCTCACCGAGACGGCGAAGGAACAGGTGGTAATCCACCTTGTGGGCCGCCAGCAACCGGAACAGATCGCGGAACAACGCAGGGTCATCCTCCTCCCACACCGCCAGCCCGAGTTTGGCCCGCATCAGTTCGGAGTAGTGCAGCATCAGCTGCTGCTCGTACTGGGCCAACGCTGCAGCCAGCGCATCACCGTCTACATGGCCAGCCAGCGCCTGCGCCAGTTTTTGCAGATTCCAGTAACCGACCGCGGGCTGCTGATCCAGCGCGTAGCGGCCCGCAGGGTCCGAGTGGTTGCAGACAAAATCGGGCACGTAGGCATCGATAAAGCCGTAGGGGCCGTAATCCAGCGTCAGGCCGAGCAGCGACATGTTGTCGGTATTCATCACCCCGTGACAGAAGCCCGCCGCCTGCCATTTGGCAATCAAGCGAGCGGTGCGGCGCACCACTTCGGCAAACAGTTCGGCGCCACTCTCCAGCTCGGGGAAGTGGTAGCGCAGCAGATAGTCGATGAGTGGCGGGATCTTCTCCCCCTGCCCGCTCCAGGCGAAATACTCGACATGGCCGAAGCGCAGATGGCTGGGGGTGGTGCGCAGCACGGTCGCTCCCGTCTCCACCTGCTCGCGATAAACGGGCTCCTGACTCCCCACCAATACCAGCGCCCGGGTGGTCGGGATGCCGAGGGCATGGAGCGCTTCGGAGGCGAGATATTCGCGGATGCTGGAGCGCAGCACGGCGCGACCGTCACCAAAACGGGAAAACGGCGTCTTTCCTGCCCCCTTCAGGTGCAGATCCCAGCGCTGACCATCCGGCGCCTGCTGCTCACCTAGCAACAACGCGCGGCCATCCCCAAGCCGGGGGCTATAACCCCCAAACTGATGGCCCGCATAGACCTGAGCTACCGGCTGCATACCGGGCAGCACTTTTCCCTCACCACAACAGGCGATCCAGTCAGCCTCGCTGACGCCTCCCAGCCCCAACTCATCCAGCAAAGTCCGGTTGAGATGAAGCAACCGGGGCTGCTGCAGCGGCTGGGGGGCCACGGGTTCACAGGCCCAGGGCAACTCGGTCGCAAAAGTGTTGATCAACTTCATGGTTGTGCCATTCGTCCCTGCGTATGCTCGTGTCACTCTTTATACTGCCGTCAGCCATGCTTGCGCTAACTGGCGACCATCATTTTTCAATTCAAGGAGAAGAAGATGCAAAAATGGGTATATGCCCTGCCCTTGCTGGCACTGGCGTGGGGTCATCAGGCCAAGGCTGCCGATATTGAAGCCGGCAAAGCCAAGGCGGCGGTCTGTGCCGCCTGTCACGGCGTGGAAGGCAAGGCGATGATCCCCAACTATCCCCATCTGGCGGGTCAGAATGCCGCCTATCTGGTGAAACAGTTGAAAGCCTTCAAAGATGGCACCCGCAAAGAGCCCTTGATGGACCCCTTCATGGCGCCGCTGACCGATGCGGATATCGACAATCTGGCCGCCTTCTACGCCAGCCTGAAATAACCTCGCGTCTGACCCTAGGTTCTTCCGAGCCGCGCTTACCGTGGTCGATTAGGCTGCCTAATCGACCCTAGCGACGGCAGTAGTCGATGATCAGATCCATAAAGGCTTCGCCGAAGCGCTCCAGCTTGCGGTGCCCGACACCGTTGATAGCCAGCATCTCGTCTTCGGTCATCGGCATCAGCTGAGCCATCTCAACCAGGGTCGCATCGTTGAACACCACGTAGGGCGGCACCTCTTCGTCCTCGGCAATCTGCTTGCGCAGGCCGCGCAACTCCTTGAACAACCGCTTGTCGTAGTTGGCGTTATCGAGCAGACCGTTGCGCTTCTCCTTGTGGCTGGAGATGGGCTGCAGGCGGGGTACCGCCAGTTCCAGCTTCACCTCGCCACGCAGTACCGGACGGGCCGCTTCGGTCAGCTGCAGCACCAGATTGCGAGTAATGTTCTGGGTCAGCAGCCCCTTGTGGATCAGCTGGCGGATCACGCTCATCCAGTATTCATGGCTCTGCTCCTTGCCGATACCGTAGGTCGAGAGCTTGTCGTGGCCGTGCTCCTTGATGCGCTGGTTGAGCGAGCCGCGCAGCACCTCCACCACATAACCCACCCCGAAATTCTGCCCCACCCGCCAGACGCAGGAGAGCGCCTTCTGGGCATCTTCAGTGCCGTCATAGCTCTTCGGCGGATCGAGACAGATATCGCAGTTGCCGCACGGCTTGTCGTTGTACTCGCCGAAGTAGTTGAGCAGCACCTGACGGCGGCAGGTCTGCGCTTCGGCAAAGGCGGCCATCACGTTGAGCTTGTACTGCTCCACCTGCAACTGCTGCGGGTTCTCGATGTTGTCGAGCAGACGGCGCACACGACCGATATCGGCAGGATCGTAGAGCAGCAGCGCCTCGGCGGGCGTGCCATCGCGACCGGCGCGACCGGTCTCCTGATAGTAGGATTCGATGTTCTTCGGGATGTCGTAGTGCACCACGAAGCGCACATTGGGCTTGTCGATGCCCATACCGAACGCCACCGTCGCCACCACTATCTCGATGTCATCCTTGAGGAAGGCATCCTGGGTCTGCTGGCGCTGCTCGAGCGGCAGCCCCGCATGATAGGGAGCGGCCTTGCAGCCGTGGCGGGATAGCCGCTCGGCCACCTCCTCCACCCGGTTGCGGCTGGAGCAGTAGACGATGCCGCAGTTGCCCTTCTGGCTCTGCACGTAACGCAGCAACTGCTCGGCCGCCTTGAACTTCTCCACCAGGCTGTAACGGATATTGGGGCGATCGAAGCTGGCGGTGTGGATAAAGGGATCGTTCAGCTCGAGGCGGTGCAGCATGTCGCTGCGGGTCGCCTCGTCGGCGGTGGCAGTAAGCGCTACCACCGGCACCTGCGGGAACCACTGCTTGAGTCGCCCCAGCGCCGCATACTCAGGCCGGAAATCGTGGCCCCACTGGGAGACACAGTGCGCCTCGTCGATGGCGAACAGCCCGAGCGGCAGCTCGGCCAGCCGATCCATAAACTCGTGCTGCAGCAAGCGCTCGGGGGAGACATAGACCAACTTGATCTCGCCGCGGCGCATGGCGGCGAAGTTCTGGATCATCTCCTCCCGACTGAGGGCCGAGTTGATGTAGACCGCCGCCACACCGTTGGCACGCAGGCTGTCGACCTGATCCTTCATCAGCGAAATTAGGGGAGAGACCACCACACCGAGCCCGGGCCGCAGCAGTGCCGGGATCTGGTAGCAGAGCGACTTGCCGCCACCGGTGGGCTTGAGCACCAACGCATCGCGCCCCGCGACGATCTGCTCGATGATCTCGAGCTGACCCGGCCGAAACTGCTGATAGCCGAAGACCGCCTGCAGCAGGGCAAGCGGACTCTCTGGCTGAGGATCTGGCAGGGTTTCGGCAATCGCGGTCATGGGCTCTCCTTTGGGGTCGCCATTCTAAAGCAGCCGCCGCCCACAATAAACCTGCCATTGCGACTGTTAAGGAACTGTTGCAGACTGGCTGGAGTTTTTACTCGGCTTTGATGACAAGGATTGGGATCAGAGAATGAAACAGATGCTCAAGAAGATGGCGCTCAGTGGCATTGCCAACCTGTTTGCCGAGAAGATGCCCTTCAACAAACTGATCGGCATGCAGGTGACCCACTACGACTTCGACAAGGTGGAGCTGCGTATCAAGATGGACGAGAAGCTGATCGGCAACCCTTTCCACAACATCCTGCACGGCGGCGTCACCGCCACGCTGCTCGATGTAGCGGGCGGCATGATCGTCGCCGCATCCTGCATCGACGAGCTGGAGGAGTTCTCCCCCAGTTATCTCAAGGAGCGCTTCGCCCGCCTCGGCACCATAGACCTGCGGGTGGATTACCTACGTCCGGGGCGCGGCAACGAGTTTATCGCCACCGCCCACATCATCCGGGCTGGCAGCAAGGTCGCCGTCGCCCGGATGGAGCTGCACAACGAAGAGGGCACCCACATCGCCTTCGGCACTGGTACCTATCTGGTGGGTTGAACCAAGTTAGTGCATAAAAACCACGCGGCTAATCCACTTTTAATCATTAGATTCCTTACCCCCTCTGGCCGAACAAGGTCCATACTGATAGTCGGGATTGTGTGCAGAGGGAGGATTGCAGGCGATGAGTGCGAAACTGGCCACCAAACCATCCAGAGCCTTGTTGACACAGCTCGAGTCCATGCTCGACGAGGTGCAGACACCCGAGTGTCGCCACTGGTTGGAACAGGAGCTTGAGGGGTATTCTCTCTCCTCACCCCTGCCTTGGTATCGCATCGTACCCTGTCGGCAACGCGGTCACTTTCTGGATCTGAAGACGGGAAAATATTTGACCTGTCATATCAACAGTCAAACGCTATGCCAACGCGATCTGGCCCAAATTCAGTTCATTTATGCCCGTGAACCCGCCGCCCACTATTTGCTGCAACGCAATTCCGGTATTGAACCCTGGCCAGAACAGCTGCTGGAAGATTATCAGGAGCAGTTGATCCCCGGCCATCTATGCCTGCAAGCCTGGCATGAGCCCGTGATTTCATTACGTGCACAACTGATGGAGGGAATAGAACATTTCATTAGTGAGTACCCCAAGCACGCGGCCTTGCTGCCTCAACACAGTTTCAAGGCTTTGCGGCATCAGCACTGGCATATCTGAGTAAGCGCCTGGCGCGCAAGGAGGGCACCATAGACAAGACCCATAGCGAGATTGCCACAATCTAGAGTGCCGGAGTCAGGATCAGACTCCACCGATGGGCCACCGAGCGGTGGCCCTTTTAATGCACACGGCTACTGCTTTATTGCCAAGCAGATAGCCAAAATGTGGCGCCCCACACCTCATGAATTCCGCAAACCTACTTGTCACGTTCTACAGCACATCACTCCAGACCCCATCGGACTCGATCAACCTAACAAGAGCTTGCGCACTGAATCCGTCGGCATACAGAGTCTCTACCTCATTCCCAGCCTCAGCCTCATCCATCTCTTCAAACTCCCGCAGATAATGCGGTTCATCGCGCAAAGCGATCTCCATGATCTCGCGGGAGACGACGTGGAACCCATCGACAACCTCACCATCAAATTCAATCGACGTATCCACAACCCAGGCATGCCGGGCTGGCAGAGGATTAACATCACTCAGCAATAGAGCTGAACGCAACCCTTGGTCATTTTGCAGTGCTTGAAGCACAACCGGTTGCTTGCGCTTTAACTGCCTCGCCGCCTTGCGCAGGGTATTGGTTCGATGCAGCCAGACTTCATGGCGAGTTGAACGAATGAAGCCAGACTTGACCTCCAGCAGCAACGCAACCCCATCCAAGTGACAGATCAGGTCCACTTCGCCAGCATCGCGCTCATCACTCAGTGGCGGTTGGTAGCCCACCACGACGTGGAATCCCCTCTGCCTTAGCGCTTCGGCAAGGGTATGTTCAATACGCTCCGTTTCGCTGCGCAAAGCTGGCCTGCGTTGTTCAACACGACGCAGGTTATTCACCGCAGCGGTCAGATTGTTCTGTTGACCGGCAACCCAGGGGAACTGAAAACTGTAGCGGCCAATCTTGTAGAACGGCCGCTCGTACAGTCGTGGTGACGGTATGCTTGGCGCTTGCCTTATCTGCGCGGATAGAGCCTGCAGATCACTGGTCCAGAACTTCAGGATGGCTTCGGCCGCCTCGGGGTCGCCCTTGGGATGCTCAGGGCTGACGGTCCAACCACAAATACGACGGATCTTATCTTTCGGTTCCGACCAGGTGATGGGAAAGCGGTTCTCACCATGCACAAGTCCTTCAAAAGCCAATTGACCCAGAGCCTTCACTGCTACACCTGAGTCATCCATATAGCGCAGAAAAGGCTGGAGAAATGCCTGCTCGAAGAACACGGTTGTCAGCTCACTGGCTAATATCGCGTGGTGCAGGGCTACCTCAGCTCCATCGTTCAGTCTGACCCGCTCACCCAACCCGAAAATGGTCTGCAGGTAGAGCTGACTGCGAATGGCTTTTATGTAAGCAAGCTGATTCGCTTCGTGGTTTTCCGGCCTCCCTATGATTGCGCCAGCCATATCGGACGCTGCGAATTGCTCAATCGCGCGGTACATCCAGTAGTGCCAAAGCAACCTGCTTTTTCTCTCAGTACGCTGCCAGCGCTGTGAGCCCAAATCAGTTTTATTGAAGATGACCGGTTGTCCCGGCTTGAGCTGGTAACCGCAATCGCTGTCAAAACAGAACCAATTGATGGAATTCTCGTAATCGATTCGCTCGCGCATAGCGGCAATAAGCAGGGCAACCGATTCGAGGTAGGCAACACACTCTCGCCCCACACCTGACTGTGGAAAAAGGAGTGGCGACAAATGACGCTTGAGAGATCGGCCGAGAACCTCCTCTGTCAGTTGAAAATCACGCTCGGAACAATTCAACAGTTTGCGCGCGATAATCCGATCATAGACATCCCAATCTTCCGCCCTGCTGTCTCTATCCTTAGCGGCACCAAGTTGCCCATAAGCTGTCACGCTCAAATAGGAAAGTAGCTCTAATAGCGTAAGCGACTTCAGGTGGGACTCAGCCCGTGCGATGGCTTTATCGAATGGTTCGAGTTGCTCAAGCAAGCGATCACAGACGCCGAAAAATACGCACCAATCCTTGCTGACGAGATTGTCCCGAAGATGCTGCCAGAGCGGTGAATCGCTGCGTGTAAACAGCTTCGAGTAACGAATCGCCCAACGCAATACATCTGGATGACGAGCGGACAGATGATCCAGCAGCGCAGTGCTAATAGCATCCTCAAAATGCAAAATACGTCCCAGTGCCAAGCTTGCCAGTTGAGCACTTTCAAGATTGACTGGCTCCCACCAAAAGGATGCGGCAGCCAGTCCGGCAGCACGATTGCGAGTTGTGTATTTGCCGCTCGGACGTTGATCCAGAAAGTCGTGAAGGCACTCATCAAGTGCGGCGAATGGGGCAAGCTGCTGTGCATATCCAGCAAAACGAGTCTGGTAAAACTCCTGGCATTGCCGTTCCTGGCCTTGCATATCTGGTCATCCTTTTCCTGCCGTCGAACCTTGATATTCAAAGAGATTGAAATCAGCCGCTCATTTGAGGCCCGCAACGAGTCGGACAATCTGTATGGAAGGAAATAGTTAACACGTTTCCAAGAAGGGGGAAACAACGGATGAGGAGTCAATAGGTATCGATTGCAGATGTGGTAAACAGGACAGAAAATCAAAATGCCCCACAGAACTGGAGGGCCGGAAATGCACAAGGGCCTAGCCGAAGCTAAGCCCTTATTGAATTTGGTCGGTGTGAGAGGATTCGAACCTCCGACCCCTTCGTCCCGAACGAAGTGCGCTACCAAGCTGCGCTACACACCGATGTCTGCGGGACGGGAATTTACCGAAAGCCCAGACCCGACACAAGCCTTTTTTGCATTTGGCAGGAAAAAAAGTGCCGTTCGCTCAACTATTCAGCACTCTTTTCACCCGTTTACCGGACTGCAGCCAGCTGGTGACATTCCGGTAACCGGCCGTCAGGCCAGGCGCAGGGAGGCTGGCCCCAGCAGACGGCGCTGCCAGTCAGCCACAGTGCCATGCTCCAGCCAGTCGGCTGCATGCTGGCGCCAGTTGGGTGAGAGGGCCGGATTCTCCAGCAACATCAGCAGATCCGCTTCATTGCGCACCTGATTGAACAGGATATCCGCCGTGCGCTTCACCGTCAGTTCGGGATAGGGTCTGTCTACCAGCTCCATGGCCCTGTCAGGCGCGATCATGCCCTCCTCCAGCACCCGCAGCAGCCAGCCACAACGGCCACTCAGCTGCATCACCTGCGACATCTGGCCATAGCCAAAGCGCTGGTTGAGCTTGAAGCAGGGGGATCTTGGCTGACTTATCTGGATCAGCGCCTCGCCGAGTCGATAGACATCGCCAATGCAGGCTTGCACCTCGGTCAGCCCGATACCGGAGAGGTTCTCGCCAAAGGCGGCAGGTTGCCAGGGTGTGCGTGGCGCAGGCAAGCCCAGTGCGGTTTGCCAGGTCTGCCACCAGAGATAGTGATCGGCAGGATAGTAGTGGAGCGCCCGATCCGGGCCACCGTGGTGGCGCAGGTCACACTGCTCATCCCCTTCCAGACCGGCAAAGGTACAGCGAACTGGTGCAGAGATCGGTTGCTTGTGAATGGCGCTGGTGAGGCCGGGCACCAGCTCGGTGCCACGACCGCTAAAAAGGGAGATCCGCATACTCATCCTCCAGGTTGACGAGAGTAGGCGGATCTTATCATGGCGTCAGACGACGGCCTGCATCTGGGTGGTCATGGCTATCTCGGCGCGACGGCGCTTCTCCGCCCTGGCCATCAGATACCAGCTGCCGAAGGTAAAGAGCGATACCGACAACAGGATCAGGCTGGCCACCGCGTTGATCTCGGGTTTCACCCCTAGCCGCACCGCCGAGAAGACCTCCATCGGCAAGGTGGTCGAGCCCGGGCCGGAGACGAAGCTCGCCAGCACCAGATCATCCAGCGACAGGGCGAACGACATCATGCCGCCTGCCGCCAGCGAGGGGGCGATCATCGGGATAGTGATCAGGAAGAACACCTTCCACGGCTTGGCGCCAAGATCCATCGCCGCCTCCTCAATGGAGAGATCCAGTTCCCGCAAGCGCGCCGACACCACGATCGCCACGTAGGCGGTACAGAAGGTGGTGTGGGCGATCCAGATGGTCAGCATGCCCCGCTCGGCGGGCCAGCCCACCAGCTGGGCCATCGCCACGAACAGCAGCAGCAGCGACAGACCGGTGATCACCTCGGGCATCACCAGCGGCGCCGTCACCATGCCGCCGAACAGGGTGCGACCACGGAAGTGGGGAATTCGGGTCAGCACGAAGGCTGCCACCGTCCCCAGCGCCACCGCGGCGATCGCGGTGTAGAAGGCGATCTCCAGCGAGCGGAACACCGACCCGATCAGCTGCTTGTTGTCGAGCAGGCCGAAGTACCACTTGAGCGACCAGCCACCCCACACCGTCACCAGCTTGGAGGCGTTGAAGGAGTAGACCACCATGATGATCATGGGCAGGTAGATAAACAGCAGCCCCAGCCAGAGCATCAGTTTGGCAAAACCGAAACGCTTCATCATGCCTTGCCCTCCAGCTCTTTGGCCTGGTTACGGTTGAAGAGGATGATCGGAATGATCAGCACCGCCAGCATCACCACCGCCAGCGCAGAGGCGACCGGCCAGTCGCGGTTGTTGAAGAACTCCTGCCATAGCACCTTACCGATCATCAGGGTCTCCGGGCCGCCCAGCATTTCCGGAATAACGAACTCCCCCACCACCGGAATAAACACCAGCATGCAGCCGGCGATAATGCCGTTTTTGGAGAGCGGCACCGTGATCTGCCAGAAACGGGTCAGGTTGCGGGCCCCCAGGTCAGAGGCGGCCTCCAGCAGGCTCTGGTCATGCTTGACCAGATTGGCGTAGAGCGGCAGCACCATGAAGGGCAGGTAGGAGTAAACGATGCCGATATAGACCGCCAGGTTGGTGTTGAGGATCTGCAGCGGCTCGTCGATCACCCCGATCCCCAGCAAGACGCTATTGAGCAGGCCGTTGTTGCTGAGGATCCCCATCCACGCGTAGACCCGGATCAGAATGGCGGTCCAGGTCGGCATCATGATCAGCAGCAGCAAAACGGTCTGGGTCTCCTTGTTGGCCCGGGCGATGGAGTAGGCCATCGGATAGCCAATCAGCAGGCAGAGCAAAGTGCTGACGAAGGCCATCTTGAGGGAGCCCAGATAGGCCGCGATATAGAGCTCATCCTCCTGCAGCAGCAGGTAGTTGCCCATGTTGAGCAGAATGGTGAGCTGATTGTCGGCCCAGCTCACCACGTCGGTGTAGGGCGGGATCGCCACATCCGCTTCCGCAAAACTGATCTTCACCACGATGACGAAGGGCAGCAGGAAGAAGAGGAACAGCCAGAAGAAGGGGATGCCGATCACCAGTCGGCGCCCCCCGACCCGCTTCAGTCGTTGCAAGAACTTCATGATTGCAGCACCACGCCGCTGTCATCTTCCCAGTAGAGGAACACCTGGTCATCCCAGGTTGGCCGCTTGCCGTGGCGTTCGGCATTGGCGATGAAAGCCTGAACGATTTTGCCCGAGGGCAGCTGAATGTGATAAACCGAGTGACCGCCCAGATAGGCGATGTCATAGACCTCACCCTTGGTCCAGTTGAAGTCCGGGTGCTCGATCTCCTCCGGCTTTTGCAGACTCATCAGCAGTTTTTCCGGCCGCAGGGCGTAGGTCACCTTCTTGTTTTCGGCGCGGGAGCTGATGCCGTGGCCCACATAGATGGGCTGCTCCAGATCGGCGCAGGCGATGGTGGCGTGGTCCTGCTCATCCTCCACCAGCAGGCCATCGAACAGGTTGACGTTGCCGATGAACTCGCACACCAGCCGACTGGCCGGAGTCTCGTAGATATCCATCGGGCTGCCGATCTGCTCGATGCAGCCGAGGTGCATGATGGCGATCCGCTCCGCCATAGTCATGGCCTCTTCCTGATCGTGGGTCACCATGACGCAGGTAACCCCGACCCGCTCGATGATCTCAACCAGCTCCAGTTGCATCTTGGAACGCAGCTTCTTGTCGAGCGCCCCCATGGGTTCATCCAGCAGCAGCAACTTGGGACGCTTGGCTAGCGAGCGAGCCAACGCCACCCGCTGACGCTGGCCACCGGAGAGCTGATGCGGTTTGCGGCGGGCATACTGGGTCATCTGCACCAGCTTGAGCATCTCTTCTACCCGGGCATCGATCTCGGCCTTGGGCAGGCCATCCTGCTTGAGGCCAAAGGCGATGTTCTGGGCCACCGTCATATGGGGGAACAGGGCGTAGGACTGGAACATCATGTTGATGGGGCGTTCATAGGGGGGCATGTCGGTGATGTCGACCCCGTCGAGGAACAGTCGTCCCTCGGTCGGGCGTTCGAAACCGGCCAGCATCCGCAGCAGGGTCGATTTGCCGGAACCGGACCCGCCGAGCAGGGCGAAAATCTCCCCCTTGTGAATATTGAGAGATACGTTATCGACCGCCAGCGTTTCGTCGAACTGCTTGCTTACCCGATCAATTTTCACCAGCACTTCTTTGCGCTGCTGACTGCCCTCGAGGGCTTTCTTGTAGGCACTGGAGGCTATCGCCATTACCAAACTCCCCAACGTGATACCGGCCTTGCGGCCGATCCATAAAAGCGATTTGGCGCCCCCGAACGGGCACCAAGGTTAGGTACCGGACTTGATCTTGGTCCAACTCCGGGTGATTAGACGCTGTACCGAGCGGGGATGTGCTTCCTGCACATAGAGTCGCTCCAGCACGGCTTGAGGGGGATATACCTCCTCATTGTTGCGCACCGCCTCATCCATAAACTCGCCCGCCCTTGAGTTGGGATTCGCATAGCCCACATAGTCGCTGACCTTGGCGATCACTTCGGGCTGCAGGACGTAGTTGATGAGGGCGTGCGCCTCTTTGACATTGGTGGCATCGGACGGGATCGCCATCATGTCGAACCAGAGATTGCCCCCCTCTTTCGGAATGCTGT
The DNA here is from genome assembly GCF_027706185.1 of Aeromonas sp. Y318-3. Classification (NCBI taxonomy): domain Bacteria; kingdom Pseudomonadati; phylum Pseudomonadota; class Gammaproteobacteria; order Aeromonadales; family Aeromonadaceae; genus Aeromonas; species Aeromonas sp. Y318-3. Next base: position 70,344 of record NZ_JAPDCN010000012.1, read on the forward strand.
AGGCAATTTTCACCCCCTTGCCAGCTTCATCGGCGCGGGCAGCGGCTTGCAGGATGTCGCCGGAAAAACCGGCCGCCACGCAGATGTCGCCATTGGCGAGATCGCCGATGTATTTGGAGGAGTGGAAGTAGGCCACATAGGGCCGCACCTTGAGCAGCAGCGCCTCGGCCTGCTTGATATCCCCCGTCGCATGACTGTTGGGATCGAGTCCGAGGTAGTTGAGGGCTGCAGGGATCATCTCGTCGGCAGAGTCGAGGAAGGCGACGCCGCAGCGAGAGAGTTTCGCCATGTTTTCCGGTTCGAAGATGGTGGCCCAGGAGTCAATCTTGTCGACCCCCAGCACCGCCTTGATTTTGTCGACGTTGTAGCCGATGCCGTTGGTCCCCCACAGATAGGGCACCGCGTACTGATGACCCGGATCCACCTTGTCGAGCTGCTTGAGCAGCACGGGATCCAGGTTGGCCAAATTGGGCAGCAGGGATTTATCCAGCTTCTGGAAGGCTCCCGCCTTGATCTGCTTGGCCAGGAAATTATTGGAGGGCACCACCAAATCGTAACCGGTCCGCCCCGTCAGCAACTTGCCTTCCAGGGTCTCGTTGGAGTCAAACACGTCATAGACAGTCTTGATCCCGGTCGCCTGCTGGAAATCGCTGAGAGTGGTCTCGCCGATATAGTCAGACCAGTTGTAGAAGTGCAGCACAGGAGCAGCCTGGGCCACATTCGCCAATCCCATGGTCAGCGCTACGGTTAGCAATCTGGTTGTATTCACGGTGTCAGTTCTCCTGTTTCAGTGGTTGACCGTCTGCGCATCCATTCGCGCGGCCCATCCGGATGGATGGCATCACTACCCTCCCGGCCGAACTGCGGACCGGGAGGGGCATTCGTTACTTACTTGCCGGACTTGATCTTGGTCCAGCTGCGGGTCATCAGACGCTGCACCTTGGCCGGCAGATCCGGGAAGGTGTAGATCTTCTGCAGGGTCGCCGCATCAGGGTAGATACCCGGATCGGTGCGGATCGCCTCATCCACCAGCGGGGTCGCCGCCTTGTTGCCGTTCGGGAACTGCACCACGTTGGTGATATTGGCGATCACCTCGGGCTTCATCAGGTAGTTGATGAAGGTGTGGGCCGCCTCGACGTTCTTGGCATCCGCCGGAATGGCGATCATGTCAAAGAAGCTGCCTGCCCCCTCTTTCGGAATGGTGTAGGTGAGCGCGACGCCATTCTTGGCCTCGGCTGCCCGCGCCTTGGACTGCTGCAAGTCACCGGAGTAACCGACCGCTACGCAGAGGTTGCCGTTGGCCAGATCCGAGATGTACTTGGAGGAGTGGAAATAGGCGGTATAGGGACGGATGGAGAGGAACAGCTCCTCAGCCTTCTTCAGCTCGGCCGGTTTCTGGCTATCCGGTTTGAAGCCCAGATATTGCAGAGCAGCCGGCAGCATTTCGGTCGGTGAATCGAGGAAGGAGACGCCACACTCTTTCAACTTGGCCATGTTCTCCGGCTTGAACACCAGATCCCAGGAGTTGACCGGGGCATCGGCCCCCAGCAAGGCTTTCACTTTCTCGGCGTTGTAGGCATAGCCGATGGTGCCCCACAGATAGGGGATGGAGTACTGGTTGCCCGGATCGCTCGGCTCGAGCGCCTTGAGCAGGTCGACATCCATGTTTTGCCAATTGGAGAGCTTGGACTTGTCCAGTTTCTGGAACACGCCCGCCTTGATCTGCTTGGCCAGGAAGGGGTTGGATGGCACCACGATGTCGTAGCCCGAACTACCCGCCAGCAACTTGGCTTCCAGTACCTCGTTACTGTCGAACACGTCATAGACCACCTTGATCCCCGTCTCCTTCTGGAAGTTATCCAGGGTATCCGGCGCTATGTAGTCGCTCCAGTTGTAGACGTGCAGCACCTTCTCTTCAGCCATTGCTCCGGCACTTGCCATGACCAGAGCCACAGAGGCAGCGATCACTCCTGTTTTGAAAGACATCATCCTTGTCTCCTAAGCAAATTGTATGCGCATGCCAACCTGCCCGACCCGCCTCAACCCTTCAGCTTTGCGGCTGTCAGATCCAGACTGCGCCTGGCCAGATCGACCAATTCATCAACCTGTTCCTCGGTGATGACCAAGGGGGGCGATATGATCATGGTATCGCCTACCGCCCTCATCACCAAGCCATTGTTAAAGCAGAACTCCCGGCAAGTCATCCCCGCATTTGCCTCGGCCGGGAAACGCCGGTTGGTCTGCTTGTCCTCAACGATTTCCAGCGCGGCGACCAATCCTTTGCCTCGGGTTTCTCCCACCAGCGGATGATCGGCCAGCTCCGCCCAGCGGCGCTGCAAATAGGGGCCGATAGTATCATGCACTCGCTTAACTATGCTCTCTTTCTGCATAAGCTGGATGTTGGCCACCGCCACGGCGCAGGAGACCGGATGACCCGAGTAGGTGAAGCCGTGGTTGAACTCGCCCCCCTCCTCCACCAACCCCTTGGCAACCCGGTCACTGACCATCACTGCGCCGAGCGGCAGATAACCGGAGGTGATCCCCTTGGCCAGACACATCAGGTCCGGCTTGATGCCAAACCCTTCGCTGGCAAACCAGTGGCCGGTACGGCCAAAGCCGCAGATCACCTCGTCGGCGATCAGCAGGATGCAGTAGTGATCGCAGATGCGCTGGATCTCCGGCCAGTAGCTGTCAGGCGGAATGATGACGCCGCCCGCCCCCTGGATCGGCTCGCCGATAAAGGCAGCCACCTTGTCCACCCCCAGCTCCAGAATCTTCTGCTCCAGCTGACGGGCCCGCTCCAGCCCGAACTCGTGGGCACCCATCCCCTGCCCCTCACCGAAGTGGTATGGCTGATCGATGTGCACTATGCCGGGAATGGGCAGACCACCCTGGGCATGCATCCCCTTCATGCCGCCCAGACTCGCCCCCGCCACGGTGGATCCGTGATAGGCGTTGTGGCGACTGATAATAACCTGTTTGTCAGGCTGCCCCTTGCTGGCCCAGTAGTGGCGCACCATCCGCAGCACGGTGTCGTTGCACTCGGAGCCGGAGCCGGTGAAGAAGACGTGGTTGAGATGGGCTGGCGTCACCTCGGCCAGCAGGGTCGCCAGCTCGATCACCGGCGGGTGAGCGGTCTGGAAGAAGAGGTTGTAGTAGGGCAACTGCTGCATCTGGTGGGTAGCGGCATCCACCAGCTCCTGGCAGCCATAGCCCATATTGACGCACCACAGGCCCGCCATGCCGTCGAGAATGCGTTTGCCCTCGGAGTCTTCCAGATAGACGCCGCTGGCTTTGGTAATGATGCGCGAGCCCTTCTTGTTCAGGGCCTGAAAGTCGGTAAAGGGGTGCAGGTGGTGGCTGGCATCCAGTTGTTGCCACTCACGGGTTGTCTGCTGCATTTGTTGCTCCTCGGTTCCTTCGATTTAGCAAGATTCAGTCGTCAAACAGTCAGGTGCGTTGGCACGTTCGCAGCCACAGTCACTCACGGCGTGTCTGCTGCATTCGTTACTCCCCTGCGCCTTCGATTTGGCAAGATTCAATCGTTAATCAATCCAGGTCGCAGCGCTCTTTCGGCCACAACCACTCACAGGTGGCAGCCGCCACCTGACTCGCGTTCCGGTCTCTTCGATACAGGGACCGGGGAGGCCGACTCCAGCCTCCCCGTTACAGAGGGATCAAACGTTCAGCAGCAGGAACTCCCGCTCCCAGCGACTGATCACCCCGAAGTAGGTCTCGTACTCTTTGCGTTTGACCGCGACGAAGGCGCGGGTGAAGCGCTCACCCAACATCTCCTTGATGGGCTCGCACTGTTCGAGATGGCTGAGTGCCTCCTCCAGCGAGCGGGGCAGGCTGTAGGGCAGGTCATAGGCGCTCGACTTCATCTCCGGCAGCGGCTCCAGCTTCTCCATCATGCCGAGATAGCCACAAGCCAGAGTGGCGGCCAGTGCCAGATAGGGGTTGGCATCGGCACCGGCGAAGCGGTTTTCCACCCGCCGCGCGCTCGGGTCGGAGAAGGGCACCCGCAGGCCACAAGTGCGGTTCTCGACCCCCCACTGGACGTTGCGCGGCGCGCTCTCGCCAAAGGTGAGGCGGCGGTAGGAGTTGACGTTGGGGGCCAGCAGGGCGGTCACCGCCGGGGTGTATTTCTGCAGACCGGCGATAAAGTGCATGAACTGTTCGCTGTTGCCGCCGTTCGGAGTGCCGAACAGGTTGTGGCCGTTCACATCTTCCAGACTCTGGTGGATGTGCATGGCCGACCCCGGTTCGTCGCTCATCGGCTTGGCCATAAAGGTGGCATAGATGCCGTGGCGGTGAGCGGCCTCACGCATGGTGCGCTTGAACAGGAACACCTGATCCGCCAGATCGATGGCATCACCATGCAGGAAGTTGATCTCCATCTGGGCGGCGCCCGACTCGTGGATCAGGGTGTCCACTTCCAGCTCCTGCGCCTCGCAGTAGTCATACATGTCTTCAAAAATGGGGTCGAACTCGTTGACCGCATCGATACTGAACGACTGGCGGGCGGTCTCAGGGCGGCCGTTGCGACCGACCGGCGGCACCAGCGGATAGTCGGGGTCTTCGTTGCGGGTGACCAGATAGAATTCCAGCTCGGGCGCCACCACCGGCTTCCAACCCTGCTTCTCGTAAAATGACAGAACCCGACGCAGCACGGAGCGAGGCGCGATGTCGATCAGCTTGCCGTTGACGTCGAAACAGTCGTGGATCACCTGGGCAGTGGGCTCCAGCGCCCAGGGGACAAAACGGATGGTGTTGGGGTCGGGATAGAGCTGCATGTCCCGCTCCAGCGGGTCGATCATGCTGTCGTCATCCGGATATTCGCCGGTCACCGTCTGGGTGAAAATCACCTCAGGCAGACGCATGCCCCCTTCGCGCAAAAACTTGTTGGCTGGGATGATCTTGCCCCGGGCGTTGCCGGTGAAATCCGGGAACAGGCACTCCACTTCCGTGATGCGATTGCTCTCCATCCAGCCTTTGATACTGTCCATGTTAAACCCCGACTTTACGGTTGCCATTGGCAAGGGTGTCTAATATATGGAACACCCTTGTTATAAAATTGTAATCAACATCACCATAAAAGCCCGCCATCAAGGGCAATGTCAAGCGGGCGTGTTTAAAAAACTATAAATAACGGCGCATATAATGACCAAGGCGGCACCAAATACTAAACACTCAAATCCGTACGAAGCCCCCCTTCTCATCGTTGCAAAGGCGATGCCAACAGAGGGTGAAGCAGGCGCCAGATCCCGACCAATCCCTCGCAGGAACGGACCATTTTTTTGCAAGGGCGCACAATCCTTATCCTATTTGCTTTGCTTGGCTGCATTTTTTTGGTACAAGGCCCGCCCTGATTTGCACTCTCTTGCATGAAACAGGTGCAAATCGGGATACAAGGGCTTGGTCTGTAGGCAGACAGCCCCCATAAACAGGGATAATTGGGTTAGTAAACTGACTGGTAGTTAATCGTATGTGTGATTTCATGACTGAAGACCAACTGGCCTTTTACAAGGGGCAGATCGAGCGACAGATCGTCGAGCTCGAAGAGCGCCTGAACTCCCAGGCCAGCCAGGCCATCGCCACCGACACCAACGAGATGGCTGATGAAATTGACCGTGCCAGTATCGAGGAAGCCCGCCGTCTGGAGCTGAACCGCATCGAGCACGACAAGCTGCACCTGCGCAAGCTGCGGGGCGCATTGAAGCGCATCAGCGAAGGGGATTTTGGTTACTGCGAATCTTGCGGTGACGAGATCTCCCTCAAGCGGCTGCATGCCCGTCCGGAATCCCGTTTCTGCGTCGAATGCCAGAGCACCAAGGAATTTAACGATACCCACGTGTTCCGTCGCGTCGCCTGATTCTTCGAAGAACCGTCACCATTCTGGTGCAACAGACGCCAGCAAGGCAGGGCCCTGCGCTCAAACCTTGCACAACGCCTCGCAGCAAGATGGTGACAAGTTCTGTTAGACTCCGGACACCTTCCGGAATCTACAGGAGAACAGAGAGTGAAATGGCTCATCAAGCTGTGTTTGTGCCTGCCACTGCTGGCACAAGCACAGGTTCTGACGGTCAAGGTCCCCAGCCGTCCCGTCAACAATCTTGACCAGGAGTACCAGTACAAGCTGCTGGAACTGGCCCTGACCCGCTCCGGGCAACCCTTTCGCATCCAGCCTGTCGAACTCGACCTCAACCAGTTCACCCTCCAGCAGCAGCTGAGCAAGGGCAAGACCATCAACGTCTTCTGGATGGGCACCTCCAGCGCACTCGAATCCTCCCTGATTGCCGTCCCCATTCCGCTGTTTCGCGGGCTGGAAGGATTGCGGTTGTCGTTCATCCACGCGGACGCTCAGGAGAAGTTCAACCAGATCAATACCCTGGCCGATCTCAAACAGCTGAAGGCGGCGCAAGGGGTCGGTTGGGCCGATAACAAAATTCTGGAAAATGCGGGCATCCCGACCTTCTCCGGCCGATACAGCAGCCTGTTTCGCCTTATCAACGACGGCGACAAGATCGACTTCTTCCCGCGCGCCCTGGTGGAGATCTTCGCCGAGCGCAGCGAGCTGGTGGCGCAGTATCCCAACCTCGCCATCGAGCAGCATCTGCTGATCCGCTACCCCTTCGCCCAGTTCTTCTTCGTCAGCCCCGAATACCCCAAGCTGGCCAAGGCGATTCAGACCGGGCTGGAGCGGGCCTATGCCGATGGCAGCTTTATGAAGTTCTTCAATGACAACCCCAAGATCCGCGAAGCGCTCGCCAGCGCCAACCTCGATCAGCGGGTCACCATCGCCCTGCCCAATCCGGATATGACCCCGTTGCTAAAATCCATTCCGGCCCAATATTGGGAGTATCCACCGCAGGGATAATCATCCCGAGCGCCTGACCATGAGGGGCGGGCAGCGAGAACACAGTGCGCCAGGGAGGTGCCATGAAGGGAATCCAGGAGTGGTTTGCGGAGTATGGCCAGAGCCATCGCCATCCGATAAACGTCGCCATCCACAAGCTGGCGGTGCCGGGCATCTATCTCTGCTCGCTGGCGCTGCTCTGGTGTCTGCCACATGGGCCCTTGCCAGAGCCCCTCAACTGGGCGGCAGTGGCAGCCATTCCGGTGCTGCTGTTCTATCTGCAGCTGTCGTTTTCGCTGTTCGCGGGGATGGCCGGGCTGACCGCGCTGGGATTGTGGATCTGCCACCAATGGCAGGGGCCGCTGCTGTGGCCCGCGGTGGCGGCGTTCGTGATTCTCTGGATAGCCCAGTTTGTCGGCCACAAGATCGAGGGCAAGCGCCCTCCTTCCTCGCCGACCTGCAATTTCTGCTGATAGGCCCCGCCTGGGTGCTTGCCAGCCTCTATCGTCGCCTGGGCATTCCCTATTGAGGAGTGCCGGGCCAACAGGAGAGACCATGACACATAACCACACGCGACATAATGCCCTGCGCCGCGTCCTGCCCCTGCTGCTGGGGGCCCTGTTTGCTGGCCCGGCGCTGGCCGACAAGGCCGACCCGGTCGGTGAAGTGAGCACCGCCTTCAAGCTGTTTGGCCCCAACCACAAGATCCTGGTGGAGGCGTTCGACGACCCGCGCATCGACGGCGTCGCCTGCTATCTGGCGCGCCCCAAGACCGGTGGTGTAAAAGGCGGGCTGGGACTGGCGGAAGATCCCTCCCACGCCTCCCTGTCGTGCCACCAGATCGGCCCCATCACCCTGCCCGAAAAGCTGAAGGCGGGAGAAGAGGTGTTCGATGTCAGCACCTCGCTGGTGTTCAAGGAGCAGAAAGTGGTGCGTTTTTACGACAAGAAACGCAATGCACTGGTTTACCTGACCTACAGCACCAAACTGGTGGATGGTTCGTACAAAAGTGCAGTCAGCGCCGTTCCCATTATGCCGTGGGGACAATAACCAGCCGGTTTGTCCGGTGATAGCTGACCCATTTTGTTGTAATTTGACGACACACACGCTGCGGAGCACATACCATGAAAGTCGCCGTATTCAGTACCAAGAGCTATGACAAAGAGCATTTCAACCAGGCCAACAGCCAGTACGGCTTCGACCTGGAGTTTTTCGATGTGCGGCTGGAGGCCAAAACGGCCCGACTGGCTCACGGATTCCCGGTGGTGTGTCTGTTCGTCAATGACGATGCCGACCGCGAGGTATTGACCGAACTGGCTGCCAACGGCACCCAGGTGATTGCCCTGCGCTGCGCCGGTTACAACAACGTGGATCTGGCCGCTGCCAAAGAGCTGGGGCTGAAAGTGGTGCGGGTGCCCGCCTACTCCCCCGAGGCGACTGCAGAACACGCCGTCGGCATGATGATGTGCCTCAACCGCCGCATCCATAAGGCTTATCAGCGCACCCGCGACGCCAACTTCTCGCTGGAAGGGCTGGTCGGCTTCAACATGCATGGCAAGACCGTTGGCGTCATCGGTACCGGCAAGATCGGTTTGGCCGCCCTGCGTATCCTCAAGGGGTTCGGGGTTCGCCTGCTGGTGAACGATCCTTACCAGAATCCGGCAGCCATCGAGCTGGGGGCCGAGTACGTGGATCTCGATACCCTGTTCCGCCAATCCGATATCATCAGCCTGCACTGCCCGCTGTTCAAAGAGAACTACCACCTGTTGAACAAGGAGGCGTTCGCCAAGATGAAAGACGGGGTGATGATCATCAACACCAGCCGTGGCGGCCTGCTCGACTCCAACGCCGCCATCGAGGCGCTCAAGACTTCCCGCATTGGCGCGCTGGGGCTGGACGTTTACGAAGAGGAAGAAGATCTCTTCTTCTCCGACAAGTCCAACGAGGTGATCACCGATGACGTGTTCCGCCGTCTGTCCGCCTGCCACAACGTGCTGTTCACCGGCCATCAGGCGTTCCTGACCCGGGAGGCGCTGCACGCCATCGCCGATACCACCCTCGGCAATATCCGCGCTATCGAGAGCCTGGGCCGCTGCGACAACGAAGTGGAATAAGGGCTAATCCCTTCATCCTGTTCTTCATTGCGGTGCGCCGGGTTGTGAGACCCGGCGCCTTCGGGTAGGCTAGCCCCCCTTTTTTATTCAGGAGTCTGGCGCCCATGTTTATCGGATTTGATTACGGCACCTCCAACTGTGCCGTGGCCGTGATGGAACAAGGTAGCCCCAGGCTGCTGAATCTTGGCGCATCCCGCTATCTCCCCTCCACCCTGCATGCCCCCCACCGGGATGCTATCGCCGGTCTGCTGGCCGAAGGGCTGGCCCCCGCCCAGCAGGCGGAGTACCTCAAGCTGCGTGGCCCCGTGGTCACCCGCGCCCAGATGGTTCGCCGCCAGATGCGCGAAGAGGGACTGATCGACGAGCTGAGCTTTGGCGGCGCTGCACTGGAGCGCTATCTGGAAGAGCCGGACGACGGCTACTACATCAAATCGCCGAAATCCTTCCTCGGCGCTTATGGCCTCAAGGCCCCCCAGATCGCCCTGTTTGAAGATATCGTCTGCGCCATGATGCTCCACGTTCGCCAGCAGGCGGAGCAACAGCTCGGCGCCCCTATCCGCCAGGCGGTGATCGGTCGGCCGGTCAACTTCCAGGGTCTGGCGGGGGAAGAGAGCAACCAGCAAGCTATCGCCATCCTGACCGAGGCGGCCCGTCTGGCCGGTTTCGAGCAGGTGGAGTTCCTCTATGAACCGGTGGCCGCCGGGTTTGAATTCGAGGCGCGCCTCACCGAAGACGCCGTGGTACTGGTGGTGGATATCGGCGGCGGTACCACCGACTGCTCCATGCTACGGATGGGCCCCAGCTACCGCGATCAGCTGGATCGCAGCGGCGATTTGCTCGGCCACAGCGGCCAGCGGATCGGCGGCAACGACTTCGATATCCGCCTGACGGTGGAGGGGATGATGCCGCTGCTCGGCATGCACGAAACCCTCAAGACCGGCAAGCCGCTGCCCCACCCGCTGTTCTGGGATGCGGCCGCCATCAACGACGTCAGCGCCCAGAGCCGTTTCTACAGCCTCGACACCGCCCGCCAGCTGCAGGATCTGCAGCTCGACAGCCAACCCGGCAGCAAGCTGGGGCGTCTGGCCAACCTGCGGGCCCACAAGCTGAGCCACCAGCTGGTGTGGCGTGCCGAGCAGGGCAAGATCGCCCTCTCGGAGCAGGAACTCAATCGCCAGTCGCTGGCCGAGCTGGAAAAAGGGCTGCAAGCGGAGCTGACCCGCGAACAGCTGGCCAACGCCTCGGCCCTGCTGCTGGAGAAGATTGGCGAGCTGATGGACGAAGCGATTGCCGCCGCCGGTGTGCAGCCGGATCGCATCTTCGTCACTGGCGGTAGCGCCCGCTCGCCGCTGATCGCCAGCTTTATCCGCCAGAAGCTGCCGACCATCCCGCTTGAGGGTGGCGATGACTTCGGCTCGGTGGCTGCGGGTCTTGCCCGTTATGCCGAGCGGCTATTCGCCAACTGAGCCCTGAGATAGCGTAAATCGATGGCAACATCACCCGTGTGTTGCCATTAAGCGACAGTCGTGCGGGACAAGGGGCGACAGAAGCGGTCGGTCGTCCCCTCTCCCGCCCTGCTCCCGACTGCCCAAAAAGGGTATTCTTGACGCTCCCCCAACCGGAGCCCCCTCATGCCCAGATTGCCCTTTTTGCTGATCCCCCTGTTACTGCTCGCTGGCTGCAGCTCGACCGCCTTTGTTCAGCAAGATCTGCAACACCACCACTGGGTACTGAGCAAACTGGATGGCGAACCGATCAAGGCCCCCCGCGACAATCCCCCCGATTTCGAGATCGGCGAGCACTTCACCGTCAACGGCATCGCCGGTTGCAACCGCTATTTCGGTCAGGGCCATCTGGAAGATGACAAACTGTGGGTCACCAGTCTGGGCAGCACCGAAATGGCCTGCATGCCGCCGCTGGACACCATAGAGCAGGCCGTGCTGACCACCCTTACCGAGGGGGCGACCCTGAGCGGCACCAGTCAGAACCTGATCCTGCAGGGCAAACAGCACCGTTTGGAATACACCTTGCGCGACTGGGTGTTCTAACGCTCACAAAGCCGCATCACAAACAGGAACATGTTGTCCGGCTGTGGCACAATATGAGGCAGAGTTCGCAACGGAGGCTGCCTCAGCCATGTCGATGGATCGCCTGTTTGACAAGATCAAACAACTCCCCACTATTCCCAAGCTGCTGCACGAGTTGATGCAGAGCTTCAACGACGAGAATGCCCGCATCGACGAGATTGCGGCCAAGATCGCCATGGATCAGGTGATCAGCGTCAAGGTGCTGCGGATGGCCAACTCGGCCGCCCTGCGCCGGGGCAACGAAGTGACCTCCATCGAACAGGCGGTGATCCGGCTTGGCTTCAACCGGCTGCGCTCCGTGGTGGTCGCCTCCGGCATCATCGGTACCTTCAAGGCCCCGCCCAGCTTCGACAAGAACAAGTTCTGGACCGAGACCTTCCAGGTCGCCACCATAGCCCGAACCCTGGCCCAGGAGGCCAAGGTGATGGATCCCGAGACCGCCTTCACCTGCGCCCTGATCCACAACATCGGCGAACTGCTTATCCAGAGCACCTTGCCGGAAGAGGCTGAGCTCATCAACATGGCGCTCCAGAACGGCAGCAGCCGGGTCGAGGCCCAGCGGGAGATGCTGGGCTACGACTATGCCCAGCTCGGTGCCGAGCTGGCGCGGCGCTGGAACCTCTCCGAGGCCTTCGTCGATGCCATCTCCCAACAGCTTGACCCGCTCTCCCACGATCCGGTCAGCAAGGAGGCAGTACTGATCCGCCTCGCCGTGTTTATCTCCTTCGCCTGGAACGCGGGCGTGCCTGCCCAGGCCATCATCGCCCGCTTCCCCAAACCGCTCGCCGACCAGTTGGGACTGGATCCCAAGTCGCTGGCAGGCCAGCTCGAAACATTGCATGAACAGGGTAATGCCCTCGCCGATCTTCTGACTCAATAAGCATCATGACCCATCCGTTTCTGTTTCATCCCCAGGTGGCGCCCTGGTTCAAAGAGAGCGCCGACGCACTGCAATTGACCCTTTTTAGCGAGCTGGATGCGCCGATCCGCGAGGTATGGCTGCGCCACGAGCCGGATAACGAGGAGTACCTGATCCCGATGACGGCAGTCTCCACCCGCGATCGGCTGCAGGTATGGCAGGCGACCCTGCCGCTCATCAAGGGACAGGATATCCACCTCTACAGCTTCAAGTGCCTCACCGACGAGGAGCAGTGGTGGCTGCACGGGGCGGGCGTCAGCGCGTCCATGCCGCCACGGGAGCAACATTTTCGCTTCAACAGCCTGCACCAGCCACCGGCCTGGGTGCAGGATCAGGTGTTCTACCAGATCTTCCCCGACCGCTTCTGCAACGGCGATCCGTCGCTGAGCGTCAAGCATCACGAGTACGAGTACCGTGGCAAGGCGGTCATCAGCAAGGCGTGGGGCGAGCCGGTCAGTCGCCACGAAGAGGGCCACGGCGCCTGCGAATTCTATGGCGGCGATCTGGCGGGGATCGATGCCAAGCTGCACTATCTGCAATCTCTCGGGGTGACGGCGCTCTACCTCAACCCCATCTTCGATTCGCCGAGCAACCACAAGTACGACACTCAGGACTACTTCAAGGTGGATGCCCACCTCGGCAGCAACGAGCAGTTCGCCGAGCTGACCCGCAACCTGCACCAGCGCGGCATGAAGATCATCCTCGATGCGGTGGTCAACCACACCTCTACCGAGCACCCCTGGTTCTGCCCGCCACTGGGAGCCCAGAACAACCCGGACTCCCCGTGGCGCAGCTTCTACACCTTTGATAAAGAAGGGGATTACGTCAGCTGGAAGGGCATTCGCAGCCTGCCCAAGCTCGACTTCTCCTGCGAGAAGGTACAGGACGCCGTCTATCGGGCCGATGACGCCATCCTCCGTTACTGGATGCGCGCCCCCTACCAGATCGATGGCTGGCGCTTTGACGTCATCCACATGTTGGGCGAGCGCGGCACCGCCGAGGGCAATCGCAGTCACGTGCGCGCCATTCGCGGCGCGGTGAAGCAGGAGAACCCGGACGCCTACGTGCTGGGTGAGCACTTCTTCGAGGCGAGCCAGTGGCTGCAAGGGGATCAGGAGGATGGTGCCATGAACTACTATGGCTTCGCCCACCCGATCCGTGCCTTCCTGGCTGGCAAGGACATCGCCTACCACCCCATCAAGATCAGCGCCGAAGAGCTGGATCGCTGGCTCAAGCTGGCGCGGGCCCACATCCCGTTCAAGAACCAGCTTGCACAGTTCAACCTGCTGGACAGCCACGACACCGCCCGTTTCCTCCATTTGCTGGGTGAAGACAAGCAGCGGATGCAGCTGGCCGCCACCCTGCTGCTCACCTATATCGGTGTACCCTCCATCTACTACGGCGATGAAGTGGGGCTATCCGGCGGCAACGACCCGGACTGCCGCCGCTGCTTCCCGTGGGATACCACAGACTGGGATCATGTGCTGCACGACCACTATCGTCGGCTGATCCAGATCCGCCGCCAGCGCCCCTCGCTGCGCCGTGGCGATATCCAGACCCTCTACGCCGGGCCCCACAGCTATGTGTTCGCCCGTACCCTGCAAAGCGATCAGGTGGTGGTGGCCTGCAACCGCCACCCGAGCGAGCCGCGCACCATCAGCCTGCCCCTGTGGCAGACCGCGAGCCCGGCCAGCCGCTTCACCGACGCCTTCAACGGCGAGAAGTTTGAAGTGGTGCAGGGCGAGGTGCAGCTCACCATCCCTGCCAACTCGGCCCGGGTGCTGATCTCCAGCTGAGCGGGCAACTGACGCGCTGAAAAGCAAAACCGGAGCCCAAGGCTCCGGTTTTTTATTCCGTTCAATCCACCATGGCGTTTGGCTCTTTGCCTGTCGCCATCAGTAGTTGATGCTGACGTAGGGCACTTCCGGCACCTGCCAGCGCTGCTTGAGGTAGACGGTGAGCACGAAGAAGAAGTTGGCCAGCAGGTTGGCGAAGCGATAGAGAATGGGCTCGAAGGCCACCTCGCTCTCTTCCAGCCGGACCAGCAGCCGCACCACCTTCTTGCTGCCACAGCGGCACAGATGGAGGGTGGGAATGGGTTGCGGCCCCTGCGGCAACACGAAACCGGTGACGCTGCCGCGACTCGCCTCGTTATAGTGGTCGTAACGGGCCTTGAGCCACTCAAGATCTGCATCGAAGATCCCCAGCTTGCCGCGCACCGAGCCGTTGAGGTTGTAGATAAGCCGCTGCAACGCCGCGAGATCCGCCAGCATGGGCTCGGTATCGGCATCCGGCGCAAGGTGTGACAGCACGGCCCCGACCTGACAACAGAGCTCGTCCGTGGCGATTTCAAAATCACATTTGAACGAGGTTTCGAAGATAAAGGGGTAGCAGAGCTCGCGCTTGTCTCTTGGCTTCTTGGGGTTCATGGGGCAACCGGATTGGAGAAAAGGCCAGTTTGCCAGCCCCGGGAAGGGCTGGCAAACGGCAGGTCATTACTTGCGTTACGCGCTGTGGCTCAGGCGTTCTTACTGGCGGGCTCGGTGGAGGGCTGGAACTGGTTGATCATCCGCAGCGCCTCCAGCATCCGCTGGTTGAAGCTGGTGAAGCGATCGGCCTGTGCCGGTTCCCCTTCCCCTCTCGCGGCCAGCACGGCCGGGGTCAGCGCCTGTTGCTGGGATGGGGGCAGCAGGGTATCTGCCTGTTTCTGCACCTGATCCAGCTTGGGCAGGTAGTCGGCAAACGGCTTGATCAGATCCTGCAGGGAGTGCGCCCCCTGATAGGTCTGGCTCAGCTTGACGCTCTGCTTGAGCTTGAGGGAGTAGGAGGCCAGCTGGCTGTCATCCAGTTTCAGCTCGCCCGCCTTGTCCAGCAGATCCTCGAAATTGCCGGAGAAGAAGCTCCCCGCCAGCTCGTCGATCCCCTTGACCAACTTACCGATGGACTCCATCTCGTCGCTGCTGAGATCTCCCTCCAGCGAGAAGCTGAAGCTCTGGCTCGATTTGAGGCTGAACTGGCTGCCGCTCTCGCTGGTCTGGGACTTGGTCTGCCAGCTGTCGTTAAAGCGCAGCACCACCTTGTCGCCATCCTTGGTCTGGATCTCCAGATACCCCTGCTGGCGACTGGCCATCTCGGCCTGTCCCATGTCGGTCGGAGAAACCTTGCCGAAGAACTCCTTCTCGAACTCCTCGAGCCCTTTCTGGATCAGCTTGTAGCTCTGATCGATACCGGTTTTGATATCGTCGTTGTCGGTCGCCCACTTGCCGAGCTGCTTCTTCGCTTCGTCAAAGCCCTTGTCGACCCCCTTGCGGGCCTGCTCCATCATCCCGGTCAGGTCGTCGTCAGACTTGCCATCGGCCCGCGCGGCACCGAGCCGTCCGGTCACGAACTGCAGCACGTTGTCCGCCACCGACTGGAAGTCGAACAGGGTCTCAGGGGTGATCTCCTCGGGCTCTTTCACCTTCGGAGCCTGATAGCCCTGGCCGTTGATCTCCAGCGAGAACTGCAACGCCTGCTGGATCAGCACCTGCGCCCACTTGGGCGGCTTGTGCAAGGAGACCGCCTCCTCGCTCTTGACCTGTTTCTGCTCCGCCTGTTGGGGCGATTTGGGAGAAACACCCACTCCCTTGGGTTGGGCTGCGCCCACGCCGTCGATCTGCATAATGTGTCCTCCCACCATGCCTGTAGATCAGCTATCGGCCTGACTGAACACTTCTTGACCACAAAATGCTGGACAATCTGCTGCTGGCTTTTAAAATCGGGCCCCTTTGGGTGGCCTGTTGCCTTCCCCCGATTTCGACCCGGCCCGGCCGGTGTGCACATGAGGTATCTATGACCCAGTCCCAACAGCCTTTTGCGGATGCTCCGGCGCCAAGAACCCCGGCCGACTACCAGGCCCAGCTCGATGAGAAGAGCGCGCGCCTCACCGGGCTGTTTGCCAGCTTCAACCCTCCCGCGCTGGAGGTGCACAGCTCACCGGCGGAGTACTACCGGATGCGCGCCGAATTTCGCATCTGGCACGAGGGGGACGACCTCTTCCACTGCATGTATGCCCCGGCGACCAAAGAGATTATCCGGGTCGACCACTTCCCCACTGCCAGCCGCCTCATCAACCAGCTGATGCCGGTACTGCTGGAGGGGCTGCGTCCCCATCAGGTGCTGCGTCGCAAGCTGTTCCAGATCGACTACCTCTCCACCCAGTCCGGCCAGATCATCGTCAGCCTGCTCTACCATCGCAAGCTGGAGAACGAGTGGCAGCAGGCCGCCGAGGTGCTGCAGGCCGATCTGCGCGCCAAAGGTTTCGAGCTGCAGCTGATTGGCCGTGCCCACAAGCAGAAGATCTGTCTGGGCGATGACTTTGTCATCGAGCAGCTCAACGTGGCCGGTCGCCAGCTCATCTACAAGCAGGTGGAGAACAGCTTCACCCAGCCCAACGCCGCCATCAACGAGCAGATGCTGGGCTGGGCGCTGGAAGTCACCAAGGGGAGCGAAGGGGATCTGCTGGAGCTCTACTGCGGCAACGGCAACTTCTCCATTGCGCTGGCGCAGAACTTCCGCAAGGTGCTGGCCACCGAGATCGCCAAGCCGAGCGTCGACTCCGCCCAGTTCAATATCGCGGCCAACGGCGTCGACAACCTGATCATCCTGCGCATGTCGGCCGAGGAGTTCACCATGGCGATGCGTGGCGAGCGGGAGTTCAACCGCCTCAAGGGGGTCGATCTCGGCGCTTACCAGTGCAACACCATCTTCGTCGACCCGCCCCGCGCCGGTCTCGACGATGCCACCGTCAAGCTGGTGCAGGAGTACGACAACATCCTCTACATCTCCTGCAACCCCGAAACCCTGCAAGCCAACATGGCCGTGCTGGGCGATACCCACGAGATCGCCCGCTTCGCCCTGTTCGACCAGTTCCCCTGGACCCATCACATGGAAGCCGGGGTCTATCTGCGCCGCAAGGCGGGTTGATTCCAAGGGATAAAAAAACAGGGCCGCTTGGCCCTGTTTTTTATGGCGCATCCGGCCATTACCGCAGCCGGAAGTGGCTTACTATCTCCCTGAGCCGGTCGTAGGTCTGCTGCATCGAACCGGCGCTGGCAACCGTCGCCTCCCCGTTGTGGGTCAGCTGGCGGATCACCTCGGCGATGGCGCTCATGTTGCGGTTGATCTCCTCCGCCACTGCGCTCTGCTGCTCCGCCGCCGTGGCGATATGACTGATGAGATCGTTGATCTCCACCACTTCTCCCGCCATCAGATCCAGCGACTCGTTGACCCTGGTGGTGTTCTCGGCCGCCCCCTGACAGCTCTGCTTGGTGTTGCCCATGGCCTCCACCACAGTTCGGGTGCCCCGCTGCAGGCTGGCCAGCATGGTCTGGATCTCGGCTGTGCTCTGCTGGGTGCGGGCTGCGAGGGAACGCACCTCGTCTGCCACCACCGCAAAGCCACGACCCTGTTCACCAGCGCGGGCCGCCTCGATGGCGGCGTTGAGGGCCAGCAGATTGGTCTGCTCGGCAATACTGCCGATCACTCCCAGCACGGAGCCAATCTGCTGCACATCCTGCTGCATCGCTTCGATGGAGCGGGCAGTCTCCTCCACCTCGTCCACCAGCGCCATCACGCTGGCCATCGCCTGATCGACCACCTGCCGGGACTGGCTCGCCAGCTGCTGGCTCTGGCCGGTGAGCCGGGCGGTGCTGGCTGCACTCTCGGAGACAGAGACCGCGGTGCGGCTCATCTCGTTGATGGCGGTCACCACCTGCTCAGTCTCGCGCACATGATCCGCCAGCAGGGACTGGGCAGCGCCGGTCTGGCTGGCCAATCCGGCAATACCGCTGTTGAGCTGACCGCTAGCCTCCTGCACCTCCCCCATCATCTCCTGCAGCCGCTCGATAAAGCGGTTGATGCCGGCCGAGATCTGGCCCAGATCATCGGTACTGGTCACCGCCAGCCGGCGGGTGAGATCGCCACTGCCGCGAGAGAGCTCCAGCACCAGATCCCGCAGCGAGAGGATGGGGCGATAAGCCACGTTGAGCGCCAGTATGGCGAGCACCATCACCACCACGGCGACACCGAGCAGCGCCATGATGATCTGGCCGTTGAGTGCCCGGGTCATCGCCTGGATGTAGTCGAGGTCGATGTAGCCGGTCAGGGTCCAGCTGTTGCCGCGAATATCCAGCTGGTTGGGGCGTGCTTCGCTCTCCCCCTGCGGTTTGCTGCTGTAGAGCTCATTGCCCTGGCCATCGGCCAGCGAGAAGTAGCGCCCCTCGCCGCTCATCTTCTCCAGCAAGCTCTTGAACTCGCTCATGTCGAGGTAGTAGAGATAGGCCGAATCGGCACCGCGCGGCACCAGAATGGTGATGACCGGCTTGCCATCCACCTGTTGCAGCGGGCTGACGGTGATCTGGTTGTGGGCGGCGGGGATCAGCTTGCGCAGGGCATCGACTTTGGCGCTGTCGTTGATGACCCCGTTCACGTCGAAGGCCATGTCGCCGATCACCTTGACGATGTTGTGAAAGCCGGTCTCTTGCAGGGTCTTCTTGACGTTGGTCACCCCGAAGTTGAGGTTGGCGGCCAACAGGATCTTCTGATTGATGTCGCTGGCCAGCTTCTCTTTGACCAGGGTTATCTGCTCGTTGATGTTGTGGGTGGCCTGAGTGCGAATGTAGCCACTGATGAAGTGATTCACACTGAGCCCGGCGGTGCCGATGGTGACCAGAATGGCCAGTAGCAGCAAGAGGTAAATCTTGACCTTGAATGGCATGGGTTCCCTCCAGAAGAGAGGGCTGGCAACGCCAACCCTCTCTGCCAATCGTTACTTCTTCTTGGCGTACTTCATGGAGTCCAGGGCCACCGCCAGAATGATGATGCCGCCCTTGATGATGAACTGCCAGTAAGGGCTGACCCCGATATAGGTCAAGCCATAGTTGATCAGGGTGAAGATAAGTACGCCTGTGATCACACCCGCGACCGTTCCCACCCCGCCGGCAAACGACACCCCGCCCACCACACACGCCGCGATGGCATCCAGCTCGTACATGAAGCCGAGGTTGTTGGTGGCGCTACCGATCCGGCCCGCTTCCAGCATGCCGCCGAAGGCGTAGAAGACCCCCGCCAGCGCATAGATCATCACCAGATTGACCGCCACGTTGACGCCGGAAACTTTGGCTGCCTCGGGGTTGCCACCGATGGCGAAGATGTTTTTGCCAAAGCGGGTCTTGTTCCACAGCACCCAGACAAAGACGCTGGCGATGGCTGCGTAGAAGGTAAGATAAGAGAGCTTGAATCCTCCTATCCGGATAAACCCTTGGGCGAAGCTGGAAAAGCGGGGATCAAACCCGGCCACCGGCGAGGCCCCTACCGAGTCAAAGTAGAGGGAGTTAATACCGTAAACGATGATCATGGTGCCCAGGGTGGTAATGAACGGGGTGACGTTCAGGTAGGCCACGATCAGACCGTTGACCAGACCAATCAGCGCCCCCACCACACACACCAGCAGGATCACCGCAGGAATGGGCACCTCCCCCAACGTCGGGAACACCTTGTTGACGTTGGTCAACGCCTGCAACATGGTTGCCGCTATGAGAGCAGCCAGACCGACCTGACGACCTGCCGAGAGATCCGTCCCCTGGGTGATGATGATGCCCGCCACCCCCAGCGCTATGATGACCCGCACCGAGGACTGGGTCAGGATGTTGCTGAAGTTGGTGAGGCTCAGGAAGGAGGGCTCCTGGATCACGATGACCATGAGCAGCACCAGCAGCACCAAATAGATGGCGTTTTCCTTGAGCGCCTGCATCAGATTGAAATTTTTAGCCGACTCCATAAATGTCTTCCTGTCTCTAGAGGTACAGAGATGCCAGGCGCAGTATCTCGCTCTGGTCAGTTTCTTTGGTATTGACGATCCCGGCGACCCGGCCATTGCTCATCACCATGATGCGGTCGGTGATCCCCAGCAATTCCGGCATCTCTGACGAGATGATGATGATCCCCTTGTCCTTCTTCGCCAGCTCCAGGATGAGCTGGTAGATCTCGAACTTGGCCCCGACGTCTATGCCGCGGGTGGGCTCGTCGAGCATCAGGATCTCCGGCTGGGTCAGCAGCCAGCGACCGATGATCACCTTCTGCTGGTTACCCCCGGAGAGGGAACCGATCTGGGTCTGCTGGGTCGGCGTCTTGACCCGCATGGAATCGATCACCCACTGGGTATCGCTCTTCATCTTGTTGTCGCTGAGCAACCCCATGGAGCCCTTGTAGCTGTCCATGTTGGCGATCAGGGAGTTGAAGGCGATGTCGAGACGCGAATATATACCGGTGGAGCGGCGCTCTTCCGTCACCAGCGCAAAGCCGTTGCGGATCGCTTCGTGGGCGTTGTGGTTGGCTACCTCTTTGCCGTGCAGCTTGATGCTGCCCTGACTGCGATCACGAATACCGAACAGGGTCTCGACGATATCGGTGCGCTTGGCCCCCACCAGTCCGGCGATGCCGAGGATCTCCCCCTTGTGCAGGTTGAAGGTGATGTCCTGAATGGAGGGCTGGTTCTTCGCCGTCAGGTGTTCGATCTCGAGGATCACCTCTTTCGGCTGGTTGGTCTTTTCCGGGAAGCGCTGGGTCAGTTCACGGCCGACCATCATGCCGATGATCTGATCCATGGTCATGCCCTTGAGCGGCTGGGTTGCCACCCACTGGCCATCCCGCAATATGGTGATCTCGTCACAGAGCTGGAAGATCTCCTCCATCTTGTGAGAGATGTAGACGATGCCGCACCCCTTATCCTTCAACTTGTTGATGATCTTGAAGAGGTGATTCACCTCTTTCTCGGTCAGGGAGGAAGTAGGTTCGTCCATGATGACGATCTTGGCATCGTAGGAGAACGCCTTGGCGATCTCGATCATCTGCATCTGGGAGACCGACAGGGTCGCGACCTTCACCTTGGGGTCAATGTCGATATCCAGCTCATCGAAGATGCGCTTGGTGTCGTCATACATCTTGCCGTGGTCGATAAACCACCCCTTGGTGGGGTAGCGGCCGAGCCACATGTTGTCCATCACGGTACGCTGCAGCACCAGGTTGAGCTCCTGATGCACCATGGAGACGCCATTTTCCAGCGCCTCTTTGGAGGAGGTGAAGTTGATCTCCTGCCCCTTGAAGAAGATCTTGCCCTGATCCTTCTCGTAAATGCCGAACAGGCACTTGAGCAGTGTGGATTTTCCCGCTCCGTTCTCGCCCATCAACGCATGCACAGAATGAGGACGGACCCGTAAATTGACATTATCGAGTGCCTTGACGCCGGGAAAGCTCTTACTGACGTCAATCATCTCCAACAGCCATTCTGATTGTTGCTGTGTTGTCATATCAGCCATCACATCTGGTTGAAAAAAGGGCAAGGGGATCTCCCTTGCCCTGGAGGGAATTACTCGAATTGGGACAGGTTGTCTTTATCCACACCGACGTAGGCAACACGTACTACCTTGTCGACGATATTCCACTTGGTGCCTTCACCGGCCGGTTTGCCTTCAGCCAGGTTCTTGGTCAGCTCGAAGGTGGCTTTGGCCTGGTTGGCCGCATCGTTCAGCACGGTACCCGCCATGGCACCGCTCTTGACCATGGCCAGCGCTTCCGGCAACGCATCGACGCCGAATACCGGAATGGCAGTCTTGCCCTGGGCTTTCAGTGACTCGACTGCACCCATTGCCATGCCGTCGTTGTTGGCGATGACCACTTCGATCTTGTTGGCGTTGGGGCCGGAGATCCAGGCATCCATCTTGTCTTTCGCCATGGCGGTATCCCACATACCGGTATCCATGTGCAGTTGTTCAGTCTTGACGCCACCATCGTTCAGGGTCTTGACCACGTAGGAGGTGCGCGCTTCGGCATCCGGGTGACCCGGCTCCCCTTTCAGCAGCACGAACTGGATCACGCCATCCTTGTTCAGATCCCACTCCGGATGGGCTTTCCAGTGTTTGGCAATCAGCTGACCCTGGATGATCCCTGACTCCTTGGAGTCGGTGCCCACGTAGTAGGCCTTGTCGTAGCTGGCCAGATCGGTAGCGCTCGGCTCCTTGTTGTAGAAGACCACCGGGATATCTTCGCCACGGGCTTTCTCAATCACCACCGGTGCCGCAGCCGGGTCTACCAGGTTGATGGCCAGCGCTTTCACCCCTTTGGCCAGCAGCACGTCGATCTGGTCGTTCTGCTTGGACTGGTCATTCTGGGAGTCGTTCATCAGCAGTTCCACCCCCGGAGTGGCTGCCGCCTCCTTCTCGATGGCCTTGCGCACGACCGCCATGAAGTTGTCGTCGTACTTGTAGACGGTTACCCCGATACGGGTGTCAGCCTGGGCATTGGCTCCAGCCATCATGCCCATCAGCAGGGCGGCAACTGTGGTCAGTTTTTTCATTATGTGTGCTCCGATGTGTCTATCTGTGTTGTAGGGTGGCGAGCAATTGAGCAAGCGCCAATCAATGTAATCAGTTTGTTGTCATTTCTTCTGTGATCATGACGACAAAATGAAAACGTTTACACTCTGTTACATTGAAACTTTATATTTATTTTTCAAATACATATAAATAAAAATCAGATTTGAGACTCAATCTTTCCCACAGCATTGAGGCTAGTCGTTACTGGTCTGTTGTCAAAATGACGCACTGGCTCGACAGTCGCCTCCATAGCTGGCTTAACGGAGAGTGCAGCCCCAACGGTAACGACGGTCGAGCAGTTGATACTCGGGACGCACGCTCTGACTCCAGGAGTCATCGCCACCCACCCCCATGTGGGCGCCATCGAGACAGACCCACAGCCCCTCTTCGGCCACCAGATCGCTCTGGTGACGAGCAGCGGCCAGCTGTTGCTGACTGAAGCGGCTGGCACTGAAATGGAAGCTGCCGCTCACCGTCGTGCTGCCCAGCTGCAACTGGCGGGTATCACAGCGCAAGCCGTTGTCACTCGGGAAAATGTAAGGGGTGTGCATGGCCTCCAGCGGCAGGCTCCAGCGCCCCAGATCGGCGCCCAGCAGGCGGTCCGGATAGTTCTCGTGAGGGCCGCGTCCCAGCCATTCGGCTCGCGCCGGTACCTCGGCCAGATGGAGCAGCAGGCCAATCCGCGGCAGCGACGGCAGAACCTGCGCCAGCTCGGTCTCTATCTCCAGGCTCATGGCGCCATCGTCGGTAAAGCGGTGATGCCAGTGACTCACCAGCAGCAGCTCATCGTGGTGGAAGTAGCCATGACTGACCCGGATATCCCCTCCGGCGACCGCGATCCCCAGACAGCGGTGCTGCCACTGACCGAGACCACACGCCTGCCAGCGAGCAATCCAGGAGTTGGGGTCGGCGTGATCCGCTTCGCTGGTGCCAATGTCGTTGTCGAGCGGAGCCCGGTAGAAATGATCCATGATCGGCGCCAGCAACTGCTCCTGCCCCGATTTTTGCCAACTGGTGATGCGGCCGCTCTGCTTGTCGAGCCGCCACTGACTGTTTGCGGTGGTGACCCGCCAGCTATCCGGCTGCTCGCTCAGGGTGGCGGCAGCGGCGGGAGCAGGCAGAGCAAGGGGGGTCGGCAGGGTGAACTGCTGACGGGCGACCTTGTGATCCGCCTGCGACCAGGGGGTAGCCTGCGGCTGAACGATGGCCAGATCGAGCCAGGCCAGTGAGCCTGCCGCAAAGGGGGGCAGTGTCTCGCTCAGGGTCAACTCGACCACCCCTTGCGGCACCAGCATGAGGGAAACCTCCCCCTGCTGCTGCACATGGCCGTTCTCGCACAGCTGCCAGCAAAGCAGCTCGTTGTCGGTTTCCCGAAACAGGTATTCGCTCTCGATCCGCACCCGCAGCGGGGTGTGCTCAAGCAGGGTGAAGCGGTACGGCTGCTGCGCACGCTTTGCCTCGCACAGGGCTGGATGGGGGGTGCGATCCGGGAACAGCAGGCCGTTGCAGCAGAACTGACGATCGTTTTGCACATCACCAAAATCGCCGCCATAGCCCCAGTAGTGGCGACCATCGGCGGTGTATGTGTCGAGCCCCTGATCGACCCAATCCCAGACAAACCCGCCTTGCAGACGTGGATGATCGCGAAACGCCTGCCAATAGTGGCCGTAGCCCCCGAGACTGTTACCCATGGCGTGGGCATATTCGCAGAGGATCAGCGGTCGGTGCTCGCCGGGCAGGCCGATCCACTTGGCCAGCGCCCACTTGGGCACCGCCGGGAAGGGTTGATCCTGATGGGTTCTGGCATACATGGGGCAGATGATATCGGTGGCCGGGGTATCGGCCCCGCCCCCCTCGTACTGCACCGGACGGCTCGGATCGCTGCGCTTGATCCAGCCATACATGGCATCGTGGGCCGGGCCGTAACCCGACTCGTTGCCGAGCGACCAGATGATGATCGAGGGGTGATTGAAATCCCGTGCCACCATGCGGGTTGCCCGCTCCAGAAAGGCGTTGCTCCAGGCGGGATCCCGCGCCAGCCGCCCCATGGGGGTCATGCCGTGGGTCTCCAGATTCGCCTCGTCCACTACATAGAGGCCGAGCCGATCGCACAGGCGATAGAAGTCGGGGTGGTTGGGATAGTGGGAGCAGCGCACCGCATTGAAGTTGTGCCGCTTCATCAGCAGCAGATCCCGCTCCATGGTGGCGCGATCGATGGCATAACCCTTGGCGGGATGGTGTTCATGACGGTTGGCACCGCGAACAAGCAGCGGCTGACCGTTGACCCGCAGCAGGCCGCCACGGATCTCCACCACCCGAAAGCCCACATCATGGGCTTCGCTCTCGATGGCCTGGCCCTGCTCGTCCAGCAGGGTCAGGGTCAGGCGATAGAGATGGGGCGTCTCGGCGCTCCACTTGCGCGGCGCAGCCACATCGAGCCACAGCTCGGCGCGATCGTCATACGCCCCTTTCTCATCAATGGCTTGGGTGCCGATCGGCTGGCGCAGGGTCGCAACCCGCTCGCTGCCATCATAGAGATTGGCCTCTACCGACAGACCAGCCCCATTGGCGACTTGCAGGGCAATCTTGAGACGGCCATCCCGATAGCAGGCATCCAGCTCGGGGGTCACCCGCATATCCATCAGATGGCGGGCCGGTTTGTGCAGCAGGCTGACGGAGCGGAAGATCCCCGACAGCCACCACATATCCTGATCTTCCAGATAGGAGCCGTCGGACCAGCGCAGTACCAGCACCGCCAACCGGTTGCGACCGCTCTGCAGATATGGGGTCAGATCGAATTCGGCGGGCAGCCGGCTGTCCTGGGAATAACCGACCCAGCGACCGTTGCAGAAGAGGTGGAAGGCACTGCTCACCCCGTCGAAGATGATCCGGCTCTGTCCGTTTGCCAGCCAGTTGGCGGGCAGTTCGAACTCGCGGGAGTAGCAGCCAGTAGGATTCTCTGCTGGCACTCGGGGCGGATCGCAGGGAAAGGGGTACTTGATATTGGTGTAGATGGGGCCATCGGTGAGCGGCCGCGCCGCTGGATAGGCAGCATCCAGTTGCCAGTTACCCGGTACGGTAATAGGAGTGGTATCCGCCAGATCCTGTGCCAGCCAGCTCTCGGGCACCAATTCGGGAGCGGCAAAGAAGGAGAAGCGCCACTCGCCATCGAGCAAGAGGCGGGAGGAAGAGGCCAGATCCCCCCTGGCATCCGCTTCGCTGCGCCAGCTGAACATGGGGGTATGGGCAGCCAGACGATTTACCGACGTAATGGCCTGAGTCTGCCAATCCTGACGCGCCACTATCTCCCTGAGCATTCACTCTCTCCCTGCTGATTGGAAAACGTATTCAGTCTAGAGAAGTATGACGCAGGGAACGGCGATCTCGCTCACACAGATGTAAACGATTACACTAATTTTGTTAAGTAAAGCGGAGTAAAAATGATTAAAAATAGGTAAAACAATAACTGTGCAAGAAACGGCCCCGAACAGGGCCGCAAAAGGGGGCTATCCGGCCCGAACCGGTGCCACCGAGTGGCGATTGATCAGGGTGGGGGTATAGATCCGGCTCTGGGTCGCGTCACTCTCCCCCGCCGCCAGCTGAATGGCCAGCTTGGCCGCCTGGGCCGCCATCAGCTCGATGGGATAGCGCATGGTGGAGAGCTTGGGCCTCAGGTATCTGGCATAGATGATGTCATCGAAGCCCACCACCGAAACCTCCTCCGGCACTCGCAGGCCGTTGTCCGCCAGCACGGAGATGGCGCCAGCCGCCATGGCATCGTTATAGGCCACCACGGCGGTCACCTTGAGCCCCTTGGCCAGCAGGTTGAGCATGGCACGCTCGCCCCCCTCCTCGTTCGGCGTGCCGCTCTCGATAAGCTCGGGATCGGCTGCCAGACCCGCTTCCATCAATCCATCCTGATAGCCCTGCAGGCGCAAGGTGGCATCCTCGATGGCGTGATCCGAGCTGATAAAGGCGATATGGCGGTGGCCCAGTTCGATCAGGTGGCGAGTCGCCGTAGCCGCCCCCAGCCGGTTGTTGAGAGCGATGCAGCGCCCCTTGAGGGCAGGAATATCGCGGTTGATCAGCACCATACCGGGCACTCGCATGGCGTAATCGTAAAGTTCCTCGTCGCTCAGCGCCTTGCTGTGCACCACCAGCGCCTCGCAGCGCTTGCCGATCAGCAGCTCGATCGCTTCACGCTCCTGACGCGCCTTGTGAAAACCGTTACCCATCAGCAGGTGAAGGTTCTGCTCGACGGCGATGCCGGAGACACCCTTAACCAGTGCACCGAAGAAGGGATCGGCTACATCACCAACCACCACCCCCATGGTGTCGCAAGTCTGGCTGACCAGTGCCCGCGCGTTGGCGTTGGGGGTGTAGCCCAGTTCAGCCATGGCCTTCTGCACCACTTCGCGAGACGCGGCGCTGGCCTTGGGAGAGTTGTTCATCACCCGTGAAACCGTTGCCACCGACACATTGGCCAAACGGGCGACATCCTTGATGGTGCTCATGCTGTTTTCACTTCTTTCACTGTGCAATAGAGCGCCATTATACCCAGCAAACCCATTGAAAACAGGGGTGAAACGCATATCTGCCGTCAGGATGATCACAAAAACAGTGTAATCGTTTACACTGTTTTGCAAGCAAGCTCACAGTTTGGTCGCCACACCCTCGGCTAGACTGCTTCCAGACACTTTTCAGTGGAGAGCAAGATGAACGTTCTGGTCACCGGCGGTTGCGGATATATCGGCAGCCACACCTGTCTGGCCCTGCAAGCGGCAGACATGAATCCCGTGGTGGTCGACAACCTCGGCAACAGCAAGCGCAGCGTGCTGGCCAGAGTCGCCGCCATCAGCGGCCAACAACCCGTTTTCTATCAAGGAGATATTCGCGATGCCGCCCTGCTGGACCGGATCTTCGCCGAGCAACAGATCGATGCAGTGATCCACTTTGCCGCCCTCAAGGCGGTCGGTGAATCGACCCGCATTCCACTGGATTACTACGAGAACAACCTCGGCGGCACCCTCACCCTGCTACAGGCGATGAAGCGGGCTGGCGTGCACAATCTGGTGTTCAGCTCCTCGGCCACCGTCTATGGCGATCCAGCTAGCCTGCCGATCCGCGAGGATTTCCCTCGCTGCGCCACCAACCCTTACGGGCGATCCAAGCTGATCATCGAGGAGATCCTCGAAGATCTGCAGCTGGCCGAGCCCCACTGGAGCATGACCCTGCTGCGCTACTTCAATCCGGTCGGCGCCCACGAATCGGGCACCATGGGGGAAGACCCGCAGGGGATCCCCAACAATCTGATGCCCTATATCACCCAGGTCGCCATCGGCCGTCGCGACTGCCTGTCTGTCTTTGGAAACGATTACCCCACCCCGGACGGCACCGGTGTGCGCGACTACATCCACGTGATGGATCTCGCCGAGGGGCACGTCAAGGCGCTGCAACACTGCGCCGGCAAGGGTGGCGTGCACACCTACAACCTGGGCACCGGCGAGGGCCAGAGCGTGTTGCAGCTGGTCGCCGCTTTCTCTGCTGCCTGTGGCAAGCCGTTGCCATTTCGCATCGAACCGCGCCGCCCGGGCGACATCGCCGCCTGCTGGGCCGATCCGGCCAAGGCCGAGCGCGAGCTGGGCTGGCAGGCAACCCGGGACATAGACGCCATGTGCGCCGACAGCTGGCGCTGGCAATCCGCCAACCCGAACGGTTACGAGGAGTAGGCCTGCCTGCTCCCTGTTAATAGACGACCTTATTTTTCAATACTTTATTCAGGAGAGATGATGTTCAACCCCGTCGATCATCCCCATCGCCGCTTCAACCCGCTGACCGGCCAGTATGTGCTGGTCTCCCCCCATCGGGCCAAACGCCCCTGGCAGGGGCAGGTGGAGAAGGTGAGTCAGGCCCCCAAACAGGCACATGCTCCCGACTGCTTCCTCTGCGCGGGCAACACCCGGGTCACCGGCGACATCAACCCCGACTACAAGGGCACCTTCGTCTTTACCAACGACTTCGCCGCCCTGATGCAGGATACCCCGGCCGCCGATAGCGCCAGCGATCCCCTGCTGAAACTGGAAGCCGCCCGCGGCACCAGCCGGGTGATCTGCTTCTCGCCGGATCACGGCAAGACCCTGCCCGAGCTGCCGCTGCCCGTCATCGAGGGGGTGATCACCACCTGGATGGATCAGGTCACCGAGCTGTCAGCCCAGTGGGAGTGGGTGCAAGTATTTGAAAACAAAGGCGCCGTCATGGGCTGCTCCAACCCGCACCCCCACGGCCAGATCTGGGGCAGCGACTTCCTGCCCAACGAGATCGCTCGCGAAGAGCAGCACCAGCGTGACTGGCTGGCCGAGCATGGCCGTCCCATGCTGCTGGAGTATGTGGAGCGGGAGCTGGCGGATCGCTCGCGTATCGTGGTGGAGACCGAGCACTGGCTCGCCGTAGTTCCCTTCTGGGCCGCCTGGCCGTTCGAAACCCTGCTGCTGCCCAAGGCGCACGTCCCCTCCATGCTCAACCTGACCCAGGCCCAGCAACAGGATCTGGCGGTGGCGCTCAAGGAGCTCACCAGCCGCTACGACAACCTGTTCGAGTGCAGCTTCCCCTACTCCATGGGCTGGCACTTTGCGCCGCCCAAATCGGATTGCCCCGAGGCGTGGCAGCTGCATGCCCACTTCTATCCGCCGCTGCTGCGTTCCGCCACCGTGCGCAAATTCATGGTTGGCTTCGAGATGCTGGCCGAAACCCAGCGCGACCTTACCCCCGAGCAGGCTGCCGAGCGGCTGCGTGCCCTGAGCCCCGTTCACTACACCCAGACCAGCCACACCAATGAGGAGGCCTTATGACCCCCAGCCAACGCGTCAGCACCGTTTTTGCCGAGCAATTTGCCAAAGCGCCCGATCTGCTGGTGCGCGCCCCCGGCCGCGTCAACCTCATCGGTGAACATACCGACTACAACGACGGCTTCGTGCTGCCCTGCGCCATCAACTACGAGACCTGCGTTGCCATCGGCCTGCGCGATGACCGGCAAGTGCAGGTGATCGCCGCCGACTACGACAACCAGCGCGACCAGTTCGACCTCGACCAGCCCATCGAGCACCACCCCAGCCAGCGTTGGAGCGACTACATCCGCGGCGTGGTGAAGTATCTGCAGGAGCGCGGTTATGCCCTGCGCGGCCTCGATCTGGTGGTCTCCGGCAACGTGCCGCAGGGGGCGGGGCTCTCCTCCTCTGCCTCGCTGGAAGTGGCCATCGGTCAGGCCTTCAAGGAGGCGCTGGGGCTCGACATCAGCCAGGCCGAGATCGCCCTCAACGGTCAGCAGGCGGAGAACAAGTTCGTCGGCTGCAACTGCGGCATCATGGATCAGATGATCTCCGCCAGCGGCAAAACAGACCACGCCCTGCTGCTCGACTGTCGCTCGCTGGAGACCCGCCTCATCCCCATGCCGGCGGATCTGGCGGTGCTGATCGTCAACTCCAATGTGCGCCGCGGTCTGGTGGACAGCGAATACAACACTCGTCGCCAGCAGTGTGAAGCGGCCGCCCGTCACTACGGGGTCAAGGCGCTGCGCGATCTCGATCTGGCCGGACTGGAAGCGGGCAAAGCCGGGCTGGATGAGGCCTGCTACCGCCGTGCCCGCCACATCGTAGGGGAAAACGCCCGCACCCTGGCGGCCGCCGATGCGCTGGCCAGCCACGACCTGACCCGTCTCGGTGAGCTGATGGCCGAGTCGCACGCCGCCATGCGCGATGACTTCGAGATCACAGTGCCCGCCATCGACGGTCTGGTGGAGATCATCGAGGCCAGGATCGGCACAGATGGCGGCGTGCGGATGACCGGCGGCGGCTTCGGCGGCTGCGTGGTCGCCCTGTTACGCCCCGACAAGGTGGCCGAGGTGATTGCCGCCGTCGAGGCGGAGTACCCACCCATCTCGGGCCTCAAGGCCGACTGCTACGTCTGCTCTGCCAGCGCCGGTGCAGGCAAGCTATGAGCAGCGCCATGACGCCATTCGAACTGGAAAACGAGGAGGGGCTGCGCCTGCGCGGCCTCGACTTCGGCGCCACCCTCACCTCCCTCACCCTGCCGGTGGCGGGCAAACGGCGTGAAGTGCTGCTGGGCTGTGCCGACGACGCCTATCCCACCCAGCAGGTGTGGCTGGGTGCGGTGGCCGGGCGTTTTGCCAACCGCATCGGCGGTGCCGAGCTGGTGCGTGATGGACAGCGCTGGCTGCTGGATGCCAATCAGGCACCCAACTGTCTGCATGGCGGGCAGGCAGGCTTTCATCGCCAGCGCTGGCAAATCAAGGAGCTGGAAGCAGATCGGGTCAAGCTGGCATTGCTCTCCCGGGCTGGGGATCAGGGCTTTCCCGGCAATCTGCGGGTAACCTTGGAGTACCGGCTGGAGCAGAGCGATCTGGTGGTGGATTTCATCGCCAGCACGGATGCCACAACTCCGGTCAGCCTCACCAGCCACGCTTACTTCAATCTCGATGGGCAAACCGATGGCGGCGATGTCCGTGACCACCTCATCAGCATCAATGCCGACCACTTCCTGCCGACCGACCCAAGCGGTTTGCCGATCGCCATCACCCCGGTGGAGGGGCCGTTCGATCTGCGCCGCGAGCGTCTTGTCGGACAGGATTGGCTGAGCCATCCCCAGCAGCAACAGGCCAAGGGGTACGATCATGCCTTTGTGCTCAATGGACCGGAGCAGAAGTGGGCAGCTCGCGTGGTATCAGGGGACAGGCAGCTGGCGATGGAGGTCTATACCAACCAACCCTCGCTGCAGTTCTACACCGGCAACTGGCTGGCCAATACCCCGAACCGTAGCGGCCAGTCGCACCGGGATCACGACGGCTTCTGTCTTGAGGCGCAACAGCTACCGGACAGCCCCAATCGCCCCGAGCTGGGCAACCCCTGGCTGCTGCCTGGCGAGCGTTATCACCACCAGACCCGCTACCGCTTTATCCGCGACTAACTTAAAGAATTCATGATTTTTACATAGCCTCAGCAGTCACAATCGAGCAAGATATGCCGCCCCGAGACCCTTTCGGGGCGTTTTTACATCAACGAAGTTAAGGATTGTTTGTTCGATGACTGACACTTATAGCCTGCTGGTCGCCTTTATTCTGGGCGTCGTCGAGGGGCTGACCGAGTTCCTCCCCGTCTCCTCCACCGGCCACATGATTATCGTCGGCCATCTGCTGGGCTTTGAAGGGCCCAAGGCTGCCACTTTCGAAGTGGTGATCCAGCTTGGCTCCATCCTCGCCGTGGTCGCCGTCTTCTGGCGCCGCCTGTTTGGCCTGATTGGCATCCACTTCGGCCAGAAGCCGTCCCGGGATCACGCCACCCTGTCGCTGGTGCATGTCATCCTCGGCATGCTGCCCGCCATCGTGGTCGGTCTGGCCATCCACAGCTGGATCAAGGCCAACCTGTTTGGCCCACAGACCGTGATGTACGCGCTGGTCGCGGGGGGCATCCTGCTGATCATCGCCGAGAAGTTCCGCCCGGCCGTCACAGCTGAAACCCTGGATGACATCAGCTACAAGCAGGCGTTCGGCATCGGTCTGTTCCAGTGTCTGGCCCTGTGGCCCGGCTTCTCCCGCTCCGGCGCCACCATCAGTGGTGGCATGCTGATGGGGATCAGCCGTCACGCCGCCGCCGAGTTCTCCTTCATCATGGCAGTACCCATGATGGTGGCCGCCAGCGGGCTTGATCTCTACAAGAGCCGCGATTTCCTCTCGATGGCCGACTTCCCGATGTTTGCAGTGGGCTTTATCACCGCCTTCGTGGTAGCGATGTTTGCGATCAAGACCTTCCTGACATTGATCCGCCGCATCGACTTTATCCCGTTCGCCATCTACCGCTTTATCGTGGCATTCGCCGTCTATCTGGTGTTTGTTGCCTGACCGGCAACCAGCAATCAAATGAAAAAAGGGACCAATCTGGTCCCTTTTTCTATGGCGTCATAGTGCTCAGTAGAGATGCTGGCTGATGCCATTCAGCAGCCGCGACAACCCCTTGGTGAACTGCACCGGCGCATCCTGCACCGTGTAGCAGAGGCAACCGTCCGGCGTATGCGGGCTGTGGGAGTGGCTGGCATCGCGCCAGATGAAATCCCCCGCCTTGTAAAGGGTATCGCCATCCTGAATATTGCCAGCCAGCAGCAAGGTCAGCTCATAGCCCTGATGGGTGTGCTCGGGGATGCGACCGCCCGCTTCGATATGGAGCAGGCTGGCGCGCGCGCCCATCTCATCCAGCGGCAGACTCTGCTGACGAATGGCCCCGATATGGCGCCACTTGGGCGAACGATAGCGGGCCAGCACCCGTGGCAAACGGTAGGCGTGACCGGCTACCTCCAACTCGCTGGGCTGGGCTCGGGGCTGGTCATGTGTTGGCTCGGAGAGGGGCTCTGCCAGCGGCTGGGCCAGAATATCCGCCAGCATGGCGTCGAATCCGGCATCCAGCGCTACTTCATCGCGGGAGTCCAGCTCGGGCTCTGCTGGCGAGGCAAGATATTGCTGCGCCAGCTCCTCTTCGAATATCTTTAGTCGGGCAGCACAATCGGGGCAGAGTTCACAGTGGGCGGAGAGCCCCACCGCCAGCGGCAGAGGCAGCTCGTCGGCGGCGAAGGCGCGCAGCATAGGGTCGGTCGGATGGGCTTTAATCATGGCCTTGCTCCACTTGCTCTTTCAGTTTCTGTAACGCCAGCCGGAGGCGGGACTTGATGGTACCGAGCGGCACGCCGAGTCGCTCCGCCAGCTCCTGCTGGGAGAACTCCTGCAGATAGATGCCGCGCACCACCTGCTGTTGCGGCTCCGGCAGGGTGCCCAGATAGTGGGCCATCTGACGGGTCAGCACCGCATCCTCCCCCCCGCTCAGATGCTCCTCTTCGGCCTGAAACTCCAGCACCGGCCACAGCTCCTCGGCACAGAGATCCTCCTTGCTGGCGCGACGACGGCGCAGCATGTCGAAGCACTGGTTGCGCATCACGGTGTAGATCCAGGTGGTCGGCGCCCCCTTCTCGGGGTGGTAGAGACGCGCCTTCTGCCACACCAGCAGCATGGTCTCCTGCACCAGCTCCATGGCGTTGGCTTCGCTGCCGAGGTGGCGCAGGCCGTAGCTGCGAATACGCGGCGCAAAGTGTTGGAACAGGCGGGCAAAAGCAGCCTTGTCGGCCTGCTCTGCCACCCTGATCAGCAGAGATTTGAGGTCGCCATCCGGGTTATCCATCACGGGCGAGGTCCTGCGTATGGTCGAGTGTGGTTGGCCAGTATATGCCATTGCGCCATCCCTTTGGTGTGCTGTCGAACATGCTGTGGTGATGACTTGTACGGCGCTGCGGCAGTGGCGGATCAGCGGGTCAGAAAAAATCAGTGGCTGGCCACCAGCACCCCCTTGAGCAGGGCGATGGCGGGCTGATTGTCGGCGGCGGCCAGCAGCAGTTGTTTCTGTTCAGGGGGGATCGGCAACACCTCCAGCCAGCGCTGGGCCACCCAGTTGCCATCGTCCCAGCGGGGGGCGGGATAGAGGGCGGCATAGTCGGGATAGTCTGCAAACACCTCCCGCAGCGCATCGACCAGCGGCAGCTGATCGGGATGGAGCCGGCGGGGCGGCCAGGCCGTCAGCGGCGTCACCTCGCCGATGCGCAGGCCGTCTGGCTCCTGCCACAGATCCTCTATCTGCACCCGCTCCATCCCCTGCACCGTGATCCCCAGCATGCCGTCCGGCAGCCGGTCGAAATCGATGATGGTGACCCGGGTGGCGATGGGCAGCATGTTGCGCAGGGCGTCGGGCTGGCGAGGGTCCACCATGCAGAGGGCAAAGCCGGACTCCCCCGCCTCGGCAATCATCCGCTGGTATCTCGGTTCGAAGATCCGCAGCGGCATGACGCCGCCGGGCAGCAGGTGGGCAGATAGGGGAAACAGCGCCAGTCGCATCGCAAACTCCTCGGTTGGGAACCTCTGTTGATACGCCGGGCCAGAGGGAGGAGATCATTCCCGTCATCGGAAAGGAAAAACCCTTAACAATCAGGGGAAAATAGCCTGGACAAGGCGCTTCGATATGCAGTAGAAATGGATAAGCACCGTAATTTCCGCCCAATATTCTGGAATATGGCGCCAAACGCAGTGAAATATCCGCCCGACAGCGAGCGGCGGGTCATCCCTATAGTTTTCTCGGGCCGATGCGGGTAAAATTCACGCCCTTATATATCAGTCATTTTTCGACGCGCAACCTTGGTGGTCAGTTATGAAAGAGCATATTCATCATCTACTTGAACAAACGGTAGCCAATCTCAAGTCAGCAGGCGTCCTGCCGGCGGACCTGGAAGCCCGCGTGCAAGTAGACCGATGCAAGGAAAAAGCTCACGGCGACCTGGCTACCAACCTGGCCATGCTGCTGGCCAAACCGGCCCGCAAGAATCCCCGTGAGCTGGCGGCTGCCATCATCGAGCACCTGCCTGCCTCCGACCTGATTGCCAAGGTCGAGATCGCCGGTCCCGGCTTCATCAACTTCTTCTTCGACCAGCGCTGGCTGGCCGGTCAGGTCGAGGCCATGGTGACCTCTGCCAACGCCAACGTACGGTTGCCCGCGCCACAAACCGTGGTGGTGGACTACTCCGCCCCCAACGTGGCCAAAGAGATGGCGGTGCACCACATCCGCTCCACCGTACTCGGTGACGTAGCTGCGCGCGCGCTGGAGTTCCTCGGCCACAAAGTGATCCGTGCCAACCACATCGGCGACTGGGGCACCCAGTTCGGGATGCTGATCGCCTATCTGGAGAAGATGTCCAACGAGCACGCCAGCGACATGGCGCTCAAGGATCTGGAAGCCTTCTACACCCAGGCCAAGCGTTGCTACGACGAAGACGAAGCATTCGCCGAGCGCGCCCGTAACTACGTGGTTAAGCTGCAGGGCGGCGACGAGTACTGCCGTACCATGTGGAAGAAGCTGGTCGACATGACCATGGAACAGAACCAGATCAACTACGACCGCCTGAATGTCTCCCTGACCAACAAGGACATCATGGGCGAGTCCATGTACAACGACATGCTGCCGGAGATAGTGGCCGACCTGAAAGCCAAGGGGCTGGCGGTCGAGAGCGAAGGCGCCACCGTTGTCTTCCTGGACGAGTTCAAGAACAAGGATGGCGAGGCCATGGGCGTCATCATCCAGAAGAGCGATGGCGGTTTCCTCTACACCACCACCGACATCGCCTGTGCCAAATACCGTTATGAAACCCTGGGCGCCGACCGTGTCATGTACTTCATCGACTCCCGTCAGCACCAGCACCTGATGCAGGCCTGGACCATCACCCGCAAGGCGGGCTATGTGCCGGAATCCGTCCCCCTCGAGCACCACGCCTTCGGCATGATGCTGGGCAAGGATGGTCGTCCCTACAAGACCCGTTCCGGTGGCACCGTCAAGCTGGTTGACCTGCTGAACGAAGCGGAAGAGCGCGCCGCTGCCCTGCTGGAGAGCCGCAACAGCGACCTCTCTGCCGAAGAGAAGGCCAACGTGGTCAACGCCATCGCCATGGGCGCGGTCAAGTATGCGGACCTCTCCAAGAACCGCACCACCGACTACATCTTCGACTGGGATCTGATGCTGTCGTTTGAAGGCAACACTGCCCCTTACCTGCAGTACGCCTACACCCGTATCCAGTCCATCTTCCGCAAGGCCAACATCGATGCCGAGACGCTGACCGGCAACGTGACCCTGAACGAAGAGGCCGAAGAGGTGCTGGCCCAGAAGCTGATCCAGTTCTCCGACGCGGTCAACGGCGTGGCAGACAAGGGCATGCCGCACCTGCTCTGTACCTACCTGTACGAGTTGTCCGGCAACTTCATGACCTTCTATGAAGCCTGCCCGATCAACAAGGATGGCGTGGACGAAGCAACCCGTCAGAGCCGTCTGCTGCTGTGCGCCGCCACCGCCAAGGTGCTGAAACTGGGCCTCGGCGTACTGGGCATCCATACCCTGGAGCGCATGTAATAGATGGCAACCCGGGATTATGTCGGCAGCCGCCCGCGACGTCGGGCGGGTGGCCGCAATACCAAGAAAGCGGCCCCTCGCCGCTTTCCTGTTATTCCAGTGCTGCTGGTCGTAGCACTGCTGGCAGGCTTTGGTGGCTTCCTTTTCATGATCAATGGCAAGGGCAACGACGCCCCCACCATTGAGGAGCAGGTAAAGGCCAACAAGCCAAAAGCGCAGAATAACGGGCTGCCTCAGGAGAAGTGGAGCTACATCGAACGGCTTGAGAACAAGCAGGTCGATATCATAGAGCCGCCGACCCAGCCGGGTGTGCTGCCGCCACCACCGGCAGATACCATGACCCTGCAACCGGAGAAACTGTCGCAGCCGGTGCCGACCGACATTCCCCAACCGGGAACGCCCATCGGCCAGCCCAAGCCCTATCAGCCCAATCCGGCGACCACCCCTTCCACCTCCGGTGCACCGGTTGCCAGCGCGCAAGAGCAGGTGATCGACCGCAAGGCTGAACGGGAACGGATGGAGAGGGAGATCCGCGCCGAGCTGGAACGGGAGCGGGCCGAAGCGGCCAAGGCCAAAGCGGCCACCCCGCCAGCCCAGACCGCAGCCGCAGACAGCGGTCGCTATATGATGCAGTGCGCCGCCCTGCGCTCGCAGGATTCTGCAGAGTCGCTCAAGGCGCGCATCGCCTTCACCGCCGGTCTCTCTTCCAGCCTGCAGGTGATCAATGGCGCCAACGGCACCGTCTACAAGGTGATGGTGGGCCCCTTCAACGGCAAGGCGGCCGCCGACGCGGCCAACAGCAAGCTGCAGAGCTCCGGTATCAGCGGCTGCATTCCCAAGAAAGGGTAATCAGCTCACCGATGACGCAGGGCCGGGTGGCAACACCCGGCCCTGTTCTTTTGGTGTCACTCGCACCCACGCTGTTTGCTACCCCGTTTATCCCGACCAAAGGCAGGGTTGAAAAGCCCGTTTGCCATCCCCATCTTTCTTGCCATGCACAGTCAGGCCGTCATTCGGCTCAAGCGAGGTAAGTAAAGTGACTACCATAGTTTCAGTTCGCCGCAACGGTCAGGTCGTCATCGGTGGCGATGGCCAGGTCTCTCTTGGCAACACCGTCATGAAGGGCAACGCCCGCAAGGTTCATCGTCTCTATAACGGCAAGGTGCTAGCCGGTTTCGCTGGCGGTACCGCCGACGCCTTCACCCTGCTCGAACGTTTCGAAGCAAAACTGCAGGCCCATCAGGGTAATCTGGAGCGCGCCGCCGTGGCGCTGGCCAAAGATTGGCGCACCGATCGCGCCCTGCGCCGCCTCGAAGCGCTGCTGGCCGTGGCCGACGAACACAAATCCTTCATCATCACCGGTAACGGTGACGTGGTACAGCCGGAGCACGATCTCATCGCCATCGGCAGCGGCGGCAACTTTGCCCAGTCCGCCGCCATCGCGCTGCTGGAAAACACCGAGCTGGATGCCAGGACCATTGTCGAGAAATCCCTCAAGATTGCGGGCGACATCTGCGTCTTCACCAACGGCAACCACACCATCGAAGTGCTGGACTATTCGGCAAAATAAGGCCACCAGCCAAACCCATTTTCCCAAGGGGCGGGCACTGCCCGCCCCGGATACAGGAACACCATCATGTCCGAGATGACCCCGAGAGAAATCGTCCACGAGCTGGACAGACACATCATTGGTCAGGCCGATGCCAAGCGCGCCGTTGCCGTTGCCCTGCGCAACCGCTGGCGCCGGATGCAGCTCAACGAAGAGATGCGCCATGAAGTGACCCCGAAAAACATCCTGATGATAGGCCCGACCGGTGTCGGCAAGACCGAGATCGCCCGTCGTCTGGCCAAGCTGGCCAACGCCCCCTTCATCAAGGTGGAAGCGACCAAGTTCACCGAAGTGGGCTATGTCGGCAAGGAAGTGGATAGCATCATCCGCGATCTGACCGATGCCGCCATCAAGCTGGTGCGCGAAACCGAGATGGAGAAGATGAAATACCGCGCCGAGGAAGCCGCCGAAGAGCGCATCCTCGACGCCCTGCTGCCCAACCCGCGCAACACCTGGGGTGAGGAAGAGAAAGCCGACAACTCCAACACCCGCCAGATCTTCCGTAAGAAGCTGCGTGAAGGTCAGCTGGATGACAAGGAGATCGAATTGGAGCTCTCCGCCTCCCCGATGGGCGTCGAAATCATGACCCCGCCGGGCATGGAAGAGATGGCCAACCAGCTGCAGGGGCTGTTCCAGAACCTGGGCCAGAACCAGAAGAAGAAGCGCAAGATCAAGGTCAAAGAGGCCATGAAGGCGCTGATCGAAGAGGAAGCGGCCCGTCTGGTCAATCCGGAAGAGCTGAAACAGAAAGCGATCGCCGCAGTCGAGAACAACGGCATCGTCTTCCTCGACGAGATCGACAAGATCTGCAAGCGCGGCGAGAGCTCAGGCCCCGATGTCTCCCGTGAAGGGGTACAGCGCGACCTGCTGCCGCTGGTTGAAGGTTGCACCGTCAACACCAAGCACGGCATGGTCAAGACCGACCATATCCTGTTTGTCGCCTCCGGCGCCTTCCAGATCGCCAAGCCGTCCGACCTCATCCCCGAGCTGCAGGGCCGTCTGCCGATCCGGGTCGAGCTGACCGCTCTCACCACCGATGACTTCGAGCGCATCCTGACCGAACCGAACGCCTCCCTGACCGATCAGTACAAGGCGCTGATGGCCACCGAAGGGGTCAACATCGAGTTCACCAAGGATGGCATCCGCCGTCTGGCCGAAGCGGCCTGGCAGGTCAACGAGCGTACCGAGAACATCGGTGCCCGTCGTCTGCACACCGTGATGGAGCGCCTGATGGAAGATATCTCCTATGACGCCTCCGAGAAGTCCGGCGAGACCTTTGTCATCGACACCGACTACGTCAACGCCCACCTCGGTGCGCTTGTCGAGGATGAGGATCTGAGCCGCTTTATTCTGTAAGCGCGCCCCTCCCGATAAAACGCCTCCCTTCGCGGAGGCGTTTTTATTTCCCCGCCACCCATTTCATCCCGCCCCTTGCGAAAGCCCGCCGTTTTTCATCCCTGCTGAAATCTGCTCAAAAAAAGATCTATCAACTTCTGTGCGATTGATTTATACATACGTATAAATCAGATCGAAAGCTGCGCAACAGGAACCAGAGAGATGAATCCAACCCGGCAGAAACTGCTCGATACCGGCCTCGCCATCGCCACCGAGAAGGGTCTGCGCGGCCTTACGGTGCGCGAGCTGGCAGCGGCGGCCGAGGTGAACCTCGGCTCCTTCGTCTACCACTTCGGCAACCGCGACGCCTTTATCGACGAGCTGGTGGAGCTCTGGTACGCCCCCCTCTATGACGAGCTCAAATCGGTGGCAGCCAAAGGTTCCTACCCCTCTGCCATCGCCATGTTCGAGGCCACCATGGAGGCGCTGATCGGGCTGGTGGCGCGCCAGCGCGGCTTCATCAACCACCTGTTTGGCGATGCCCTGGCGGGTGAAGGGGCGGCCCAGCGTTTTCTGCTCAGCCTGCCGCGCCGCCATCCCCTGCTGCTGATCGAACAGGTACGGATGGCACAGGCGGAAGGGTCGCTGGTCGCAGGTCACCCGCTCCAGCTGATGATCTTCATCATGGGGTCAGTCGGCCTGCCGCTGGTGATCGCCGGCAGCGGTCGTCAGCTCGGCTGGCTGCCCGAACAGGCCGCCCCCTTTCTCAGCCAGATAGACAGCCCCGAGGCCGCCAGACAGCGGCTGGTATGGGCCCTGCGCGGCCTGCGCCCCACCGACATGAAAGAAGGAGAAGCGGCATGAAACAACGCTTTGCAATCGTAGCCCTGCTGCTAACCGTTATCGGCGGTTATCTCTGGTGGCAGGGGCGCCCGGCCGACGGCTCCATCCTCTACGGCAACGTCGATATTCGCGACGTCAATCTGGCCTTTCGGGTCGGCGGCCGCGTCGATCAGGTACTGGTCGATGAGGGGGATAGGGTAAAAACCGGCCAACTGCTGGCCCGCCTCGATCCGGCGCCCCTCACCCACAGCCGCGACAGTGCCCGCGCCAATCTGGCTGCGCTCACTGCCGCCAACGCCTTGATCCACAAAGGCTATCGCAGCGAAGAGACCGACCGCGCCCGGGCTGCACTGGCCGCCGCCGAAGCCGCAGCGCTGGAAGCTGACCAGCAGTGGCGCCGCCAGAGCGCATTGGCCGCCACCGGCGCCATCTCCCGCGGTCAGCTCGATACCGCCCGCTCCCAGCGGGATCAGACCCAGGCGCAGGTACGCTCGGCTCGCGAGCAGCTCGCCCAGCTCGAAACCGGCTACCGCCCGGAAGAGATTGCCCAGTCCGATGCCCAGCTGGAAGGGGCCAAAGCGGCGCTCGCCAGTGCCGAACTGGCGCTGGCGGATGCCAGCCTGACCGCCCCCAGCGACGGCATCATCATCAGCCGCGCCGTCGAGAATGGCAGCATGGTGCAGAGCGGAGCAACCGCCTTCAACCTCTCCCTGACCGCGCCGGTCTGGGTGCGCGCCTATGTGGAGGAGCCCTGGCTCGGCCACTTCCCGAGCGGCGCTAAGGTAACCCTCACCACCGACTCGCGGCCGGATCAGCCCTATCACGGGGTGGTGGGATTTGTCTCGCCGACCGCCGAGTTCACCCCGAAATCGGTGGAGACGCCTGACTTGCGCACTCACCTCGTCTACCGGCTGCGTATCGTGGTGCAGGATCCCGACCCGGCCCTGCGCCAAGGGATGCCGGTCACCGTCAGGCTGGCGCCATGAACAGCGCTATCTCCCTTGAGGGACTCACCAAACGCTTTGGCGAGCGGGTCGCCCTCAACGCCATCTCGGCCACCATTCCGACTGGCGGCATCACCGGGCTGGTGGGCCCCGACGGCGCGGGCAAGAGCACTTTGCTGCGCCTGCTGGCCGGTCTGCTGATCCCCGAAGCGGGCACCATCCGGGTGCTGGGGCTGGATCCGGTGAGCGAGGGAGACCTGCTGCGTCAGCGCCTCGGCTATATGCCCCAGCAGTTCGGCCTCTACGAGGATCTCAGCGTGCTGGAGAACCTCACCCTCTACGCTGACTTGCGCGGCGTACTGGAGCCCGAACGCACACCCACCTTCGCGCGGCTGCTCGCCTTCACCGATCTTGCCCGCTTCACCGCGCGGCCTGCGGGCAAGCTCTCTGG
Organism: Aeromonas sp. Y318-3; assembly: GCF_027706185.1. NCBI lineage: Bacteria > Pseudomonadati > Pseudomonadota > Gammaproteobacteria > Aeromonadales > Aeromonadaceae > Aeromonas > Aeromonas sp. Y318-3. The sequence continues at coordinate 111,914 of NZ_JAPDCN010000012.1, forward strand.
CGGGATGAAGCAGAAACTCGGGCTGGCCTGCGCCCTGCTCGGCACCCCGGATGTGCTGCTGCTCGACGAACCGGGGGTCGGGGTCGATCCCATCTCCCGCCGCGCCCTCTGGCAGATGGTGCGCGAGCTGGCCAAGGGAGGGATGACGGTTCTCTGGAGTACCGCCTATCTCGATGAGGCGGAGCTGTGCGACCACGTGCTGCTGATGGCGGATGGCGAGGTGCGCACCAGCGGCACACCGGCCAATCTGATGGGGGCCATGGCCAGCCGCTGCTGGCTGCTGGAGGCGGGGCAGCTGGATGGCCGCGAGCGGCGCGCCCTGCTGCGCCGGGCACTGGCTCACCCAGCGGTGATGGATGGCGCGGTGGCGGGGGAGCGGGTTCGCCTGCTGCTGCACCCGGGCATGACGCCCCCGCCGCTGGCGGAGCTGCAATTGACCAACGGCGCCTTTCAACCTGCTCAGCCCCGGCTGGAAGATGCCTTTATCGACCTGCTCGGCGGCGGCCCCGGCGGGGAGTCGAGTCTGGCGGCCGGGATGCGGGAAGCCGAACTGCCGCAGGGGGTCTCCCCCGAGGCGGTGATCGAGGCGCGCCACCTCACCAAGCGCTTCGGCGATTTTGCCGCCACCGATGATGTCAGCTTTGCGGTGCGCCGCGGCGAGATCTTCGGCCTGCTCGGCCCCAACGGGGCGGGCAAGTCCACCACCTTCAAGATGGAGTGCGGCCTGCTGCGCCCGAGCGAGGGGCAGGCACTGGTGACCGGCATCGATCTGGCCCACAGTCCGTCGGCTGCGCGCCAGCGCCTCGGCTACATGGCGCAGAAATTCTCCCTCTACAAGCAGCTCACCGTGGCGCAGAACCTCTCCTTCTTCGCCGGTATTTACGGCCTGTTCGGCCGCCACCAGCAGACGCGGATCGACGCCATGGTGACCGCTTTTGCCCTCACCCCCTGGCTCGATCAGAAGGCGGAATCCCTACCGCTCGGCCTGCGCCAGCGTCTTTCACTCGCCTGCGCCCTGCTGCACGAGCCGCCGCTGCTGTTTCTCGACGAGCCCACCTCCGGGGTCGATCCGGTGACCCGGCGCGAGTTCTGGTCGCACATCAACGCGCTGGCCGACCACGGCGTCACCGTGCTGGTCACCACCCACTTTATGGATGAGGCGGAGTATTGCGACCGCATCGCCCTCATCTATCGCGGCAAGCTGCTGGCGCTCGGCACCCCGGACGATCTCAAGGAGCTGGCCGCCAAAGAGGCGGCGACTTCTCTGCCAACCGGCTCCTTGCCGACCTGTTCTTTGCCAACAATGGAAGAGGCCTTTATCACCCTGGTCGAGCGGGCCAGCGAGGAGGACGCATGAGCATCAACCGTCGGCGACTGCTGGCCCTCTGCCGCAAGGAGACGCTGCAAATCGTCCGTGACCCGAGCAGCATCCTCATCGCCTTCATCATGCCGGTGGTACTGCTGGTAGTGATGGGTTACGCCATCAATCTGGATGTGGACCATCTGCGCCTCGGCATCTGGCGTACCGACAGCGGTGCCCCGGCGGTGCGGCTGGAGCAGGCCCTGCGCGGCTCTACCGCACTGGAGATCCACAGCGGCCCGAGCAAGGCGTCCCTGCTCGCCAGTCTGGCCCGTGGCGAGATCCGCGGCCTGCTGGTGATCGATGACGGCTTCTCCCGCGCGCTGGCCGGTCAGGGCAATGGCACGCCGCAGGCGCTGCTGCTGACCGACGGCTCCGAGCCCAACACCGCCAACTTCGTCACCAACTATGTGCAGGGGATCTGGCAGGGGTGGCTCGCTGGCGAGGGGGTTGCCATGCCGGTGTCGATAGAGAGCCGCGCCTGGTTCAACCCGGCGCTGGTGAGCCGCAACTTTCTGGTGCCGGGCTCCATTGCGGTGGTAATGACCATCATAGGGGCCCTGCTCACCTCGCTGGTGGTGGCGCGGGAGTGGGAGCGCGGCACCATGGAGGCGCTGCTCGCCACCCCGGTCACCAAGGGGGAGCTGCTGCTCTCCAAGCTGCTGCCCTACTATGGACTCGGCATCATCGCCATGCTGCTCTGCCTGCTCTTCTCGGTGGCGGTAATGGGCGTGCCGTGGCGCGGCTCCCTGCTGCTGCTCTTTCTGGTCACCAGCGTCTTTCTCGGCAGCGCCCTCGGGCTCGGCCTGTTCCTCTCCACCGTAATGCGCAGCCAGTTCAACGCCGCGCAGGCTGCGCTGATCGCCGCCTTTCTGCCCGCCGTGATGCTGTCGGGTTTCGTGTTCGAGATCGCCAGCATGCCGCCGCTACTGCGGGCCATCACCCACCTCATTCCGGCCCGTTACTTCGCGAGCTCGCTGCAGACCCTCTATCAGGCGGGCAGCGTCTTCTCGATCCTGCTGGTCAACGGTTTCTGTCTGCTGCTGCTGGCCGGTTTCTGGCTGGCCCTGACCGCCCGCAAGACGCGGCGCACTCTGGAGTAACCCATGCTGATCCGACTCTGGTGGCTGATCCGAAAAGAGCTGCAGGCCCTGATGGGCAATACTCAGGGGCGCTTTCTGCTCATCATGCCGGTGCTGCTGCAAACCGCCCTCTTCCCGTTCGCCGCCACTCTGGAGGTGACCGGCAATACGCTGGCCATCTACAACCAGGATGGCGGTGCCCAGAGCCGCGAGCTGCTGGAGCGCCTCACCCATATGCCCGCCTTCACCACCATCATCCCGGTGCAGGGCGAGGCGGGCATGACCGAGGCCATCACCGGACAGCGGGCACTGCTCGGGCTGATTATTCCGGGGGATTTCTCGCGCCGGCTGGCGCGCGGCGAACCGGCCAAGGTGCAGCTGATCATCGACGGGCGCCGCTCCAATGGCGGTCAGGTGGCGGCGGGCTACATCAGTCAGGTGATTGTCCGCTGGCAAAGTGAGGGCAAGGGGCAACCCGAGCTGGCGGTGCGCAACCTCTACAACCCCAACGTCGAATTCCACTGGCATATCCTGCCGGCGCTGGTGGCCATCATCACCACCACAGGTTGTCTTATCGTCACCGCCCTCTCGGTCGCGCGGGAACGGGAAGAGGGCACCTTCGATCAGCTGCTGGTCTCGCCCCTCACCGCAGGCTGGATCATGGCGGGCAAGGCAGTGCCCGGCATCATGGTGGCGGTGGGGCAAGGGTGCATAGTCGCGCTGGCCGCCCGTTTTGTCTTTCACCTCCCCTTTGCGGGCAGCCTCAGCCTGCTGATAGCGGGCATGGTCTGCTACGGGCTGGCACTGGCCGGGATCGGGCTCTTCATCTCGTCGTTCTGCTCGACCCAGCAGCAGGCCTTTCTCGGGGTCTTCTCCTTCACCGTACCGGCAGTGATCCTCTCGGGCTACATCTCGCCGGTGGAGAACATGCCGCAGGTGTTCCAGTGCCTGGCGGCCATCGACCCCCTCACCCACTTCATCGTGCTGCTCAAGGGGGTCTTCCTCAAGGGGTTCGACTGGTCGGCCGCCTGGCCCCTGTTATGGCCGCTGCTCGCCATCGCTGGCGTCACCCTGTCGCTGGCGCTTGCCATGTTCCGCCGCCATATCGCCTGACGCGCCGCCTTGCTCCGCTGATGCCGGTCTCGCCCAGTGCGAGATCGGCTTTTTCCGACAGCAGTTTTCACTCCCCGGCTTTTGCTAAAGCGCTCTTGCTCTCCACCATCCCTCACCCAAAACCAGTGCGGAAATCATCAACTGGTATACCTAATTTTGTATATCTTTGAATTTTATCGAATTACCCCTGACGAGATATATAAATAGACACTTGATTTGCATCAATTGCCCGCCCCGACTGACTGGGTAGCCTAACCCCAGAATGATGTTTTATTACTCCAAACTAGAGGCAATCATGAGCAAAGTCAGACTGGTCGTTGTGGGCAACGGCATGGTGGGGCACCGCTTCATCGAAGAGTTGATCGAGCGGGCCGAGCCGGGCCGCTACGAGATCACCGTCTTCGGTGCAGAACCCCGTCCCGCCTACGATCGCGTCCATCTCTCCTCCTACTTCTCCCATCACACCAGCGAAGATCTCTCCCTCGTCAAACCCGGTTTCTACGACAAGCACGGCATCCGCCTGCTGCTCGGCGAAGCGGTGAAAAAAATCGACAGGGCCAACCGCGAAGTGCACTCCAACAAGGGCACTGTGGTCGGGTACGACAAGCTGGTGCTGGCCACCGGCTCCTACCCCTGGGTACCGCCCATTGCGGGCAGTCAGCACCACGAGTGCTTCGTCTATCGCACCATCGAGGATCTGAAAGCCATTCGCAGCGCCGCCAAGAGTGGCAAGAGCGGGGTGGTGATCGGGGGCGGCCTGCTTGGCCTCGAAGCGGCCGGTGCCCTCAAGGCGCTGGGTCTCGAGACCCATGTTGTGGAGTTTGCCCCTGTGCTGATGGCCGAGCAGCTCGACGGTCAGGGCGGCCAGCTGCTGCGCCGCAAGATTGAATCCATGGGGGTGCAGGTACACACCAGCAAGAGCACCAGCGAGATCCTGATGCATGGCGGTGAACAGGCGAAGCACCGCCTCGCTTTCGCCGACGGCAGCCAGCTTGAAGTGGACGTGGTGGTCTTCTCCACCGGCATTCGCCCGCAAGATACCCTGGGCCGTTACGGTGATCTCGCCATCGCCGAGCGCGGCGGCATCGTCATCGACGATCACTGCCTCACCTCCGATCCCGACATCTATGCCATCGGCGAGTGCGCCGCCTGGCAGGGCCGCTTCTTCGGGCTGGTGGCACCGGGCTACAAGATGGCCCAGATCACCGTCGACCATCTGCAGGGCGGCGACAGCCGCTTCGAAGGGGCGGACATGAGCGCCAAGCTCAAACTGCTCGGTGTCTCCGTCGGCTCCATCGGTGATGCCCACGGCCGCACACCGGGCAGCCACAGCTATGTGTTTCAGGACGATCAGGCTGGCGTCTACAAGAAGATCGTGGTGAGCGAGGACAACAGCCGATTGCTCGGCGCCGTGCTGGTGGGTGACGTGGAAGATTACGGCAACCTGCTGCAGATGATGCTCAACGCCCTGCCGCTGCCGAGCCACCCGGACACCCTGATCCTGCCCGCCTACGCCGGAGCCAAACCGACGCTGGGGGTGGATGCCCTGCCGGAAAGCGCCCAGATCTGCTCCTGCTTCGACGTCTCCAAGGGCGACATCGCCAAGGCGGTGGCCGAGGGTCACACCACCCTTACCGCCATCAAGCAGCACACCAAGGCCGGTACCGGCTGTGGCGGCTGCGTGCCGCTCATCAGTCAGGTGCTCAACGCCGAACTGGTGAAGCAGGGCATCGAGGTCAACAACCACCTCTGCGCCCACTTCCCCCACTCCCGTCAGGAGCTGTTCCATCTGGTCAAGGTGGAGGGGATCAAGAGCTTCGACGAACTGCTGGCCAAGCACGGTCAGGGCTATGGCTGCGAGGTGTGCAAACCGACCGTCGGCTCCATCCTCGCCTCCTGCTGGAACGAGCATGTGCTGAGCCCGCGCAACATCCCGCTGCAGGACACCAACGACATCTTCCTCGGCAACATGCAGAAGGACGGCAGCTACTCCGTCATCCCGCGCATGGCCGGTGGCGAAGTGACTCCGGAAGGGCTGCTGGCTGTGGCCGAAGTGGCCCGCGACTACAAGCTCTACACCAAGATCACCGGCGCCCAGCGCATCGGCCTGTTCGGGGCCCAGAAGGATGACCTGCCCGCCATCTGGCGCAAGCTGCTGGCGGCCGGCTTCGAAACCGGTCAGGCCTACGCCAAGGCGCTGCGCATGGCCAAGACCTGTGTCGGCAGCACCTGGTGCCGCTTCGGCGTGCAGGACAGCGTTGGCCTCGGGGTCTTCCTCGAGAACCGCTACAAGGGGATTCGCACCCCGCACAAGATGAAGTTCGGCGTCTCCGGCTGTACCCGCGAATGTGCGGAAGCGCAGGGCAAGGACGTCGGCATCATAGCCACCGACGCGGGCTGGAACCTCTATGTGGGCGGCAACGGCGGCATGAAGCCGCGCCACGCCGATCTGCTGGCGTCTGACCTCGACCGCGAGACCCTCATCAAGCTGATCGACCGCTTTATGATGTTCTACGTCACCAGCGCCGACAAACTGCAGCGCACCTCGGTCTGGCTCGGCAATCTGGAAGGGGGTGTCGACTACCTGCGTGAGGTGATCGTCGACGACAAGCTGGGGCTGGCCGAGACGCTGGAGCGCGATATCCAGACTCTCATCGACAGCTACGAGTGCGAATGGTCGCGCACCCTCAATGAAGAGGAGGCGCTCAAGCGCTTCAGCCACTTCATCGACAGCGACAAGCGCGATCCGGACGTCCAGTTCGTCGCCGAGCGCGACCAGCACCGACCGGCGACCCCGGCCGAGCGCATCCCCGTCTACCAGATCGAGGTGGAAACCAAATGATGAAACTTGCCTGCCAACTCAACGATATCCTGCCGGGCTGCATGGACGTTTGCGCCCTGCTCGATAGCCAGTTCATCCAACTCGAGGTGGAGATTAAGCGATGAAACTTGCCTGCCAACTCAACGACATCCTGCCGGGAACCGGCGTCTGCGCTCTGATTGAGGGTCGTCAGATCGCCCTGTTCCGCCCGAGCGCGGCGGCCGAGGTGTTCGCCATCGACAACCGGGATCCCTTCTTCGCCGCCAACGTGCTGTCGCGGGGCCTGATCTGCGAACACGACGGCGAACTCTGGGTGGCCAGCCCGCTCAAGAAGCAGCGCTTTCGCCTGAGCGATGGCCACTGTTTCGACAACCCTGCGATGTCGGTGCAGAGCTATCTCGTTGAAGTGCGCGACCAGCAGGTCTGGGTCGCCGTCTAAAGCCGATTTCACTCTCTTTCGGGCTGCCTGAGGGCAGCCCTTTCAAGGACTCACAAGATGTACACGGAAACCATTAACAAGTGCGCCGCCAACGCGGCCCGCATCAACCGCTTCGAGCGCAGCGACAAGCTCGGCTTCTGGCTCAGCTCCGCCATGGCGGGGGCCTATGTGGGCCTCGGCATCATCCTCATCTTCACCCTCGGCAATCTGGTGGATCCCGCCATCCGGCCGCTGGTAATGGGGGCTACCTTCGGCATCGCCCTGACGCTGGTGATCATCGCCGGCTCCGAGCTGTTTACCGGCCACACCATGTTCCTCACCTTCGGGGTGAAGGCGGGCAAGATCACCATGGCCGACCTGCTGCGCATCCTGCCCCAGACCTGGGCCGGCAACCTGATTGGCTCCGTCGTGGTGGCGCTCATCTACTCCTACGGCGGCAGCCTGCTGCCGGATGCGGGCAGTCTGGCCCACAAGGTGGCGCTGGCCAAGACCCAGGCACCGGCGCTGACCCTGTTTATGAAGGGGATCCTCTGCAACTGGCTGGTCTGCCTCGCCATCTGGATGGCGCTGCGCACCGAAGGGGCGGCCCGCTTCATCGCTATCTGGTGGTGTCTGCTGGCCTTTATCGCTTCCGGCTACGAGCACTCCATCGCCAACATGACCCTGTTCGCCCTCTCCTGGTTTGGCGCCCACTCGGAGGCCTACACCCTGAGCGGCATCGGCCACAACCTGCTGTGGGTGACGCTGGGCAACACAGTCTCCGGCGTCCTCTTTATGGGCCTCGGCTACTGGTATGCCACCCCGAAAGCTGAACGCCCGGTCGCAGTGAGCGAGACCACCCGCACCGCCAACCAGACCCGAACCGCCTGATCCGGAGGCCCCATGGACTACTTGCCCATCTTTTGCCGACTCGACAACAAACCCGTGCTGCTGGTCGGCGGCGGCGAGGTAGCGGAGCGCAAGGCGCGCCTGCTGCTGGATGCCGGTGCCCAGCTCACAGTAGTCGCGCCCGAGCTCGACCCCGAGCTGGCGGAACTGGCTGCCAACGGGAGCATCGAGTGGCTGGCCGGTGAATTCGCGCCGCAGCAACTGGCGGGCAAGTGGCTGGTGGTGGCCGCCACCGATCGGCGCGAGGTGAACGCGCTGGTCTACCAGAGAGCCAATCAGGCGCGGATCTTTGCCAACGTGGTGGATGACCCGAAACGCTCCAGCTTCATCATGCCGTCGATCATCGACCGCTCGCCGCTGATGGTAGCCATCTCCTCCGGCGGCAAGGCACCGGTGCTGGCACGCTTGCTGCGGGAAAAACTCGAAGCCCTGCTGCCACAACATCTGGGTGCCGTGGCGACCTTCGCTGGCAGCCTGCGGGAGCGGGTCAAGGCCCGCTTCGCCAGCATGGGCGAGCGGCGCCGCTTCTGGGAGCGGCTGCTCGGGGCGGACCGGCTTGGGCAGGCGCTGGCACGGGGCGATAGCGCCTCTGCCAATCAGCTGGCCGACAGCCTGTTTGCCGACGAGCGCCAGACCGGTGGCGAGGTGGTGCTGGTGGGAGCAGGCCCCGGCGATCCGGGCCTGCTCACCCTGCACGCCCTGCGCCAGATGCAGCAGGCGGACGTGGTGGTCTATGACCGGCTGGTCTCCGACGAGGTGATGGCGCTGGTGCGCCGGGATGCCAAGCGTATCTTCGTCGGCAAGCAGGCGGGCAACCACTGCGTGCCGCAGGAGGAGATCAACCAGCTCTTGCTGGAGGAGGCGCAGAAGGGACAGCGGGTGGTGCGGCTGAAGGGGGGCGACCCCTTCATCTTCGGCCGTGGCGGAGAAGAGCTGGAGACGCTGGTTGGCAGCGGCATCAGCTTTCAGGTGGTACCGGGGATCACCGCGGCCAGCGGCTGCGCCGCCTACGCCGGCATTCCGCTCACTCACCGCGACCACGCCCAGAGCGTGCGCTTCGTCACCGCCCACGGCAAGGGGGGCGCCCGGGATCTCGACTGGCCGCTGCTGGCCAAAGACAAACAGACCCTGGTGTTCTACATGGGGCTTTCCAGCTGTGCCACCATCCGGGAGCAGCTGCTGACCCACGGCAAGGGGGTCGATACCCCGGTGGCTCTGATCGAGCGCGGCACCCAGCCCTGCCAGCGGGTCATTCGTGGCACCCTCGATGAGCTACCCGCGCTGGCAGTGGGGGTTGAGAGCCCGGCGCTGATCATGGTGGGCTCCGTGGTGACCCTGGCCGACCGGCTCGCCTGGTTTGGCGAGGCCCCGCAGAGCCAGCGAGCCTTCGCCTGAGGGATTCTCGGCAACTCACCATGAGGCCACCAGCAGGTGGCCTCACTTTTACCTCTCTCTTCCCCCATCACGGTCATAACCTGTTGTTTTAAGTCTGGTATCCTATGGGCATTGAGCCCTTGGCTACCATCTCAGGAATTCATCCCATGTCTCTTCCCATCAAGAACAGCGCCCGGCAGCGCGCGGATGACAGATCCCGCATTCTCACCCTGCTGCTGCGCGATGATGCCCTCACCGACAGCCTGCTCGATCCGCAGGTGGTGCAGGATGCCGAGCAACGCGATCAGACCAGCGAACTCACCGCGCTGGTCAACGGGTTGCCCGCCGCCGACGTCGCCGATGCGCTGGAGTCGCTGCCGCCCGATGAGCGTCATGCCCTGTGGGCACTGGTGGAGGAGGAGAAGCGCGGCCAGATCCTGGTCGAAGCGTCGGAGACGGTGTGGGACAGCCTCATCAGCGGGATGAGCGACAAGGAGCTGCTGCACGCCCTGCGCACCCTGGATATCGACGACCAGATCTATCTGGGCCAGTACCTGCCGCGCAACCTGATGGGGCGGCTGCTTACCTATATGGCCCCCGCCGACCGGGATCGGGTGCGGGAGGTGATCCGCTACGGCAAGCACACCGTCGGCGCCATGATGGACTTCGAGATCATCACCATCCGCCCCGAGGTGACGCTCGCCACGGTGCAGCGCTATCTGCGCCTGCGCGGCAAGATCCCCGCCAACACCGACAAGCTGTTCGTCATCGACCGGCGCAACCACCTGCTGGGGGAGCTGGCCCTCACCACAGTACTGCTGCACAAGCCCGCCATCCTGGTGAGCGACGTGATGGAGCGGGATCCGGTCACCTTCGATCCGGAGGATAACGACGAAGCGGCGGCCCGCACCTTTGAACGGGATGACCTGCTCTCCGCCGCCGTGGTGGATGGCAAGGGCAAGCTGATGGGCCGCCTCACCGTCGAAGAGGTGGTGGATCTGGTCTATGAGGAGAGTGACACCGACCTGCGCCGGATGGGGGGTATCAGCGAGGATGAAGACGTATTCGCGCCCGTCTCCAAGGCGGTCAAGACCCGCTGGGCCTGGCTTGCCATCAACCTCTGCACCGCCTTTGTCGCCTCGCGGGTGATCGGCCTGTTCGAGCACACCATCTCGCAGCTGGTAGCACTGGCGGCGCTGATGCCCATCGTCGCCGGGATCGGCGGCAACACCGGCAACCAGACCATCACCATGATAGTGCGGGCGCTGGCGCTGCAGCACATTCAGGCGGGCAACCTCTCCTTCCTGCTGCTACGGGAACTTGGCGTCGCCTTTATCAACGGGCTGGTGTGGGGCGGCACCATGGGCATCGCCACCTATCTGCTCTATCAGGATGCGGCGCTCGGCGCCGTGATGACCCTGGCCATGATGCTCAACCTGCTGGTGGCCGCCCTGATGGGGGTGATTATCCCCATGACCATGACCCGCCTCGGCCGCGACCCGGCAGTCGGTGCCAGCGTAATGATCACCGCCATCACCGACACCGGCGGCTTCTTTATCTTCCTCGGGCTGGCGACACTGTTCCTGCTGTAAACCGTGCGTTGAAAACAACAAGGGAGCCACTGGCTCCCTTGTTGTTTCAGGCGCGTTTGCCCGCCCCTGCCGTTGGGTTGCTTATCGCTTGTCAGCGGTGATCAGCAAGCCATTGGTGTCGGGGAAGCCGATGACCAGCGCCTCTTTTTTGGCATCCGCGGTAAAGGTGGTGACATAGGCAACGCTGTTATCCATCGCCCGGGCCAGAGCAGCATTCCAGAGGTTTTCGATCGGCGTGGCGGCAGCAGATTGCTTGAAGTTGCACTTGCCAAACCCAGTCATGGTCAGCTTGCTCAACCCGGCAGTGGCACTCCCCTCGCCCACCAGCGTACAACCTGCCGCCGGAAACTCGATCGCTACCGTCAGCTTGCCGCCGTTGTTGGTGGTATCCACCTTGCCCACCATGTCGCTGCTGAAGCCATCGCTGTCCGTGGCACTCCAGCTGGCCGTGGTTACCGCTTTGGTGGTCAGAGCCGTCACCGCCACATGACCGCTGAAACCGGAATAGATGGGGGAGTTGTCGGAGAACTTGGTGCCGGTCCGAGTGAAATCAAAAACCCAGCGCTTGATCTCCTTGCCCTGCAGATCGATGACCGGCTGATCCTGGAAGGTGATGAGGTTGTGGTCGTTGTTCACCGAGCTGAGCGCCGTGCTGGTGCCGAGTCGCTCGCTGTTGCGGATCAACTGCACTGGGTAGATCCCGTCTTTGTCGGCTTTCTGGTCAGCCTGACCCAGCCACTGGCTGTTGGTCTCGACCTTGCCCACCTGATGATCCACCCAGACACCCCAGTGCTGCACGGTTTCACCCTTCGGGTAGACCAGCGCCAGACCATCCAGACCCTTGATCATGCGCGGCGTCGCCTTGTCGCCGTCGCGGCTCATCAGATTCGCTTGGTAAAGACCCGCCTCCGGCAGAGCCAGTGGCACCCGCTTGGCGATGCTGTTGGCAGCTTTTTCGCTGTCACAGGCAGACAGAGCCGCAGCGCAGGCGATGGCCAGCAGCGCTTTGTTGTGCATTTTCATGAGTTTTTATTCCTTGCTGTCGCTTTGTAATTTTTAGATGCAATCAATCGCCGCTGAATTTAAGGGAAAGGTCATCTATCAGTCGAATGGAGATCTGTAACCAACCATTACAGCCTCGTAGAAGCGCTTGGCCGCGCAGCTTGCCCCGACCGCACTGCGGTGACTACAGGGTGACTAACGGCGGAAAAGCAGCGAGGGTAGCGACCCGAAAAAACAGATGAAAATCAGAGTCATAACTCTATTAACAGGAGGGTAATTAGCCCGAATTGCCAGGCTGCTCACAATCGGATTCTTTTGCTGTCGATAGAATGCACCACGCTGGCATACCCATAACAAGAGAATCCAACAATGAAAACCACCCTCAAACTGAGCGCGGTGGCAGTTATCTTTTTGCTGTCCGGCTGTGATGACAACAACTCTCAGGCCCCCGGTGATCTCACCCTGCGGCTGATCGAAACCTCTGATATCCACTCCAACCTGCTGAGTTACGACTACTACCAGAACAAGCCGGATGCCTCGCTGGGCTTTGCCCGCACCGCTGTGCTGATCCGCAAGGCCCGCGAAGAGAACGCCAACAACTTGCTGATCGACAACGGCGACCTGATCCAGGGCACCCCGCTGGCCGACTATATCCACGACCAGCAGGTCAAACAGCAGTGGCTGAGCAAGCAGACCCACCCCGCCATCAAGGCGCTCAACACCATGAGCTATGATGTCGGCAACCTGGGCAACCACGAATTCAACTTCGGTCTCGACTTCCTCTCGGAGACCCTGAAAGGGGCCAACTACCCCTACATCAACGCCAACGTCTTCCAAGCCGATGCCTTCAGCCGTGATGGCAAGGGCACCATCGACTGGAGCAAGCAGAAGTTCAAACCCTATGTGGTGCTGGATCGTCAGGTGAAGGATGCCAACGGCAATACCCAGACCATCAAGGTCGGTGTGCTGGGCCTGACTCCGCCCCAGATCACCCAGTGGGACAAGCGCAATCTGGAAGGCAAGGTGGTGGTGGCCGATATGGTCGAGACCGCCGAGCACTATGTGCCCGAAATCCGCGCCAAGGGCGCTGACATCGTCGTGGTCGTAGCTCACACCGGCATCATAGGTGACCCGCGCGAACCCATGATGGAGAACGCCGCCCTGCCGCTGGCCAAGGTGAAGGGGGTCGATGCCCTGCTGCTGGGCCACGCCCACCGCACCTTCCCGGGCGATTACCCCAACATGACCGATGTGGACAACGAGAAAGGCACTCTGGCGGGCGTACCGACCGTGATGCCGGGCGTCTGGGGCAACCACCTCGGCATCATCGACCTGCACATGACCTGGAAAGAGGGTCGCTGGGAAGTGGCCTCCAGCCAGTCCCAGCTGCGCAAAATCGACAGCAGCGCCAGCAGCACCGAAGATCAGGCGGTAGTCGATCAGGTCATTGCCGAGCACGAGCAGGCCAACCAGTGGCTGGACGAGCCCCTCAGCAAGATCACCAAGCCAATCCACAGCTTCTTCGCACTGGTACAGGATGACCCCTCCATCCAGATCGTCAGCGACGCCCAGCTGTGGCACGCCAAGAAACTGCAACAGGATGGTCAGCTCAAGGAGAAATGGCCCATCCTCTCCGCCGCCGCGCCATTCCGCGGCGGTCGCAACGGCCCGACCGACTTCACCTATGTACCGGCTGGCGATATCTCCCTGCGCAACGTGGCCGACCTCTATGTCTACCCCAACACCCTGCAGGTGGTCGCCATCAATGGCGCGACCGTACAGGAGTGGCTGGAGAAGAGCGCCGTCCAGTTCAACAAGATCGATGCTGCCAGCACCGCTACCCAGTGGCTGGTCAACGAGAAGTACCGCACCTACAACTTCGACGTGATCGACGGGGTGAACTATCAGGTCGATGTGACCAAACCCGCCCGTTACGATGTGGATGGCAACAAGGTGAGCGACAGCTATCGCATCACCAACCTCACCTATCAGGGCAAGGCAATCGACCCGGCCCAGATGTTCTACGTGGTGACCAACAACTACCGCGCCAGCGGTGGTGGCAACTTCCCGGGCATCAACGCCAAGGTGATCGTCCATGAAGATCAGTTCGAAACCCGCGAAGTGCTCTCCGAATACCTCAAGGATCTGGCAGAGAAGAATCCGGCCGGTTTCGAGCCCCCGGCAGACAACAACTGGCAGCTGGCCCCCCTGCCCGCCAATCTGGATCTGCGTATCTACAGCTCCCCGCGCAGCGAGGCGCAAGCCCTGAGCGGCGGCAAGCTGAACTATGTGGAGACCCTGCCGGCCAGCGATCCCAAACACCCCGGCTTTGGTGTCTACAAGCTGGTGCTGGCACCCTGAACCTCAGGGTTAATCCGGCAATAACCAGTGCAACCCCCTCCTGATACGAGGGGGTTTTTGATGGTGCTGGCGGAGGGGTCAGCGCCTGTACGCCAGCCGCTACCCGCAGCAACTCGCGCAGCCCATTTATCCCTTCACGCCACCATCCCCCTCTATCACACCATCCAGATCCCGGCTGGTCTGCCCCATCCCGCCCATAAAAAAACAGGCCCACCGAAGTGGGCCTGCTGTTATTTGCGTGGGTGGGAGTATCGCGATAAAGGGCGCTACTCCCGCTCCTTCACATAAGGTGTACCTAGTGCCTTGGGGGCCACCGCACGGCCGATAAAACCGGCCAGCAGGAACACGGTCAGGATGTAGGGCAGTGCCTCGATGGCCTGCACCGGAATGGCGAAGCCACCGATGCTGACCCCTTGCAGCCGGATGGCGACCGCATCGAGGAAGCCGAACAGCAGGCAGGCTGCCATGGCATTCCAGGGGCGCCACTTGCCGAACACCAGCGCCGCCAGTGCCATAAAGCCCTTGCCCGCACTCATGTTGGGGATGAACTGGGCCGTCTGGGCCACCGCCAGATAGGTGCCACCGATACCGGCCAGCAGGCCGCCGATGAGGAGCGCGGTGTAGCGCATCCGCACCACAGAGATACCGGCGGTATCGACCGCTGCGGGTGCCTCACCCACCGCCCGCAGACGCAGACCGAAGCGGGTACGGAACATCACCCACCAGGCCAGCGGCACACAGGCAAATGCCACGTACTCCAGCAGGGAGTGGCCGCTCAGCAGCTCGCTGTAGAGCTGGCCGATCACCGGCACATCCCACAGCTCCTTGGCATAGGGCAGATCGATGGGGGCGAAACGGGCATCACCGGAGAGCGCCGGGGTCTGGCCACCCTGATCGAACCAGTAACGGCCCAGGGTGACGGTCAGACCGGCCGCCAGAATGTTGATGGCCATGCCGCTCACCACCTGATCACCCCGGTGGGTGATGGTGGCAAAGCCGTGCATCAGGGCAAACAGGATGGAGACACCCACTCCGGCCCCCAGACCTACCCAGGCAGAACCGGATACCGCAGCCGCCGCACCACTGGCGAACGCCGCCGCCAGCAGTTTGCCTTCCAGCGCGATGTTGACCACCCCGGAGCGCTCGCAAAACATACCCGCCATGGCCGCCAGAATGAGGGGCGGCGCGGTACGAATGGTCGCATCCAGCATCAGGATCAGAATTTCAAACATGATCAGACTCCTTTAGCTTGTGCGGCTGAGCGGTTGGCAAACGCCAGATAGAGCTGCTCGATGCGCGGACGCATCATGTGCTCAAGGGCGCCACAGAACAGGATCACCAGACCCTGCAACACCACCACGATGTTGCGGTCGACACCGAACTCGAAGCTGAGCTCGGCGCCCCCCTGATAGAGGAAACCGAACAGCAGGCTGGCGATGATGACGCCGACCGGGTGGTTGCGCCCCATCAGCGCCACCGCGATACCGGTGAAGCCGAACCCTTCCACGAAGTTGAGCTTGATCTGGTGCAGTTCACCCTGCAGCACGTTGAGGGCGAAGAAGCCCGACAGCATGCCGGAGATGACCATCGCCAGGATCACCACCTTGGGATAGGAGATACCGGCATAGGCGGAGGCGCTTTGGCTGGCGCCGACCGAGCGGATCTCGTAACCCCAGCGGGTGTGCCAGATAAAGACCCACACCAGCGCCGCACAGATCAGCGCCCAGAAGAAGCTGATGTTAAGTGGACTGTTGGGGATCTCCATCCCGAACAGGCTCGCCAGCCCGCTCATCTTGGGCAGCCAACTTGCTTCGGCAAACACCTTGCTCTCGGTCGCCATCGAGCCGGGCGGCTTGAACACCTCCACCAGCAGATAGGCCATCAGGGAGGCGGCGATGAAGTTGAACATGATGGTGGTGATAACGATATGGCTGCCGCGCTTGGCTTGTAGCCAGGCCGGAATAAAGGCCCAGGCCGCACCGAACAGACCACCGGCAATGATGGAGAGCGGCAACAGCAGGGCAAACGGCAGCACATCGCCGAGCATCAGACAGACCAGCCCCACGCCGAGCCCGCCGATATAGGCCTGACCTTCACCACCGATATTGAACAGACCGGCGTGGAAGGCGACCGCCACCGACAGACCGGTAAAGATAAAGCCGGTTGCGTAGTAGAGGGTGAAGCCGACCCCTTCACCTGTGCCGAACGCGCCGTACCACATGATCTTGGCGGCATCGACCGGGTTGATGTCGAGGTAGTAGAACAGAATGGCCGACACCAGGAAGGCCAGCAGGATGTTGACCGCAGACAAGACGCCTACGGAGACCCAGGCAGGAATACGTACTTGGCTCATCAGTGGGCCTCCTTGGCTACTTCGTCCGGCACTATGTTCGCCATCATCAGGCCGATAGTGCGCTCATCCGCCTTGGCACCATCCAACTCGCCGACGATGCGGCCATCGGCAATGACCAGAATGCGATCTGCGAGGCTCATGATCTCGTCCAGCTCCACCGAGACCAGCAACACCGCCTTGCCCTTGTCGCGCATGGCGATGATCTGCTGGTGGATATACTCGATGGCGCCGATGTCGACCCCGCGGGTCGGCTGGCCGATCAACAGCACATCCGGGTCCTGCTCAACTTCACGGGCGATCACCAGCTTCTGCTGGTTGCCACCGGAGAAGTTGGCAGTCTTGTGATCGGGATGAGGCGGGCGCACATCCCACTTCTCCATCTTGGCCTGACAATCCTGCTGGATCGCCTCCTTGTTCTGCAGCCACCCCTTGTTGTATTGCGGGCGACGGTGATAACCGAGAATAAAGGCCTCTTTCGCCTCGAAGCGGTTGATCAGCCCCATCTTGTGGCGATCTTCCGGCACATGGCCGAGGCCGTAGTTGCGCACCAGCTCGGGATCGGCCGGGTGCTCAGCGCTCACTTTGTGCACGCCGCTGCGGCTGCTGATGGTGAAGCTGCCCTTGCTCGGCTTGAGAATGCCGCCAAGCAGACTGAGCAGTTCAGACTGACCGTTGCCGGAGACCCCGGCGATGCCGACCACTTCACCGGCCCGCACCTCGAAGCTGACCGATTTGACCCGCTCCACCTTGCTGGCATCGACGTAGCTGAGCCCTTCGATCTTCAGCTTGGCTTCACCGGGTTGGGTTGGCCCCTTGTCGACCTTGAGGCGCACCTTGCGGCCCACCATCAACTCGGCCAGCTGCTCCTTGTCGGTATCCTTGGTGGCGACGTGGGCCACCATCTCGCCACGGCGCATGATGGAGACCTGATCGGTAATGGCCAGGATCTCCCGCAGCTTGTGGGTGATAAGGATGATGGTCGCCCCCTGATCCCGCAGCTTTTTCAGTACCTCGAACAGGTGATCCGCCTCTTGCGGGGTCAGTACCCCGGTCGGCTCGTCGAGGATCAGGATGCGGGCGCCGCGATAGAGCGCCTTGAGAATTTCGACCCGCTGTTGCAAGCCAACCGGCAGATCTTCGACCTTCTCGTGCAGCGGCACGTCGAGGCCATAATCCCGCGCCAGTTCACCAAGCAACTTTTCGGCTGACGCCACGCTCTGCTGAAGGTGCCAGCCGTTCTCAGCGCCGAGGATGACGTTTTCCAATACGGTGAAGTTATTGACCAGCATGAAGTGCTGGTGAACCATGCCCACCCCTGCGGCAATCGCATCTTGTGAGCCATGGGGTTTGAAAGGATTCCCGTCGATCAGCATCTCGCCTTTGTCGGCATGGTAGAAACCATAAATGATGCTCATCAGGGTGGACTTACCGGCGCCATTTTCGCCGACAATGCCGTGGATACTGCCTTTGCGAACCTTAAGGTCGATCAGCTTGTTGGCGTACACTTCGCCGAACCGCTTATCGATACCTCTTAATTCGATGGCATAGCGATCTGTCTGGTCCATGATGCAGCCCTGCGTTTCATGAAATAAGACTAAAAACCGGCCCGTGCGGGCCGGTGGTGCGTTGAGAGTCGTAGCAACTATCTAATTAGTATTTGCAGGTGTTATCGCTCATGTAGTCATGAACCTTGACCTTGCCAGCGATGATTTCAGCCTTGATGGCATCCACCTTGGCTTTCATTTCCGGGGTGATCAGCTTCTCGTTGTCCTTGTCGAGCGCCCAATCCACACCGCCTTCGGCCAGACCCAGGTTCTTGATACCCGGCTTCCACTCGCCTTTGGCAGCGTCATCCCAGGTCTGGTAAGCAGCCAGACCCACAGACTTGACCATGGAGGTCAGCATGGTGCCCGGTTGCAGGTGGTTCTGGTTGGAGTCCACCCCGATGGCGAACTTGCCGCTGTCCTTGGCTGCCTGATAGACACCGATACCGGTACCACCAGCTGCGGCGTAAACCACGTCAGCGCCCTTGGCGAACTGGGACTTGGCCAGCTCGGCACCCTTGGCCGGGTCAGCAAACGCGGCCGGGGTAGAGCCCGCCATGTTCTGGAACACTTCGATCTTCGGATTGACGAACTTGGCACCCTGCTCGTAACCGCACTGGAATTTGCGGATCAGCGGGATATCCATGCCACCCACGAAGCCGACCTTGCCGCTCTTGGAAGCGATGGCAGCCAGCGCGCCCACCAGGAAGGAACCTTCATGCTCCTTGAAGATGACGGACTGGACGTTCGGCTTGTCGACCACCATGTCGATGATGGTGAACTGGGTTTTCGGGAATTCGGTCGCCACTTTCTCTACCGCAGAACCCATGTTGAAACCGACCGCCACGATCGGGCCGTTGCCACGGCTGGCCAGACGACGCAGACCCTGCTCGCGCTGGGCTTCGTTCTGGGGTTCAAACTCTTTGACCTTGACGCCCTTGTCCTTGTTGTAGAGCTCGACGCCGTTACGGAACACGGCTTCGTTGAATGATTTGTCGTACTTGCCCGCGGTGTCATAAATGACGGCTGGCTCGGAAGCAGCCTGAGCAGAGAGAGCAGCGAGAGTGAGGGAGGCCACAGTGGCCAGCTTGAGCACTTTAGTCACGATCGTATCCTTGATTGTTATTAAGTGAGGGAACTTGCTTGCCTGTCAGAGCAGGCTATCTAGCACGCAGGCTTACTCTAAGTCAGCCCCGATGCGGGTCAAGCAAATGATAAGGGAAAAACGTTTGCGTTAACGGTTTGAATTCTAAGCAAATAACCTTATAAGCAGTTGTTTTTTAGCTACTTTTCAGTTTTTTATGCTAACAACCAAAAGACCCAAACGACATTTCTCTTATTGTTCAGCAAGTTACTGTAAACCGTTTTCCCCTCTTATTCATCCAGCCCCCCGGCAAGCCCGTGATCCGGCTCGCAAAATCCCCACAAACCGCGCGAGCAAGGATTGGCTACAGCTGGAAACCTCCCCGCCCTCCTCTCTCTGCACCAGCCAAAAATGGCCGCACCGGCGCCCCTGCAAGCGCCCATCTCACCCCTACCCCCGAGTTTGGATTTGGTCTGGCAGGGGGATGGCCGTATAATCCCCGCCTGTATAAATAAACAGGAGTGGTGATGGACGTTTCAACCCTGCTCGACGGGCTCAACGACAAGCAAAGAGATGCCGTTGCGGCGCCCCGCAGCAACCTGCTGGTGCTGGCCGGTGCCGGTTCGGGCAAGACCCGGGTACTGGTGCACCGTATCGCCTGGCTGATGCAGGTGGAACGCTGTTCACCCTTCTCCATCATCGCGGTCACCTTTACCAACAAGGCGGCGGCCGAGATGCGCGGCCGGGTCGAGAAGGTGATCGGCGACGGCGTGCGCGGCATGTGGATCGGCACCTTCCACGGCATCGCCCACCGTTTGCTGCGGGCCCACCATCTGGATGCGGGCTTGCCGCAGGATTTCCAGATCCTCGACTCCGACGACCAGTACCGCCTCATCCGCCGGGTGCTCAAGGCGCTCAACCTCGACGAGAAGCACTGGGCCCCGCGCGCCGTGATGGGCTACATCAACGGCAAGAAGGACGAAGGGCTGCGCCCCGGCGACATCGACCTCTACGGCGATCCCGTCACCCGCACCTATCAGCAGATCTACAAGACCTATCAGGAGACCTGCGATCGCTCCGGTCTGGTGGACTTTGCCGAGCTGCTGCTGCGCGCCCACGAGCTGTGGCTGAACAAGCCGCACATCCTCGAGCACTACCGCGACCGCTTCCAGAACATCCTGGTGGACGAGTTTCAGGATACCAACGGCATCCAGTACGCCTGGCTGCGGATGCTGGCGGGCAACAGCGGCAAGGTGATGATCGTCGGCGACGATGACCAGTCCATCTACGGCTGGCGCGGCGCCAAGATCGAGAACATCCAGCGCTTCCTGACCGACTATCAAGGCGCCGAAACCATCCGCCTCGAGCAGAACTACCGCTCCACCGCCAATATCCTCAAGGCTGCCAACAGCGTCATCGCCAACAACGCCGAGCGCCTTGGCAAGGAGCTGTGGACCGAAGGGGCCGAGGGCGAGCCGATTTCCCTCTACGCCGCCTTCAACGAGGTGGACGAAGCGCGCTTCGTGGTCGGCCGTCTCAAGGATTGGAAAGAAAAAGGCGGTCTCTTGGCCGACTGCGCCATCCTCTATCGCTCCAACGCCCAATCGCGGGTGCTGGAAGAGGCGCTGATGCAAGACGCCATGCCGTACCGCATCTACGGCGGCTTGCGCTTCTTCGAGCGGCAGGAAATTAAAGACGCCATGGCCTACCTGCGGCTTATCAACAACCGTGGCGATGACGCCAGCTTCGAGCGAGTGGTCAACACCCCGACCCGCGGCATCGGCGATCGCACCCTCGAGATCCTGCGCGGCAACGCCCGCGATCAGGGGCTCAACCTGTGGCAATCGGCCAAGGCCCTGCTCAACGACAAGGTGCTGACCGGTCGCGCCGGAAACGCGGTGCGCGGCTTTGTCGAGCTGATCGACGCGCTGGAGGAGCAGGTCGCCATGCTGCCGCTGCACCAGCAGGCGGATATCGCCATCCAGAACTCCGGCCTCAAGGCGATGTATCTGGCGGAAAAGGGTGAGAAATCCCAGGCGCGGGTAGAGAACCTGGACGAACTGGTCACCGCCTGCCGCCAATACCAGCGCCCGGACGAGCTGGAGGATATGAGCGATCTCTCCGCCTTCCTCGCCCATGCGGCGCTGGAATCCGGCGAGAATCAGGCCGACGAATATGCCGATGCGGTGCAGCTGATGACCCTGCACAGCGCCAAGGGCTTGGAGTTCCCGCTGGTGCTGCTGGTCGGCGTCGAAGAGGGGATGTTCCCCAGTCAGCAATCGACCGAGGAGTCGGGCCGGCTAGAAGAGGAGCGCCGCCTCTGTTACGTCGGCATGACCCGCGCCATGGAGAAGCTCTACATCTGTTATGCCGAGAGCCGCCGCATCTATGGCCGCGAGATGTTCCACAAGCCGAGCCGCTTTATCCGCGAAATGCCCGCCGAGTGTCTGGAAGAGATCCGGCTGCGCACTCAGGTCAGCCGCCCCACCCAGTACGGCCGCTTTAGCCAGAACGAGGTGCAGCAGAGCTTTGACGCCAGCGGCATCAAGCTCGGCCAGCGGGTGCTCCATCCGAAATTCGGCGAAGGGGTGGTACTCAACTTCGAAGGGGTCGGCCAGCAGAGCCGGGTGCAGATCCAGTTCGACGACGTCGGCGCCAAGTGGCTGGTGACAGCCTATGCCAGACTGGAAGCGCTCTGATTTTTCCTGCTTTTTGAAAAACCCAACCCGGCTTAGGCCGGGTTGGTTGTATCCAATCATACGAACTTAGCTAATCAAACCTTAGCGTGATAAATATCTTCTGAGTGCGGGATTTGATCTCTAATTTGTTATTCTGTAACTGTGATCTAGCCCCTATTTTTGTATTGTGTTTATTGCCGCCTTTATGCAATAAATAGTCGAGTAGATTATGTATACGATTGAGCTTTTAAATGGAAACTATTGAGTTATCAACGACGGTACTAGATTGGGCTGCTAGATCCAGTGGTAGTTCTTTGTCAGATGTGGCTCAGAAAATATCAAAAAAGAGTCTAGGTGTAGAGAAAATTGTATCTGGCATAATGACCTATGCTCAGGTCAAGAAGTTTTCACAGCTTACTGGTATCCGTGTTGCTGATCTTTTTCTTGACTCACCACCACCGCCAAGGCGCTTGCCTATTGCAGATTTTAGAACAGTGCAATACGCAGAGGAGATCAATGATGATTTCTTTGATGTTTATGATGACATCATATTTAAGCAGTCTTGGTACCATGATGAGCGTAAAAACAACGGATATTCGGAATTAGATTTTGTTGGGCGTTTTAATAAGACAAGAAATGTTTCAGAATTAGCTAATGATATCAGAGAAACACTAGGATATTCACTAAGTGAACTCGAGTCATTAAAGAAACCAGATGATTTGTTTTCATTGCTATCTAAAAAATCCGAGGATATTGGCATTCTCATTTTTAAAAATGGCGTGGTAGGAAATAATACTAGGCGACCAATATCTGTTAATCAGTTCCGTGGCTTTGCCATTTGTGATAGGTATGCACCTGTCATATTTGTAAATGGTTGTGATGCCCCAGCAGCATGGGTTTTTACGCTGGCTCATGAGCTAGCTCATATTTGGATCGGTGAAACAGGAATATCTGATGGAGCCGCTGCAACGCAGATTGATGTTGAAAGATTTTGCAATTCTGTTGCGGCAGAATTCCTTCTTCCATCCCAACACTTTATTTCAACATGGCTTTCACTTAAAAGTGAAAATGCATTTATAAAAATATCTGAAGTAAAAAAGGCATTTAAAGTAAGCGAATTTGTAGTTGCAAGAAAAGCATATGAGCTTAAATTTATTGATATAGATGTATATGAAGAAGTCTATAAAAGATTGCGATTTATTGCGAAGCAAAATAGGGAAGCAAGTTCCGGTGGTGATTTCTATAGAACACTGGCGATAAGGAATAGCAAACGATTTACTAAAGAAGTAACAAATTTAGCTATATCAGGAAAAATTACTCTTGGACAGGCAGGAAGATTGCTGAATACAAACCCAAATAATGTGGTGAAATTCTATGCTAAGCAACACTCGCTATCTATTTGACTCTGATGTAATGATATCAGCAGCTCGTATCCATTATTCACCAGAGTTTTGTCAGGTGTTCTGGGATTGGCTATTGCAGGGCCACAAAAATGGTGTTTTTTATAGCATAGATAAAGTCAAAGAAGAGCTAATGGATGGTAATGATGACCCTCTTTCAAAATGGGTCTCCTTACCGGAAATGAAAGATTTTTTCATGAAAAGTAACGAGGTAGCTGCAACCTGGGGCAAGTTAGGTAGATTAGCAAGAGAGCCAAGTAGAGGCTATAAAGATTTCGCCATAAATAAGTTTGTGGATGATAGTAAAGCAGATGCATGGCTTATATCCTTTGCAGCGAGCAAAGGTGACTTTGTCATTGTAACAAATGAGAGGTCTGCCCCTGATAGTAAAAGAGAAATAAAGTTACCAGATGCAGCAGATTGGCTTGGTGTGAAAACAGTGAAACTGTATGACCTATTCCTGAAACATGCTGGAAGTAATTTCTCTTGGTCAACACATAAGCCATCTGCAGAGATGAGAAAATCACTTATCAACCAAGATTATAACTAAGACTGTAGGTTCGATTAGCGAAGCATAATCGGACGATCGCGTGATTGGTGCTTGCTACGGACAAGTCCTTTCAGGAGTTTACCTCCGCACCAATCCGGTGGATAGATGTCGTTCGTCACGAGGCAGCAGAAGATAATCCGACCACAAATTTACATGCCCATGCTGATATAGCTCATAAGAATAAGTGGCCGTTCTATCTGTCTATCTATCTGGTTCATTAACGTGGCAGCTCTTCACATCGATGATGAAGTCAATAAGCTGTATTTTTTCATCGGCTCTTATTATTGCATTCTGAAATAAAAAGCCGAATATATAAAGAATGATAGATGCATATGCTATCGGTTGTGCCCATGATGAGGCTCCACTATTACCGATTTGGTTAAGTGATATTAATACGGCAACCAAACCGGGGAAGATACCTATCTTATCAATCCCACCTATTAATAGAGATACTTTGCTATTGAGAGTATTCCTTTCAGTTTTCATTCTGCTTGATATGTATTTAAGCTCTTGTATTGGAAAATACATCAGAGCTTTATAAAGCAAAGCATCATAGCGAACGGTGACTTTAGTGTTATGGATAATCAAACTAAATGGCTTAGATAAAATCTTTATAAAATCTTGCCAGTTTGCGAATAGTATGAATAGGTGCTGCAGTATAGTACCAATATATGAAGTAAAGAGGAATATCAAACCTGTGAATGCAATGCCACTGCTATCAAAGTATAAGTTAATACCAAGACATAAAAATGACAATGTTAGAGGTAAAACAACCAATGCCTTGAATATTATATTTGACCACCGTTCTTTCTTTTTTACAGCTGTATTTCTTTTTCGTATTTCATAACGATAGTGGTTATTTATAATCGATAAAACCGCAGTTCCATATCCATTTCTAAACATCATAATTAATACTATCCAAGCTCTATTCGTCTCAATATATTGATCCCAGCCACATATAATGGCTGGGCTCAACCTACTTAACCAACTTGCTCTCCATCACCCCTTGCTTGCCCTCCTCTTCACTGACCTGACTCAGCTTGGAGCGAGCCATCAGCAGGCCCATCTTGACCTCCTGCCAGACGTAGTAGTTTTTACCCGCCTCGGTGCTGAGGGTCAGGGTGGCATCGTTCTCCGACTTGGAGGTGATGGTGTGGCTGCCCGGTGTCACCTGCTTGAGGATGTAGGTGTGGGCCACGGTATCGCCGACCGCCATACCATCCACCAGCAGCGGCATTTTGACGGCCGCCCCGAAGGTCTCGTTGCGATAGATATAGAGGTTGGCCGCATCCTTGGGCGCCACAAACTGCTTGGCCTGCGCATCTGCGGTGGCATCGGCCATGGGTACGGAAGCACAACCGGAAAGCAGCGCCGCCGACAGCAGGGCGGCACTCATCATTATTTGCCTGAACATAGTCGTTATTTTTTAGTGAGTTAACGGGATTTAAAGGTTCGCATGAGCCTGCACTGGCTGACAATCGCTCAAATCGAGCGAGGTGTGACTCGGTTCAATTTTCCAGCATTTTACTGCCTCTTCCTGCCACAGCCATCCCTATCGCCAAATTGGCTACTGCCCTCAAACCTGACTGGTAGCAAAAGCAGAAGACATTGATTTATCTTGTCTTTCAGCCGTATCCATCCGGCGGGTTGGACTGGTTTTTAATGACGCGCTCATCCGAATATGTTTCGATATTCACCCCAACACCTCTCTGTAAGCAGAGCAATATCTGCACATCGACAACATCGCCAAGGACTATCAGTGCCTACTGGATTTATGAATCACACCCACGCCAGCCGACTGGCGATAAGAACCCGTGCATCTCTAAGCAGGATCAATTGGCCGCTCTACTTGGCGCTTTTGATCACAGCCGCTTTGCCGACCATCTATACCACCACGCGGATCAACTACCTTGGCGATCTCCCAACTGAGTGGGGAGTCAACATTGCAAGCCAGCTGGCCTGGGTCAATCTGGGGCTGGAGGTTGTGCAGGAAGCGCTGATTCTGCCGCTGTTCTATCTCTTGGGAAAAACACTCCATGAGCGTGACGCCACACTGAACAAGCTCAAAACAGGCCTCATTGTCACCGTCGGGATCTATTCCCTCTTTACGGGTCTCATTGCTCTCTTCGCTATGCCACTGGTGCAGGCTATGGCTCAAAGCCCGGAGCAAGTTGCGGCCACCGTGGACTATATACGTCTCGAAATGATTGGCACGACTCTCTTCAATGCGGTTCGCTTCCTGACCATATTCTTCGTCCTGCAAGATTGGCGCCGCGCCATATATACCGTTCTTGCCATCCAGCTTCTGGTCAGTGTCACCCTTGATACACTCCTGCTCAGCCAGTTTGAATTTAGCTTCCGGCTAGGGGTCAACGGCATCGCGTATAGCAACATAGTGGCAAGCATCTGCACCCTCGTTTATGCACTCGGGGTTGTCAGGCAGAGATACCGGCTCACCTCTGCTGACCTGTATGTGCAAGCCGACTTCGGATGGATGCGGGAGTGGTTCCGAGTTGGCAAATGGAGCGGCGTGGACTCATTGATACGGAATGCTTTCTTCCTCATTTTCATCATCAGAATGATCAATGTTGTCGAAGAACAAGGGACATTCTGGGTTGCCAACAGCTTTATATGGGGATGGTTACTGCTTCCGTTTTTACCGATGGCAGATCTCATAAAGCAAGATGTGTCACAAGGAGACAAGCTCCCGCATTGGGACAAAATGCTTGGCTATTTCACCACCTGCGTCCTCATTGCAATTGCATGGATACTCCTCTCACCGGGTTATGAATGGTTCATCAGAAACATCCTCAACACAGCGATCACCCAGCATCTTCACCTGATCCTGCTTTCGCTGCCGTTTTACATGCTGTTTATGTTCAACACCTGCATGGATAGCGTCCTGTATGGTCGGGGACAGACCCGTTATTTGGCCATTCAATCGGTGATCACCAACGTCACCGTCTATGGCACCGCCTATGTGTGCTACCTGCAAGGCTGGTTGACGCCATCCCTCGATGGCATAGCGATTCTCTTTGGGTGTGGTATTGCGGTGGACACGCTGGTGACCGGATGGCTCTACAACCGGCACCTCCGGCAAGAAAATTACGCAGTCTAGGCAATGTATGTTGCTAAAGCAGATGGCATCGCCCTGACGACTCAAACCGGCTTGAGGCAAAAGATGGGTATCCCAATAAAAGTACCGCCAGCCAAGGCGTCATGTTGCCCATCCCCAGATGAGAGTCATTAATGTCTAAGTTGATACCGACACTGCGCCGGATGGGGCGCTGGTTTTTGCGAAAAACGGCGCTGGCACTGCTGACCAGTCTGCTGTTTATGGTCTCGTTTACCCTGTTTCAATACGTATCGTGGTGGCCAGCCCTGACCGAGGATACCTCCCTCGAATGGAGTGGCCTCTCTTCAGGGCATACCTTTGCCGAGCTGGCCCCAACCATGCTGGAGTTCAGCGCCTTACTCGCTTGTGTTTTCTTACCCCTGTTTTTGCTGATACCCCGCCTGCTGTTGTTGCCGTTCTTTGCCGGGCTCTGGTTGTGGCAAACCTATGACCTCGCCTTTATGACGGCGACCGCCTCGACCTGGCTGCCACACGAGATCATCTGGAGCTTTATCCTGCCCCACACCCACTGGCTGCTGCTCACGCTACTGTCGCCTCTGTTGCTGATCCGCCATGCAGGCAGGCGGCTATTTGCGGCGGCTCCAGCCAGCCAATCAGAAATGAGCCACCTTGCTGGCAGGCCGTAAGCCACGGGATCTTTCGATGACGCTTCGCTGATCGAATCAGCTCGATGGCTCAAACCGGCTTGAGGCGATGCAATATCAGGGTGGGCAATAGAAGAAGGGAGAGCAGAAACCCGGCCGTCAGGCGCGGCAGCCGGGTGAATTGTAAAGAGTAGGGTGACAGGGAAAGGGATCAGCCTAGTCTAATCAACTCGATGGGGGCGTAGCGCTCCCCGGAGTTTGCCAGCAGCACGCACTTCTCATGCTCCGCCTGATAGGGGGTCATATTGTCGGTGTGGGCCTCTTTCAGAAAATCGACTGCGCCAGTGGCGGCAATCATGACGCGCTGACCCAGGTTCAGCACATTGCGGTTACGGTCATAGATCTTCATTTCATTCTCCTTTTCTTGTGTCCTGGCGAATGCGCAGGCGTCTGTCCAGGACAACGGCATTCAGCCTACGCCCCTGAAAAAAGGTGATTTATGTCACAGATCAAAAAAGGGGTGATAAGGGACTCGCAGGCTCAAAAAGCGAGCATGGCCCCTTGGCCAACGGCTGTCGCACGCAGTGGTGCAGCCCTGCACTTTTCGTCGCGGCAGGCTCGAACCCGGCAGCGGTTGGGGTATATTGGTGGCCGATTAGCCAGTCTCATTCACTGTGGCCGCGCAAGCGGGCCGCTGTTTCAACAAGATGGAGAGTGCTCATGAATCGCGACATTACCGCCCAGTTCATCAAGATGCTGACCAACCTCGACCACTGTCTGGCCAAGGCCGAAGCCCACGCCGCGGCGAAGCAGTTCAACGTGGAGAACTTCTTCGGCGAGCGGCTGATCGTCGATATGCTGCCGCTGTCCAAGCAGGTGCTGATCTGCTGCGATTCGGCCCGCGCCGTGGTCGCCACCGCCAGCCACAGCGAACTGCCGGTGCTGGGTGATGACCCTAAAACGATCGCGGATCTGCGCGCCCATATCGGCAAGACCATCACCTATCTGCAAGGCAAGCTGGACGCGGACTACAGCCAGTACGCCAGCGGCCGTTACGTGCCCCACTGGGCGGGCGGCAAGGGGATGGATGGCCATACCTGCGTCCATGAATACGGCATTCCCAACTTCTACTTCCACCTCACCATGGCCTACGCCCTGCTGCGCCGCGCCGGGGTCGATCTCGGCAAGCGCGACTATCTGGGCGGGCTCAACCTGCAATAAGCGCTGCCCACTCGGTGCGAACAGATAGCAAAAGCCTGCCACGCGGCAGGCTTTTTTATATCGGGTGGTGCATAGCTGGTGCGCAGAAGAGCTGCGCCCTAGAAGGGGCCGTTGCTCTCGCGCAGCTTGTCGGGCAGGCCGTCGTGATCCCCCAGCTCGCGCTCGGGCACGTCATCCCAGTGCAGCTTGCCAAGGGTGATATTGCGCTCGGGATGAACGGCGTAGTGGATGCGGTTGTCCTCCCGGTCGGTATCGCCGATGCAGAGCAGCCGGACAGTCTCTTCGGTGTTGTTGATAAAGGCGTGGGCTAGTCCGTCACCGGCCTTGAAGCCCACCGAATCCCCCGGTTGCAGCCGATAGAGCACGCCATCGAGCCAGACATCCGGCGTCCCTTCCAGCAC
The DNA here is from genome assembly GCF_027706185.1 of Aeromonas sp. Y318-3. Taxonomy (NCBI): domain Bacteria; kingdom Pseudomonadati; phylum Pseudomonadota; class Gammaproteobacteria; order Aeromonadales; family Aeromonadaceae; genus Aeromonas; species Aeromonas sp. Y318-3. The sequence continues at coordinate 140,897 of NZ_JAPDCN010000012.1, forward strand.
GTGGACAAACTCGTCTTCGGTCTTTTCGGCATGGGGCCAGCTGGTGCGATGGCCGGGCTCGACAATCTCGTGGTGAATGCCGATACGGCTAAAGCCGAAATGCTTGCCGAGGGCGCAGCCGCGAGAAAGGGGCTCCTGACTGCCGGAGTAGTAGCGCGGCGTCTGCTCTTGCAGCTCGCGCCAGTGTTTGATGCAGGGGTGGCGATTCATAGCGGTTCCTTTTCCATGAGGATGCAGTCACGGGAAGGGTCATCCTAACTGCCAAAATGCGGGCGAGAAAAGCAGAAATCGGTCGGCCCACTTCGCAGCAGATGGTGAAAAGACGGACTCGGCTGCGGGTCAATTCCCATCCTGCAAGGGCTGTACGGCCATGCCAGCGGCAGCGGTGCGGACAAAAATGGAGACAAAAAGAGGGAGCCGCTGGCTCCCTCTCTCGATCTGTCTGCACCGGTTTTCTGAGGCTCTTATTTCCTGCTCTTATTTCCCCAGATTGTCCGCCAGCTGTTTGGCACGATTGGCCGCCCACTGGTCGATCATCTTCTCCATCTCCTCGGCGGTGATAGGCGAATCCTTGTGGGTGCTGTCCGGGCTCTCGCGGGCATCCATCACCCGCACCAGCAGCTTGCCGCTCCGGGAGTCGAGCAGCTGGGCCATGCTGCCCACCTTGAGCAGGTAGGGCTCCTTGCCGATCACTTCACGGGTGACGTTGATGGCGATCTTGGCTGGCAGCAGGTCACGCAGCTTGGGGTCGGGGCGGGTCAGGTCGAAGTTGGTGACGGCTGCCTGGATCCGCATGACTTTCGGGCCGGGGGCGGTGGCGATCTTGACGCCCTGCTTGATCAGCTCGCTTTGGAACTTGTCGTGGTAGTAGCGGCCAATCTGGTTCTGTTCGTTGGCGGTCAGCAGATACCACTGACCGTTCTCCTGCCGGATAAACTGCAGCGGATCGAGCAGCACCTCATTGTATTGGCGCAGGTCAACGCCCGGCTCCTTGTAGACCCGCTGATTGGGGTTGCTCTCACTCTGCTGGAAGGCTGTCAGCGGGATCGCCTGCAAGCTGTGGGATACCTGATTCTTGACGGCGCAGCCACCCAGCAGGGCCGCAGCCACGGCAACCATCACGACCTTTTTCATATTTGCTCCTGCATTTTACTGTTTGTTTTTGCTGTGGATTTCGCACCACATGGCTGGAGAACCCGTGCCGGATGCCGCCAATGTCACAGAGAAATAACCTATTCATCACCTTCCTACAAGGGACAGATCAGGATTGTTCAGCTCACATCCAAGTTGTCACAATTGAGGCACTTTTGTACAGGGTCAGCCAGGGTACGAACGGCAATCTGGCGAGGGTTCGGTTGTTTAATCCGGCTAAATGGGATTGCGGAAAGCGCTCAGTTTTTCAAACGATGGGGGCCAGCGAGCGGCGTGAGTTGAACGGGGGAATGCCCTGGAACGCGCGATGACCGATCACCATCCATCTTGCGCAAACTTGCCTGCCGCCGGAGAAGCGACAGGCTCATTCATCAGTTATCGAGATCCCAGGGACACTGCTTGACCAGCCCCTCTTTGCCGCTGGCGACGATCGCCTGCTGCACCATCCGTTTGTAGCGATTCTTGATATGGGCGGGCAACGCGGGCACCAGCAGCCGCTCGTCAAACTCCGGCAGCGGGCGATCCGGCAGCACCGCCTGCTCCTGCGGGCTGAGGGGCGGCCGGGAGGCAATATTGCTGGCCGAAATGGTGGGCGTGCCCACCAGCATCTGGCGTTGCAGCGGCGCGCTCAGCAGAAAATCCACCAGCAGGTAGGCGGCCTTGAGCCGTGCGGGATCATCCCCGACATGGCGGGCGATGGAGATCGCATCGAGGGCATAGATGGCCCCCTCCTGCACCATGGCGATCCGCCACTGCTGCTCGTTCTGCTTGTTGCACTCCACCAGCTCCAGCCCCCAGGTGGTGGCAAAGGTCTGCTGGCGCAGATCCTCACAGCGGTTGGCCTGATTGAACCAGAAGCCGCGACTGGCTCGCAGCCGCTGCGAGAGCTGCTGCTCCACCTCTTGCTGCAAGGTCTTGTCGGCCAGCATCTCGCCGCTGGCAAACAGGGCGGGCGACTTGCCAAGCGAAAGCAGCACCGAGAAGAGCAGCGGCTCGAACTGGTCGCAGAACTCGGCAAACTGGCCCGACGGCGAGCTGTTGGCGAGCACCTGCCAACTGGTGGGCGCTTGCGGCACCTGCTTGCTGTCATAAGCGAGGCTGAACATGGCGTAGGAGAAGGGCACCGAGTAGTTGCGCTCCCCCTGCTTGTCATACTCGGTGTTCTTGAGGGCGGGCTTCACCTCGGCGTAGTGCTGCAGGCGACTGAAATCGATGGGGAGCAGCAGCTTGAACAGCGGCTGGTGATGGGCCTTGTAGAAGTAGCTGGTCGGCAGCACCACATCGGCGCTGCGGGTGCGCAGGGAGCGGTAGACGCTGTCGAAATCGGTCAGCAGCGGCTCGATCCGGCTGACCGTCGCCTCCACCCCATGGGCTTTGGCGTAGTCGGCAAACTGTTGTTCATAACCCGCAGGCAGATAGCCCCACTCCAGCAATTTGAGCTGAACCGGGGCCGCCAGCGCCGGGGTCATCCCCAGCAACCAGCAAAGAGGCAGTAGACGCATGGCCGGGCACTCCTGACAGGTAAACCTTGTTGGAGTATAGGCCCATGCGCCGACGCGTCAGGCCACCAGCTCGGCCCCCATGCTCGCCAGAATGGAGAGGCTGACCACCGCAAACAGCACGCCGGTCACCAGATTGAGCGGCCGCTGTACCCGCAGCAGCAGGCGCTGGGCACGATCGGTGGAGAGGCTCCACGCCAGCAGCCCGAACCAGCAGAGGGAGATGATGAAGAGCTCGCCCACCAGCAGGCTGCGGGTCATTCCATCCACCTCTGGCGTCACCATGGCGGCCAACAGACCGATAAAGAACACCAGCGCCTTGGGGTTGAGCAGATTGGTGGCAAGGCCAGTGCGCACGCCCCTGCCCCAGCCGCGCAGCTCGTTGGCGGCGCTGGCCATCACTGTACTGCTCTGCTGGCGAGCCGCCATCAGGGCGCCCCACCCCAACCAGCCCAGATAGAGGGCACCGCAGCACTTGATCACCATAAACAGCAGCGGGTGACTGGCGATCAGCATGCTGATCCCGGTCAGGCTCAGGGTGGCGTGCACCATGATCGCCAGCGAGATGCCCAGCGCAGCGCCAAGGGCGGTCGGCCGGTGCAGGCTGGTGCGCAGGATCAGGGCGAAATCGGGGCCGGGGCTGGCCAGTGCAATCAGGTGCATCAGGCCGAGGGTAACGAACAGACTGGTCAGCATAACAACTCTCGCTTTAACGACGGAGAGCCAGCATGGCGGATCAGCGGGGGACGCGGCTTGTAAAAGATTGCATCTGGGCACGAAATTCGGCGGGCGTCAGACCGAATGCCTGGCGAAAACCGTGGTGGAAGTGACTCTGATCGAAGAAACCGACCGCCAGCGCCACCTCGCTCACCGCCATGCCGCTCGCCAGCAGCCGCTTGCCCTGCTCCAGCCGCAGCCGTTTCAGCCAGGCATAGGGGGTCATGCCGCTGCGCTTCTTGAACTGGCGCAGGAAGGCGAAACGGTCGAGCCCGAGCAGCCCCGCCAGCTCTTCCAGCGAGTGGGGCTCGTCGAGGGCGGCCATCAGGTAGTCGCGCAGGAATCGCAACTGGGGATCGGCCAGCTGGTGTACCTCGGGGGCCAGATGCAGCAGCTCCCCCAGCAGGGCGAGCAGCTGGCTCTCGATCAGCAGGCCATCGGCCTTGGGGTTGTCGAGATAGCCGTGTAGCTGGGCAAAGCCCTGATAGAGGTCGGGGCGGCTCTGCAATCCCTTGTCGAAGAAGGGTTCCGGCTGCTCCGGCAGCCAGAGCGCCAGCTGCTGGGGATCGATGGCGAAGACCCGTACCTCGTACCCTTCCGGCAGCAGGCTGAGGCCATCGTGCACCTCGTCCGGGTTGACGGTAGAGAGCACCCCGCGCACCAGATGGTGGCTGTTTCCCTTGTGGATAAACTTCTGGCCACCCCGCTGCACCAGCCCGATATGGTAGTCGAGATGGACATGGCGGCCGTAGCTGAACGCCCTGTGGTGGGAGTGTGACAGCTCGACCCCCGGCAGGTGCGGGGATTGCCAGTAGCGGATGAGGGAATCGGTGGTATTCATGGGTTATAGATACACCAGAAGCGAGCCTTGGACTTGTAGATTATTGCACGCAACCCCCTCTCAACGCCCCCACAGCCGCGGGGTTGGCTCCACCAGCGAGGCGAGCGGCACCCGCTCCACCATCTGACGCATATGTTGCACCAGATCGGGATTGCCATCCCCCAACGACTTGTTCAGCACGATATGCACCTGCAGCGGGGTGACCGGCAGGTAGATGAGGCGGGTCGCCGCAGGAAGTTTGGCGCGAAAATGGTTGGCGGAAATATCGTTGGAGAAGAGCGCGGCATCAATCCGCCCGCGTAGCAACTTCTGCATGTTGCCATGCTCCCAGCTGAGCTGGGAGAGGGTGTCGATATGGATCTGCGGATGCTGCAACAGCGGCGGCACGATCGCCTGACTCGACCAGCCGATGGTAGTGCCGTAGAGATCTTCCTGCCGCTCGACCGAGTGAAGCCGCGATGGCATCAGTACCACCAGCACCGGCCGCAGCAGCAACAGGTGGGGGTCGATATAGCGAAAGTGACGAGCACGCTCGGGACTGTAACTCAGCAACGGGGTCAGATCGCACTCGCCGCTCTCGAGGTTGCTGAGCAGCCGCGCCACATTGAGCCCCTGCCACTCGATGGTGCGCCCGATCGCGGGTTCGATATGACGGCGAAAGTAGTCGATCACCGGCCCGGAGACCTCGCCCTGCTGATCGATGGTGACCAGCGGTGCCAGCTGGAAGACACATCCCCGCAGTGGCGCATTGGCCGCCACGGCTTGGCTGATGGTCATAAATGGGAGAAGAAGTGCCGATAGCAGTAATACCAAACGCGTGCCCGAACGAAAGATGCCCATAGGTGCCGACCCGATGCCCTGATAGCCATCAGCATGGCACAAGGCAAAGGGGCGGGCTATCCGCTCCCGACGCGCTTCGGCCTCTTGCGCCCCCGACTCCCATGACCAGTGGGCCCCGTTTTATTGAAGTGAAAATCAATAATCCCGCTGCTTTGATGGATTTTGGTCTCTTGAGATATAGTGCGGCACCATTCATCAAACCGGCGGGTGAGCGCCCCGCCGGACAGGTAGATTCATGAGACTGTTTTTGCTGTTGTTGTCGTTGTTTGCTGCGACCGTAAGTTCTGATGAAAAGCCGCGCCTGCCCTATTACGACTGGGGTCGCTGCCCGTTTGAAGGTTGTACCTATCAGTCGTGGACCACCAAGCAAGAGGTGATCGTCAGAGCCGAGCCATCCCTGACTGCCAAAGCGCTGTTCCGGCTACCTCGCGGCCAGCAGGTGGAAGGGCTGACCGGGGTCGTCATTACCGAACAACCGGGGATCGTCGAGATACTCAGATCGGTCAAGCTGGGCTACAGCAAGGAGGGCAAAGGGCCGCTGTTGAATATGAAGGCAGGGGAAACGCTTTATATCCTCGGCGGACTGGGCGAAGGCAATAGCCTGTTCTGGTACAAGGGCAAAACCTACATTCTCGATTATGACTATGCGCGCAAAGAGATCAGATACGGCCGGTCACCGCAGAACCAGTGGTGGGTAAAAATTCGGGACAAGCAGGGGCGTGAGGGTTGGGTTGCCGAAGCCAAAAACTTCGCCCATATGGACCGTTTCGAATAGTGATAGCCAGCCCCCCGAGATAGGGGTGCTGGCCGTGGATGACTCACTGCTTGGGTTGCAGCTTCATCTCTTGCAGATACTCCAGCACCTGGGTTTTGTAGTCCGCCTGATAGGAGAACTTGGTGCTGTCGCACGCCGCAATCAGGTTGACCGCGGTGCAGAACAGGGTGGCTGCCAGCAGCCCCTTGCCAACCCACTGCGGATAACGGCGGCTCCAACGCACCAGTAACAGCAGGATCGGGAACAGGGCGTAGGGGAAGATCAGCATCAGGTGCCAGTAGTTGAAGATGATGGGCGAGAGCGCCGCACTCACCAGCACCGCCAGCACCGCCGCCAGCGCATAGAGACCGAGCCAGCTTTCACCATCCACTGGCGCGCGGTCGCTACGCAACAGACGCGGCTTGAGTTCCTGCCACAGCTGCCAGTTGGCCTTGGCCGCCAGCAATACGGTCGCCGAGCCGACCCCGTAGATCACCACCCGCCACAGCCAGACTGCCGCCATCTGCAGGTATTCGTGCCCCGCCAACCAGATGAACTGGGTATCGTTGACCAGCTTGCTGGCAAACAGCCAAGAGCCGTAACGCAGCCAGTAGAGCACTGATTTCAGCACCGGATAGACATGCACCAGCCCCCAGCCGATATAGCGCTGACGCGCCTCGGGATCGACGTTCTGGGTAATATGGCTGTTGCTCATCACTTCCATGGCGTAAGGGATCAGGGAAGCACCGATCAGCAGGGTTGCCACCACCACCCCGCTCCAGCTCACCTTGAGAATGCGACGCCAGAACAGATAGGTGGACATTACCGCCAGCAGCGGCCAGGAGTAGTGCAGTTGCATCGCCATGCCGATGGCCAGCAGGTGAACGATCATGTGCCAGAAGGAGGCCCGCTCGCGCATATGCCAGGCCGACCAGCAGTGCATGGCCGAGAAGAGGAACAGATAGGAGGGGTTGTAGAGCAGACTCTCGTACTGGAACCAGGGGTTGAGCCAGCAGAGCAACAGAAACAGCAGACGCACCCTGTCATCAAACACCTGACGGATCACCGCATCAAACAGCAGGAATCCGACCAACCGCATCGCCAGCAGCAACACCATGGGGGCATAGGGAGAATCCCACAGAAGCAGCGGCCCGCCAATCAGCCAGGCAGACAAGCTCCCCGGCACATTGCCCACCGCACTCGCCGCATTGCCATAGCTGAGCCAGACCCCCTCATAAGCCCCAAGGTAACCCTTGTAGAGCATCTGGGTCTGGTCGCCGGTGAGGAGTTGGTGGCATAAGAACAATGCGCTACAAAATAGACCTAATAATAACCCCCCCCCCCATAAAACTCCGTGACTTGATTTTGAATTATAATTATTTCTTAACACGGACATCTCCAACACGCTTATTAAAACCACTTAAAATGGATATATAACCCACCAAGTTTTCCATGTCTATAATACTAACACAGCTATCTTGCCATGCCATTTACCAACCTAGTTACCACATTAACATACGTTCCTCTGGTGATGCCTCATAGAATTCCCCAGCTTTGCCGAGCAGATCATAAAAAAAAGTACTCTCCAGCGGCCCCTGAACCTGACACAACGTATCAGTTCTTTTAAAATAAACTTGAACTTAATGACTGATGCGCTAAGCCAAGAATAATTCTTGCTTAAAAAATAAAATAACGATATGTAAAATTCTTTTTCTATATTAATATTTCTTGTCGTACTTCCACCACCAAGATGCACTATTTTAGAAGATGGTACATAACTCACCTTCATATTCTCACGCTGCAACCTCAAACAAATATCCTCTTCTTCACAATATAAGAAATAGTTGCTATCGAAGCCGCCGACTTTAAAGTAATCACTTTTTCTAAAACACATTGCAGCCCCAGAGCCCATCTCGACATAAATAGGCTCACAGTACTCTTTCTTACGATCAGGAAATCTACGCCCTTTAAAAGCACAATATACTTTATCACCAAAAATAGAATTTATTATTCCTGGTAGATAAGCAAATGATGCCGTTCGTCTACCATCAACTTCATAAATAGAAGGAATCGAAAGAGACACTTGATTATTTTTTTCCATGTAGGAAACCAACTCTTTCAGAGCGTTTTTTTCTACTGTTGTATCATTATTTAAAAATAAAATATAGTCACCAACAGCATTATTTGCGCCAATAACATTCCCCATAGCGAAACCATGATTTATTTTATTCTTTATGAGCCGAATATGATTGCAATTTATTTTATTTAAGCCTGCTGCTAACAGTTCAACGTCTGCAGATAATGAACTATTATCAACAACAATAATTTCAAAATCTTGATAATCACTTTGCAATAGGCTCTCAATACATTTAATAGTGTATATTGATGAGTTGTAGTTCAATAAAACTATTGAAATCATATCTCCCCCAAGTAAAAGACTTTCCAGCTTGTTACACTTCTTCTTTATTTGTTTCATTTAGTGAAGTAATTAATAATGAAAAACATACAAAGAAAAATACAATCCCAGAATTATGGCTAATAAATGCTTGGGAAAGACTGTAATCTATGAGTGTTAGCGATGCCACAGCCATTAAAATATACTTCATCGATAAACTTTTTTTATACTTATAAAAAACTGATATCGGATAAAAATATACTAAACAAAGTGCAAACAATCCAATTATGCCACGTTTCGCCATCTCATCCAAAAACTGATTGTGAGCATGATAGTTGAAGTTATATATAAACTCAGAAATTTTACCCTGCTCTAACTGTTGCTTGTGTATCTGCCGAATACCATTATTACCCCAGCCAAATATTGGCTTTTTTTGAAAAGCATCCCAAGCACTTGACCACAATTGAAATCTAATACCTAAAGATGTATCCGGATTCTCACCATCAATGAACTGAACTATATCACTTTTTGCTGTTTTAATTCTGTCTAACACTCCGGTCTGAGGAGTTGAAATAATACCAAAACCACCAATAACAATGCATGTAAACACCCATAAAAAATAACGACGACCTGATCTTTGATAATGCATAACTATTGTGGTGATAATGACCGGAAGCAGCACCCATCCTCCTCTAGTGCCAGATAGAAAACTCCCCAACATCCCCATCAGACATGCCGCAAGCATAATTTTAGAAAAAACGTACTCATTATTTTCTCTATGCCAAAAATATGCACACAGACAAAACAGACCGAGTGTCATACTTATATTTCCTGATTGAATAGGCATTCCATCACCAAATGCACGCTCCATGCCAATATATATCTTGTCATATATTGCAATGAAACCGGATATGACAGCACCCAAAGCGAATCCGGACATGATGGAAACGAGGTGCACACGATGTTTGGATAATAACGGTAAAATTATGGCCGCCATTAAGGCTCTACTGGGTCGGTCTAGCTCTTTGAGTGCACCATTATCCAAGGAAATCGATATGGCCTGAACCATAAAATAAAAAATAAATATCCAGAAAAGGATCTTCGCCTCTCGTGACATGGCTAACCAATAATCAGCTCGCCAAAAAACAAACAGGCTCATTATTGATAATAAAACTGGACCATATGAATAACCACTAGGAATAGCCAAGCAAAGAGCACCAAAAAAAAATGCTGATGTTTGTACTAAGTTATGAGTCAGATGGCTGCGAAAAGGCATGATCAGTGGTGAGCAGATGGCCATTCATTACTTCCTGAATACATAATTCCCGCGAATCTTGCGCCACAATCCGAACACATCGGTACGGGGGAAGATGGCAATCCGGCGGATCTGGAAAGGGTCCTGGTGCATTGCTTTGGGGCCGCTATTGGTAGCAACGGCAAAACGATACCCGGCGGTGATAGCCTGCTCCTTGGCACTCTCGTTCATATCTCCGTAAGGGTAGGCAAACGAGAGCAACGGATGGCCAAGCAGGGCCTCCAGTTGGCGTTTATTCTCCTGAATTTCATGGGCTTGTTGTTCGGGTGTGAGCTTGCTCAAGCGGGGATGGGTCAGGGTATGCCCACCAATTTCCACATGACCGCTGGCGGCCAACGCCTTGACCTGCTCACCACTCATCAATGAGACCTTGGTATCCGGATTGGTCGGATGCTCCACATCCCAACGGTTATAACCTTCGCCGGTGACTACGTACACCACAGCTTTGTAACCATATTTTTCCAGCAGTGGCAGCATGCGGGTCAGGTTGTCCTGATAGCCGTCATCGGCGGTGATCATCAGATACTTCTTGCCGTATTGCAGACGGTGGATAAAGCCTTTGTCCGCCAAATCGCGGAAAGTCAGGGTTTCATAGCCTAGCCACTTCATCAGGCGCAGATGCTTCTCGAACATGGTGATCGGCATCCAGGTGCCATGCACCCCCTTCTCGCTATCCTGCTCGATAAAACGGTGGTACATGATGACGGGCATCTCGCGGCGCAGGGTTTCGACTACGGCATCCTGATAGATGGTTTCGAGGCCGGATACTACCCCCTGCAAGCCATACTCATCCTGAATGCGCTGCCGAATGACTTCCGGCACCGTCTTGCTGGTCAAAGCGGTCTCGATTTCTCCCTTAAGGGCAGCAAAATCGATAGCCAGATCCTTGGGGCCGATATCGCCAAAATTACTCGCCAGAGCATCATCCAGATTCTGTTCGGTCACCAGACCAACTGCCTTGGCTTCACCAATGGCAAAGGCGGGCCGACCACAGAGCAGTGCTTCCATCGCCACCCGACCGGCGCCGATCACCAGATCGCAACTCGCCAGCAGAGCGGGCACATCATCGACATAACCAACAAACTCGGCACGGCCTTCGAAACGGGCAAAGCGCTCCGGTACCTTGGTACCGCTGACAATCCGCACCTTGCAGGCATCCAGATCGAGTACCTCGTCGAGCAGACGGTAACAGAGCTCCCCTTTGGGGCCGCTCAAACGGCCAATGATGGCGATCACCGGCTTTGGATTATCCGGCGCAGGCACAGGCTGGAATTTGTCGGTTTCGATACCGTTGCGCAGCACCTGCACGATCGCGGGATCCACCCCCAGATTGTCGACTATCTGATGGGCAATATCTTCACAAACGGCAACCGCCCGATAGCCGAGTGCATGGAAGGCCTTGCGCGAAGCGTGCACCGGCTGGCGACCATGCACCGTGGTGATCATCGGGGTGCCAGTCAACTTGCAGGCCACATAACTGCTCCAGCCGGAGGCGCGGGAGTGAGCATGCACCAACTGAATATGATGCTTCTTGATGAGATAGATGAGGTAAAAGACGTGCCAGAAGCGGCGCAGAATGCTGCGCTTGTTGAATCTCAGCTTGAAGACGGGGCCAAGGGTCGGCTTGGTCAGGGTATCTGACACATAAAAGACGTGGTGACCACGCCGGGTCAGTTCGTTACCGACCGTGGTGGCATAGACCTCAGCTCCCGTTACCTCGAGCTGGGAGAGTGCCATCAATATATTCATCGCGCGGTTACCCGGTAGAGAAGAGAGGAACAGCAAGCAGCCACAGAGACCAGAAACCGGAAGCAGGCGAGTGCCCACTTCCGGTTTTGCGCTCAAACTGCCGCGTTGTGCTCACCCGTTAGCGGTTGAGCCAGGCCATGTAATCCGCTACCCCTTCGGCAACGGTTTTGAACTCGGCGTCATAACCCACACTGCGCAGCTTGGTCATATCAGCCTGGGTGAAGCTCTGGTAGCGGCCCTTGAGGTGATCCGGGAAGGGAATGTACTCAATGGCTCCCTTCTGATGATGCTTGATCACCGCTTCGGCCACGTTCTGGAACGGCTCGGCACGGCCGGTACCGCAGTTGAAGATGCCGGAGTGCTGCGGGTTCTGCCAGAACCACAGGTTTACCTTGCAGACGTCGTCAATATAGATGAAGTCACGCATCTGGCCACCGTTCGGGAAGCCATCGCAACCTTCGAACAGCTTGGGATTCTCGCCCTTCTTCACCTGGGTATTGAGGTGGAAGGCAACGGAGGCCATGGAGCCTTTATGCTGCTCGCGCGGGCCGTAGACGTTGAAGTACTTGAGGCCAACGACCTGAGAGTTGATCTCCGGCATCCAGCGGCGCACGTACTGGTCAAACAGCTGCTTGGAGTAGCCGTAGACGTTGAGCGGCTGTTCGAACTTGGGATCTTCGATGAAGTTGTCATTGCGGCCACCGTAGGTCGCGGCAGAAGAGGCGTAAATAAACGGGATTTCACGCTCGATGCAGTAGTGGAACAGATCCTTGGAGTACTCGTAGTTGACCTCCATGATGAACTTGCCATTCCACTCGGTGGTGGCAGAGCAGGCACCTTCGTGGAAGATCACCTCGATGCCGTTGTCCCACTCTTCAAACTCGTCACCGGAGACGATGCGAGCCTGAAACTCGTCTTTGTCCATGTAGTCAGCGATGGTCAGATCGACCAGGTTGACGAACTTGGTGCCATCGGTCAGGTCATCAATGACCACGATATCGGTCCGTCCTTGAGCGTTCAGCTGCTTGACCAGATTGCTGCCGATAAAGCCAGCACCGCCAGTTACTACGATCATGGAGTTTGCCTCTCGTACGTTGATGGCTACATGTGACTGCTTGTTAAAGCTGTGTATAGTGAGCCAATTTGAAATTGCCGAAAAGTTTATCACGGGCCGCCCGGGGATTCGACCTTGTTCAAAACTGCCCCGAGCGGAACCTGTTGGAGGAATGAGTGATGAAAACCAGAGACAGGATCATTCACAGCGCGACCGAGCTGTTCAACGATCAGGGTGAACGCAACATCACCACCAACCATATTGCGGCGCACATGGGCATCAGCCCGGGCAACCTCTACTACCACTTCCGCAATAAAGAAGACATCATCCACTCCATCTTCGACCAGTATGCCCGACACCTGAGCGAGAGCTTCGTCCCGACCCGCAATCGTGAAATCACCCTGCAGGATCTGATGGGCTATCTGGATGCCATCTTCTATCTGATGTGGCAGTTCCGCTTCTTCTACGCCAACCTGCCGGACATCCTGAGCCGTGACGAGCCGCTGCAACAGAAGTACCTCAAGGCCCAGGAGCAGATGCGCTCCTCCGTGGTCGCACTGCTCAGAAGCCTGCGCGAAGGGGGCATTATCGATGTCAGCGATGAAGACCTGCCGGATCTGGGACAGACCATCAAGATGGTGGTGACCTGCTGGATCCCGTTCCAGATTGCCCAGGCCCCCAACACCCGCATCACCAAACCGCTGCTCTATCAAGGCGTGTTGAAGGTGCTGTTCCTGCTGCGCCCCTATGTGCAACCCCAGGTGGCCGGACAGATCCAGCAACTGGAACAGCACTACCGTCAGCTGGCCCAACCAGCTGGGTGAGATCTGTTTCACATTTGTTGAATATCAGCACAATCATTTGAATTTACCGCAACAGATTGCAGTAAAATGTCGCCCTCTGTTGATACGCAGCTGAAATAGCCAATAAGGATCGAGGATGTCTAACGGATTCTATCGTCACCTGACCGAGCAACTGAACCAGGTGCAAGCTGAAGGGTTGTACAAGCAGGAGCGCATCATCACCTCCGCCCAACAGGCCAGCATCGCCGTCGGCGGTGAGCAGGTACTGAACTTCTGTGCCAACAACTATCTGGGATTGGCCAACCACCCGGATCTGATCGCCGCCGCCCATCAGGGACTCGACAGCCACGGCTTCGGCATGGCCTCGGTACGCTTCATCTGCGGCACCCAGGATCAGCACAAAGCGCTGGAGCAGAAGATGTCTGCCTTCCTCGGCACCGAAGACACCATCCTCTACTCCTCCTGTTTCGATGCCAACGGCGGCCTGTTCGAGACCCTGTTCGGCGCCGAAGATGCCATCATCTCCGATGCCCTCAACCACGCCTCCATCATCGACGGCGTGCGGCTGTGCAAGGCCAAGCGCTATCGCTACGCCAACAACGACATGGCCGAGCTGGAAGCCCAGCTCAAGCAGGCTGACGCCGATGGCGCCCGCTTCAAGCTGATCGCCACCGACGGCGTCTTCTCCATGGATGGGGTCATCGCCGACCTCAAATCCATCTGCGATCTGGCGGACAAATACGATGCGCTGGTGATGGTGGATGACTCCCATGCCGTCGGCTTTATCGGCGAGAATGGTCGTGGCACCCACGAATATTGCGGCGTGATGGATCGGGTCGACATCATCACCGGCACCCTGGGCAAGGCGCTCGGCGGCGCATCCGGCGGCTATACCTCCGGCAAGAAAGAGGTGATCGACTGGCTGCGTCAGCGCTCCCGCCCGTACCTATTCTCCAACTCGCTGGCCCCCTCCATCGTTGCCGCCACTATCAAGGTGATCGACATGCTGGCGGAAGGTCACGACCTGCGCGCACGTCTGAAAGAGAACAGCCGTTACTTCCGCGAGCGGATGAGCGCCGCCGGCTTCACTCTGGCTGGCGCCGACCACGCCATCATTCCGGTGATGCTGGGGGATGCCAAGCTAGCCTCCGAAATGGCGAGCCGCATGCTGGCAGCCGGCATCTATGTGGTGGGCTTCTCCTTCCCGGTCGTGCCCAAGGGCCAGGCGCGCATTCGCACCCAGATGTCTGCCGCTCACACCCGCGAGCAGCTGGACAAGGCGATCAACGCCTTCATCCGCATCGGCCGTGAACTCGGCGTTATCTGATTTGAATCAAGGGGCAGCAGCCCCTTTTTTCTGCATTCATATTGAAGGAACAGCCATGAAAGCACTCTCCAAACTGCACAAAGAGGTCGGCATCTGGATGACGGATGTGCCGGCCCCCGAGCTCGGCCACAACGACCTGCTGATCAAGATCCGCAAAACCGCCATCTGCGGCACCGATATCCATATCTACAACTGGGATGAGTGGTCCCAGAAGACCATTCCGGTACCCATGGTAGTCGGCCACGAATATGTCGGCGAAGTGGTCGCCATCGGTCAGGAAGTGCGCGGCTTCGCCATCGGCGATCGGGTCTCCGGTGAAGGGCACATCACCTGCGGTCACTGCCGCAACTGCCGCGCCGGGCGCACTCATCTGTGCCGCAACACCATTGGTGTTGGCGTCAATCGCCCGGGCGCCTTTGCCGAATATCTGGTGATCCCCGCGTTCAATGCCTTCAAGCTGCCGGACAACATCCCGGACGAGCTGGCCGCCATCTTCGACCCGTTCGGCAATGCGGTGCACACCGCCCTCTCCTTCGATCTGGTGGGTGAAGATGTGCTCATCACCGGGGCAGGCCCTATCGGTATCATGGCCGCCGCCGTCTGCCGCCATGTGGGTGCGCGCCACGTGGTGATCACCGACGTCAACGAATACCGGCTGGAGCTGGCCCGCAAGATGGGCGCCACCCGCGCGGTCAACGTGGCCAAGGAGAAGCTGGCCGACGTGATGAGCGAGCTGGGCATGACCGAAGGCTTCGACGTGGGGCTGGAGATGTCCGGCGTCCCGAGCGCCTTCCAGGAGATGCTCGACAAGATGAACCACGGCGGCAAGATCGCCATGCTCGGCATTCCCCCCTCCACCATGGCCATCGACTGGAACAAGGTGATCTTCAAGGGGCTGTTTATCAAAGGGATCTATGGCCGCGAGATGTTCGAGACCTGGTACAAGATGGCCAGCCTGATCCAGTCCGGGCTGGATCTCTCACCCATCATCACCCACAGATTCCACATCGACGAATTCCAGCAGGGGTTCGATGCGATGCGCTCCGGCCACTCCGGCAAGGTGATCCTGAGCTGGGATAAATAGGCCGTTTCACCCCTTGGTTAACCGAAACCCGGCGAATGCCGGGTTTCTTTTTATCTCCACCACCCGAATTGCCGTGATATCGGCCAAAACTTTGCACGCAGAGTGTTTAACACTTCACACACAAGCGTTTAAATGGCTGTAACTATTCGGTTATAATCCCGTCGTTTACATGGATAATAAAAGACTGCTGGGAGTATATGAGCGTGTTGAAAAAACTGAGCTATTTGCTGGCTGTCGGGATGACGGCCGCCAGCTTGTCTGGGGCAGTGCTTGCTGCCGATGAGATGTCACCGGAAGCCATTGCCGAGCGGATCAAACCAATCGGTCAGGTCTATACCGCCAAGGATCTGGAAGGTATTGCCGGCGCGAGTGCTGCACCTGCTGCGACCGCCTCCTCCGGTCCCCGCGATGGCGAAACGGTATACAAGGGCGCCTGCTTTGCCTGTCACGACAGTGGCGCCGCCGGTGCCCCCAAACGGGGTGACAAGGCAGCCTGGGATCCTCGCATCGCCCAGGGCATTGATACTCTCAAGAAACATGCCATTGAAGGCTTTACCGGCAAGTCCGGCATGATGCCTCCGCGCGGCACCTGTGCGAACTGTAGTGATGAAGAGATTGAAAACGCCATCCACTACATGATCGACAAGCTGTAAGTATTTGAAAGGGCCGCAATTGCGGCCCTTTCAATCTATCGGCTTCCGACTACTCTTGTAAGGTAGACATATCGGGAGTTGCACATGTCGGCCCAATCCATCGAACCCCACTACTCAACTCCTCTGTTGGCGTTGGTCTCTGCCATTATGGACTTCCCGGCGCCACAAACCGCCACGCCTGACGATTACGATGCCCTGATCCAGCAGATTGACCAACTCTGCCCGCTGCAACATTTCGGCATGCTGGGCCTCTCCGATACCGGTCTAAACTGGCTTTACGCCTACAAGGTCAGCGACATCTTCAAGCAACAGCTGGGCCGGGAGCAGTCCCGTATCACCGATCAGCTCACCCAGCTGGATGAGGCCGAAGGGTGGTGCGTCTTCCCCATCGAGCATGGCCAGATACAGTGGTTGCTGGCGCGCGGCACCCCCGCCGACCTGCCGACCCTGCGCCTGCTGCTGGAGTGTCTGGCCAAGCGGCTGACCGAAACCCAGGCGGGCTCCCATCTCACCGAGCTCCCTTCGCCGCTGATCCGCAAAGACCCGAACTGGAAAAAGAAAATCGAGAGCATCAGCCGCATCATGCGGCTCGCCAATACCCTGCCGGCCCAGGCGCTCTTCTCCCAACTGGAAGCGGTACTGCGCCAGATGCTCACCATCGAGGATATGCTGCTGGTCAGGTTAACCAGTCAGAAGCTGGAAAAGATCTACCCTGCCCATCCCCATCAGGGAGACGAGTTCATCAGCGGCTTGTGCCACAGCACCAGCAATATCGAGGTGAGCAGGGAGTCACGCTACTGGCACAGCATGCCGCTGCGGCTGCAACAACAGTACTTCGCCCACTTCATCATCAGCACGGCTCAACCGCTGGAGACCGACGACAAGCTGTTTCTCGACTTCTTGCGTGGCCAGCTCACCCTGCTGCTGGAGCTGAGACGGATCCGCCAGCAGCTCAACGACATCAATACCGAAGACTCCATCAACCAGCGGCTACAACAGCTGCGTCAGACCAACCTCAGGCTGCAAAAGCAGCTCAAGCAGCATCAGGAGCTGGAACGGCGGCTGCAATTCGATGCGCTTCACGACCCGCTGACCCAACTTCCCAACCGCGCGCTGTTGATGAACCACCTCAACCACGCCATGACCCACTACAACCGCTACAAATCGCCGGGATTCGCGGTAATTTTTATCGATGTGGATCATTTCAAGCAGATCAATGACACCCTGGGCCACAGCGCTGGCGATCAGCTGCTCAAGGAGGTGAGCCGCCGCCTGCAGACCTGCATCCGGCAAAACGATCTGGTGGCCAGACTGGGGGGCGACGAGTTCGTTATCTATCTGGACAGCAGCAAGAGCGACGATGACATCAGCCCGGTGCTCAACCGCATTATCAGCCGTCTCTCCTACCCGTTCCGGCTACTCGGCAACGAGCTGAGCATTACCGTCAGCCTTGGGGTATCGAGCGTCTCCGAGCAAACCTCAGATATCAGCCAGCTGCTCCATCAGGCCGATCTGGCCATGTATCAGGCCAAGCGCAATGGCCGCAGTCGCATCGTCAGCTACTCGGATGATTGCATCAACCAGAACTGGAATTCGCCGGAAGAGATGCTGGCCAGAGCCCTGCGGGAGGGGCGTATCGTCCCCTACTTCCAGCCGGTGATCCGGCTGCAGGATAGCCGCCTGACCGGACTGGAGGTGATGGCGCGCTGGCTGACCGAGGAGGGGATTCTGAAGGATGCGTTCGACTTTATTCCGCTGGCGGAGCAGTGCGGCCTGATTCTGGAGCTGGATTACCAGATCCTGCGCCACACCTGTCAGCAACTGAAAAACTGGCTGCCAATCTCCGGGCAGAGCAAGTTCAAGGTCGCCATCAATCTGTCGGGCAAGCATCTGGTCAACCATGACCACATCATGCGACTGATGGGGATCATCGAAGAGGAAGGTGTCGCCCCCGGCTATCTGATTTTTGAATTCAACGAGCGGGAACTGTCGCGACAAGATTCCGATGCACTGGCGTCGCTGCACGAGCTGCGCGCCAAGGGCATCCAGATCAGCCTCGACGATTTTGGGACCGGCTTCTCCTCCCTCAACGCCCTGTTCCACTTCCCGGTGGATTACATCAAGGTGGATGACAGCTTTACCCAGAGGATGCTGCAATCGCCCAAAGATTTGGCGCTGATCCGCGCCATGCGGGATATCTGTCAAGATCTCGATTACACCCTGGTGGTCGAGGGGATCGAGAACCAGCAGCAGTTGCAGAAGCTGATTGATATCGGCTGCCGGATGGGGCAAGGGCGCTATATCTCTCCGCCCATGCCGGGAGCAGATATAGTGCCGCTACTGACCCCGGCCAATCCTTAGGGTTAATCCTTCTTGAACAACGCCCGCAGGTTGGCAACACCGACCTGCCCCTTCTGCTGGCGCTCCTCGGCAGTCACCTTCTTCTGGTTTTCCCCTTGGGGATAACTCAAGAAGTAGAGAAGAATCGCCCTACCCCTTTTTCAAATTATGTTGTGCTCTTATCTGAGCAAGAGCATCCAAACCTCTTTGCTGACGCTCTTCAGGGCTGACTACTTTTTTATTCTCCCAATCCAGATCATCCTGCGGCAGCTCCAGCAGGAAGCGGCTTGGCTCCGGACGTACCGACTCGCCAAACTGGCGCCGCTCCTTGCAGAGGGTGAAGGTCAGTTCGGTCTGAGCCCGGGTGATCCCCACGTAGGCGAGACGTCGCTCCTCCTCTACGTTGTCCTCGTCGATGCTGGTCTGGTGGGGCAGCAAGCCCTCCTCCATCCCCACCATGTAGACATAGGGGAACTCCAACCCCTTGGAGGCATGCAGGGTCATCAATTGCACCTGATCGGCGTCGTCCTCCCCCTCGTTGCGCTCCATCATGTCGCGCAGGGTGAGGCGAGTGACCACCTGAGCCAGCGTCATCGACTCCTCCAGCTCATCCCCTTCCAGCATCTCGGTGATCCAGCGATAGAGGGTGGAGACGTTCTGCATCCGCATCTCGGCCGCTTTCGGGCTGGGGGAGGTCTCGTAGAGCCACTCTTCGTAGTGGATCTCCTTGATCATGTCCCGCACCGCCTCCACCGGATTGCCACGCAGCGCCTGATCGCCAAGGCGAACCAGCCAGTTGGTAAATGCCTGCAGGGCCACGAGGCCACGGCCTGAGAGGTGCTGCTCCAGCCCCAGCTCGAAGCTGGCGGCAAACAGGCTCTTACCGCGCTGATTGGCATATTGGCCGAGCTTTTCGAGGGTAGTGGGGCCAATCTCGCGGCGCGGCAGGTTGACCACCCGCAGAAAGGCGGTGTCCTCGTCCGGATTCACCAGCAGCTTGAGGTAGGCCATGATGTCCTTGATCTCGGTGCGGGAGAAAAACGAGGTACCGCCGGAGATACGATAAGGAATCCGGTTGGTCATCAGCGCCTTCTCGAAGATGCGCGACTGATGGTTGCCCCGATAGAGGATGGCGTAATCCTTGAACCTGGTGCGGTTCATAAACTTGTGTCCCATCATCTCGGCAGCGATCCGCTCCGCTTCGTGCTCCTCGTTCTTGGCGAACAGCACCTTGAGCTTCACCCCTTCATCCAACTCGGAGAAGAGCGCCTTGTCATAGACGTGCGGGTTGTTGGCGATCAGGATGTTGGCGCATTTGAGGATCCGCCGCTTGGAGCGGTAGTTCTGCTCCAGCTTGATCAGCTTGAGGCTGGGGAAATCTTCGCTCAGCAGCACCAGATTCTGCGGCTTGGCACCGCGCCAGGAGTAGATGGACTGGTCGTCGTCGCCCACTACGGTGAAACGGGCCCGCTCGCCGACGATCTGCTTCACCAGCTCGTACTGGCTGGTGTTGGTATCCTGATACTCATCGACCAGCAGATAGCGGATCTTGTTCTGCCAGCGCTCACGCACCTCCTGATTGCTCTTGAGCAGCAGGGTCGGCATCACGATGAGGTCGTCAAAATCCAGCGCGTTATAGGCCACCATCTGCCGGTGATAACGCTCGTAGAGCTGGGCCATCAACACCTCGTCCGGCCCGCGGGCGATACGCATGGCGCGGGCGGGCAGGATAAGATCGTTCTTCCAGTTGGAGATTTGGCTTATAAGGGCCGAGAGCTTGTCCTTGTCGTTGTCGAGCTCGTCTTCAGTCAACTCTTTCAGCAGAGCCAGCTGATCGGTATCGTCGAACAGGGAGAAGTTGGCCTTGAGATTCAGGCTCTTGTGCTCACGACGAATGATATCGAGCCCCAGGGTATGGAAGGTGGAGACCATCAGCCCCCGCGCCTCCTTGCGACCCAAAGTCTGGCCAACCCGCTCCTTCATCTCCCGCGCAGCCTTGTTGGTAAAGGTGACCGCCGCTATGTTGCGCGCACTGTAGCCGCACTGCTGCACCAGATAGGCAATCTTGTTGGTGATGACGCGGGTCTTGCCCGATCCGGCACCCGCCAGCACCAGGCAAGGGCCGGAGACATACTTGACCGCTTCGTTCTGATTGGAGTTGAGCTTCATGGGCCGGATCTCTTGGCTTATGATGAGGGGCGGCATTGTACCAGAAATCACCCGATGAGCCGTACCTGCTGCACTGCAGGCAGCCGCTCATCGGGCTTATAGCACCTTGTGTTCGGGCGCTATTTTCAGGATCATGGCCGACCTTTCGAGATGATGACTTTTTCCAGATGATGAGGGGAACATGAATCAGCAACAGCACGACCAACTGCGCAGCCAGTTTCCGGCCTTGGCGCAGGGGGTAAACGGCCACCCTCTGGTCTATCTGGACAACGCCGCCACCACCCAGAAACCGCAAGCGGTACTGGATGCCATCGCTCACTACTATCGGGTCGACAACGCCAACGTGCACCGTGCCGCCCACGCCCTGAGTGGCCGCGCGACCCGCGCCTTCGAAGCTGCCCGCGAAACGGTCGCCCGCTTTATCAATGCGCCTCACTCTCGCGAGGTGATCTGGACCCGCGGCACCACAGAGGCGATCAATCTGGTGGCCCAGAGCTGGGGGATGAGCGAGCTCAAGGCGGGGGATGAAATCATCCTCAGCACGCTGGAACACCACGCCAATATTGTCCCGTGGCAACTGGTCGCCCAGCGCACCGGCGCAGTCATCCGGGTTATCCCCCTTGATGAGCGGGGCAATCTCGATCTGGCCGCCTATCACGCCATGCTGGGGCCACGTACCCGACTGGTCAGCATGGCCCACGTCTCAAATGCCCTCGGTACCGTCAATCCAGTCAAAGAGATAGTGGCTGCCGCCAAGGCGGTTGGCGCCGTGACGCTGATCGACGGTGCTCAGGCGGTGGCTCATCTCGAGGTGGATGTGCAAGCCATCGGTTGCGACTTCTACGCCTTCTCCGGTCATAAACTCTATGGCCCGACCGGCATCGGCGTGTTATGGGGCCGCACCGAGCTGTTGGAGCGGATGCCGCCCTGGCAAGCAGGTGGTGAAATGATCGACCGGGTCAGTTTCAGCGGCACCACCTTCAATAGCCTGCCCTTCAAATTCGAGGCGGGCACCCCCCATATCGCTGGCGCAATCGGCCTCGCCGCCGCCATCGACTTTGTGATGGCGCAAGATCGGCAATGGCTCGCCAGCCATGAGCAGACACTGACCGACTATCTGGTCGCTGGCCTGCAACAGGTGCCGGGGCTGCGTCTAGTCGGCGAACCTGGCCAACGCGCCGGGGCTGTCTCTTTCTTGCTCGACGACATCCACCCGCAAGATGCTGCTACCCTGCTCGACATGCAGGGGATCGCCCTGCGAGTCGGCCATCACTGCGCCATGCCGCTGATGGAGTCGCTCGGGATCGGCGGCACCATGCGCGCCTCGCTGGCTTGCTACAACAATCGGGACGATGTCGACGCCCTGCTGGCCGCCCTGCACAAACTCAGTGACTTCTTCTAAGGCAGACAACCGAATGAGTGACCTCGCAAGCTATACCCAGATTGGCCTTGAGCCCAACGCCGACACCATCCGCCAGCAGTTTGCCGCCGCTCATGGCTGGGAGAACCAGTACCGGCTCATCATCCAGCTCGGCAAGCAGCTGCCGGTGCTACCCGGCGAATGGCAGCAGGAGGAGTTCCGCCTCAAGGGGTGTGAAAGCCTGGCCTGGCTGAAGGGGGAACAAAGCGAAGATGGTTGCTGGCACTTTGCCTGTGATTCCGATGCCCGCATCGTGCGTGGCCTTATCGTCATCGTGCTGGCGGCGCTCAACCACCAATCGTCTGCGGCGATCCAGGTTTTTGATATGGAAGGCTATTTCAGCGAACTAGGGCTTGAGAAACACTTGAGCCCGTCACGAGGTAACGGGCTCAGAGCGGTCGTACTGGCGATCCGGGAACAAGCGGTCTAACCCGCCTTGTTCAGTGGTCGATTAGGCTTCGCTAATCGACCCAGCATCTTCATTCCCTGCCTCTTTCTCGGCTCGGGTGCCCCGCTCGGCAATCTTTTTCAATACCCGGGACGCGGCAACCAGCCCAAAGGTTGCCGTCACCGGCGTCACAGCGCCAAAGCCGGAAGCGCAATCCATCTTCATGGTGCCATCGCTGGCCGCTTTGGCCTGACAGGTACCGCCATTGCCATCCGGATAGCTCAGCTGCTCGGTTGAGAAGACACACTCCACTCCGAATTTGCGCGCCGGATTCTTGCTGAAGTTGTGCAACCGGCGCAGGTCGGAGCGCACCTTGGCGGCCAACGGATCCTGAATAGTCTTGGACAGATCCGCCACAGTGATCTGGGTCGGATCCATCTGTCCGCCAGCACCACCGGCCACAATCACCGGGATCTTGTTACGCTTGCAGAAGGCAATCAGCGCCACCTTGGCCTTGACCGAGTCGATGGCATCCACCACATAGTCAAACTCCCGCTTGATATGCTCGGCCAGATTGTCGGCGGTGACGAAATCATCCACCTCGATCACCTCGCAATCCGGGTTGATGGCGCGAATACGCTCGGCCATCACCTCGGTCTTGAGGCGACCGACCGTACCCTGCATTGCATGGATCTGGCGATTGGTGTTGGTGATGCAGATATCGTCCATGTCGATCAGGGTGATCTGGTTGATACCGGCGCGGGCCAGCGCCTCTGCCGCCCAGGAGCCCACGCCACCGATCCCCACCACACAGACTTTCGCCTGGCTAAAGGAACGCAGGGCATTCTGACCATAAAGACGGGCAATGCCCCCGAATCGCTGTAGATATTCTGCTTTCATACCACCACCTTGCTTGAGGGCGGCCATTATAACGACAACCAACGCCAGCCGCGATGGCAGAACCGGAGAAAATCAGGGAGGGAAAACAGAGAAAACGGCAGAGAAGAGAGAATGAACGGTCAATTATCAGACTATTTACCGAATTGCAGGCAATAAAAAACCCCGCTCGATGAGCGGGGTTCTTAAATTGGGTGCCTGGCAGTGTCCTACTCTCGCATGGCGAATGCCACACTACCATCGGCGCTACCGCGTTTCACTTCTG